>CAJUTJ010000097.1 GCA_910589655.1 uncultured Acetatifactor sp. | reverse complement strand
TTATTCAGATACGCCAAAACGAAGAATCAAATTTATATAACAGAGTCTCCCAGATATTTGGATAAAGAAAACCGATGGCTTCGACTGAAATCAGTCTACACCATCGGTTTTCTTATTGCAAGATAACCTCTGAACAGTAACCAATGGATAAAACAACTCAGACAGCCGTACTCAGGCATACACTAGCATAAGGAAGCTTCCGCTGACAGAGAATAATTCAAAACACAAGTCATACCCTTTAGGAATCTGTCATACACTGTAAAAAAGATTCTTAAGGGGTTTTCTTTTGAAGGATTATATCGAAGAGCGTGCCATGAATATTGCTAGCTATATTATTGACAACAATGCCACAGTGCGCCAGACGGCAAAGGCCTTTGGGGTCAGCAAATCGACGGTACATAAAGATGTAACCGACAGGCTGATGCAGATTAATCCCGCTCTGGCGAAACAGGCAAGGCAGGTGCTGGATGTCAATAAATCCGAACGCCATATCAGAGGAGGCATGGCTACGAAAGAAAAATATCTGCACATACATAATTATTAAGGAAATTACTTGACATATGACAAGTATATGGAAAAATATACTTGTCACATGGCAGGTAGATTCATACGAGCGTATTTGTAAAATCATTTTCCCGGTTTGCGCGCCTTGTTTTGCGGTCCGCAGTGTCTTATTTTAGTCAATGTACCTCCATTATGCCTCTCAAACTGTGATTTTTATGCTGCAAAGAATGACGCACATCCTGTGGAGAGCTGTTTTCAAATAGATTCTAGTGCTCCATCCATTTTTTGACCGGATGGAGCATTAGTGTTTTTTGCAATTTTTGATTTCTGATATTCTTCTTTTGCTATACTTTTGTTCAGGAAGTTCCCCAAACTGATTTCCCGCGCCGCATTCCTGTCTGTCCGCCGCCCGTCCTGTTCCGTTACTGTTCGATCCGTGACCGGCAACGCACGCACAGAAACCGCAAAACAGCGATTTTGCGCACGGCTGTCCAAGGGATGATTCTAATCGCTTTGGTTTGTACATGCAAAAAGAGCGTGAACCGCCTCTCTATGCGATTTTGCGAGACATGCGGGCGCCAAAACGCATCCTTTCGCGTTTTGTGTGCATTTTGTAACGGTTCAGTGACCTGTCTGAACTGTTGCCAATATTCGCCAAATGTTCCATGTTCCGGTTTACTTTTTCTCATACAGGAGCTAAAATATAGTATGGTATGAGAGCCGAAAGAAGGGCAAAAATGTTATACACAAACAAAGATTTAAAGAAACTGATCATCCCTTTGGTGTTTGAACAGCTGTTGGCGCTTCTGGTGGGTCTGGCGGACACGCTGATGATTGCCAATGTGAGTGAGGCGGCGGTGTCGGGCGTATCTCTGGTGGATACGATCAATATTTTGATCATCAATGTGTTTACCGCATTCGGCACGGGCGGCGCCGTGGTGGCGGGACATTTTCTGGGAAAGGGTGATAAGGAAGATGCCTGTAAGGCTTCCTGGCAGGTCTTATTATTTGCGCTGGCCAGCTCCGTCACGGTAACATCCATTTTCCTGTTTTTCCACAACGGAATTTTGCAGCTGATTATCGGGCGGGTGGAAGCGGACGTTATGGAGAATGCCCGTAATTATCTGGTGGTGACGGCGCTTTCCTTTGTGCCGCTGGCGGTATATAATGCCTGTGCAGGATTATTCCGGACTATGCGGGATTCCAAGACAACCTTAAAGATTTCCATACTGATGAATATTCTCAACGTAGCCGGAAATGCTGTTTTTATTTATGGTTTTGGAATAGGCACTTTCGGTGCGGCGGTGTCAACCACTATTTCCAGAACCGTGGCGGCAGTTTTGATTTTCTGCCTGATGTTTAACGAAAAGCGGGATCTGAACTTTAAGGGGCAGGTTACACTGCGGTTCCGGCTGGATTTGATTAAAAAAATATGCTATATAGGGCTTCCCAACAGCATGGAGAACAGTTTGTTTCAGCTGGGGAAGATTTTGACGGTGAGCATGATTTCCACTATGGGAACTTATGCCATTGCGGCCAATGCCGTCTGCAATACCATCGCTTCCTTCAATATTCTGCCGGGAGCGGCCATTAACAGCGGTATTGTTGCCATTGTCTCCGTCTGTATAGGAGCCGGAAAGCCGGAACAGGCGAGATATTATTCCAAGAAGCTGATGAAGGCGGCATGGATCAGCCTGAGCGCGATGTCTTTAGTGCTTGTGGTAAGTGCGGGTGTTTTGACCTCGTTATATCATCTGAGTCCCGAGGCAACGAATTTGGCCAAGCAGGTACTGTGGCTCCATGCGGTTATGGTGATTGTAGCATGGGTTCCCTCGTTTACCCTTCCCAATGTATTCCGGGCGGCGGGGGATGCGATACTGCCCATGGCGGTATCTATCGGCTCTATGTGGATTTTCCGGCTGGGTTGTTCTTATCTGCTGGGAATTGTTTTTAAAATGGGGCTGCTGGGCGTTTGGACGGCAATGGTGATTGATTGGATTTTCCGCAGTATCTTTTTTGCCATCCGTTTCCGCAGCGGGAAGTGGGAGAAAGGTTCGGAACCTCAATAGAAGTTTATTTCCGCGGGTAATGAGCCAAGTGCCGTGCTTCCACGAGCATTTGGCGAATGCCGCGAGGGTCAAATGCCACAGCGTCTTGCGGACGCATTGTGCTTTGCAGCCGGGTATTTGATTTATCATTTTTATTAAGAAGACAGGAGCGCGGATATGGCAGCGGAAGATAGCAAAATACAGTCTTTGGCAAATCAAATATTGGCACTGGCCCATGATGATCTCCTGATGCATCTGCGCTTTTTTGATATGGCGCTGGCACAGCTGAAGCGCAGGGAAAGGGCGAAGAGCGACTGCTTTGCCACGGACGGCAGTACACTTTTTTATGATCCTGTCTATGTTCTGAAGGCTTATCGGGAGAATCCGAAATTTATCGCCAGATGTTATCTGCATGTGCTGCTGCATTGTATTTTTTCCCATAGTTTTCAATACGGGAAATTGGAGACAGAGCATTGGGATTTGGCAGTGGATATTGCAGTGGAGAATGTAATTCTGGATATGAAGCTGGACAGTGTGTCTCTGGAGCAGGATGGGGACGCGGCACGGAAACTGAACATATTAAAAGAAGATATCGGCGCCCTCACAGCGGAACGGATCTATAGATATTTCCGGCATAATCCTGTCACGCCGGAGGAAAGGCGGGAACTGATCCGCCTGTTTGCAAAGGATGTCCATAGTCTCTGGAAACCGGCAGATTCCGGCGCTCAGGAGGAATTGGTAATTACGGAGGAGCAATGGAAGAAAATCAGCGAACGCGTGAAAGCCGATTTAAAATCTTTTACCAAAAATAAAAGCGGCGGTGAGAGTCTGGAGAAAAATCTGGAAGAGACTACCAGAGACCGCTATGATTACAGCGATATTCTGCGCAGATTTACGGTGATGGGAGAGGACATTACCGTAAATGATGATGAGTTCGATTATATTTATTATACTTACGGATTGGAGCATTACGGCAATCTTCCCTTGATTGAGCCGCTGGAATATAAGGAAGCAAACAAAGTGAAGGAGTTTGTCATTGCCATAGATACTTCCGCTTCCTGCAGAGGTGCCGTTGTCAAAGCTTTTCTGCGCAAAACATACTCTATTTTGAAGGGCAGTGAGAATTTTTTTCACCGGGTCAATGTGCATATTATCCAATGCGACAATCAGGTGCAGAGCGACACTAAGATTACCAACGACGAGGATTTCGACACTTTCATGAAATATGGGAAGCTGACCGGCTTCGGGGGCACGGATTTCCGGCCGGTATTTGAATATATAGATACACTCCGGCGTCAAGGGGAATTCGAAGATTTAAAGGGATTGATATATTTTACGGACGGCTATGGGATATATCCCCAGAAGATGCCCCCTTATGACGTGATTTTTGCCTTTTTGGACGAAGACGAAAACCGGGCGCCGGTGCCGCCGTGGAGTATGAAAGTGGTGCTGGAGGAAAATGACTTGGAAAGTGATGGCACCTCTTGAAATATGCATGAATAGGAAAGGTGGATTGATAGATATGAATATCAGGCAGGCTAAGGAATACATTAAAAATTCAGTCAATTTATATTTGAAAAAGGATGAGTTCGGAGAGTACCGTGTCTCTGTGGTACGGCAGCGTCCTATCTTTCTGCTGGGCGCACCGGGCATCGGCAAGACGGCGATTATGGAGCAGATTGCGCAGGAGATGGGTATTGCATTGGTTTCCTACTCCATGACCCACCATACCAGACAGTCTGCGCTGGGACTGCCCTATATTACCCGGAAAACATACGGCGGACAGAGCATGAGCGTATCGGAATATACCATGAGCGAGATCATCGCATCTATATATGACACTATGGAGGCCAGCGGCATCAGGGAGGGCATTCTGTTTTTGGATGAGATTAATTGTGTATCGGAGACTCTGGCTCCCTCCATGCTGCAATTTTTACAGTATAAGGTTTTCGGCCGCCACAGAGTTCCCGAAGGCTGGGTCATTGTAACGGCGGGAAATCCCCCGGAGTACAATAAATCGGTGCGGGAATTCGATGTGGTAACGCTGGATCGTCTGAAGGTTATGGAGGTGGAGCCTGATTACCGTATCTGGAAGGAATATGCAACGGAAAAGCGTATTCACAATGCGGTGATTAATTATCTGGATTTGAAGAAAGATCATTTTTACCGTATGGAAATGACCGCCAAGGGACGCAGTTATGTGACCGCCAGAGGCTGGGAGGATCTTTCGGAAATTTTGGCTCTGTATGAGGAGGAAATGCTGCCGGTGGACGAGACACTGGTGGGGCAGTATCTGAGAAACGAAAAGGTGGTAAAGGAATTTACCGCATATTATGATCTATATAATAAATATAAGAAAGATTATCATATTGAAGATATTTTAAGCGGAAACCCTTCCGTTCAGGCCATTGCACGTGCCAAGGAGGCGGCTTTTGACGAGAGATTGTCTCTGCTGGGTATGCTCCTTGACAAGGTTCAGGCGGATATGAAGGATATTATGGAGCAGGCGGCTTTTTTGTCGGATCTGAAAAATCCCTTGAAAGGTATCGGCAGTACGGCGGCGGAAATGCGGCTGGAGCAGGTGCTTTCCCAGCTTGAGAAGCAGGCGGAGGGACGGAAAAAGCTTTTGGAAAACCTACAGACTGCCAATACCTTGTCCGACAGCGACAGGAAAAAGCATTGCAGTGTCATCCGTTTTCTGGAGGAAAGCAGGAAAGAATTATACACGGGAGAGGCGGGAACCGGAGCTGCGGCATATGATTTCCTGAAAATGCGGTATACCGCAAGAGTGGAGAAGATGAAGCAGAGGACTGCCAGAGTACAGCAGGAGCTGCATTCCCTGTTTTCCTTTGCGGAAGAAGCCTTTGGAACAAAGGACGGAGCATCGGGGAATGAAATGTTGATCTTGGTCACGGAACTTACCGTGAACAGCTACAGCGCCCGGTTTATAGCAACCTTTGGAAGCCCGGACTATAGACGGCATAACGAGGAATTGATGCTGACGGAACGCAGCGATGATATCAGGGCGCAGATTGCGGAATTGGATTTGGGTTAACAAGCGTTTCACCATGGAGCGCCCTGACATGAAATAGAAAATGTGCCGCAGCGGAAAAGAATAGGAGTATTGACAATACATGCGGGAAAAAGAATGGCAATTGGCAGAAGGCAGCCTGTATTATGAGACGGAAGAGAGCGAGGTGCGGATCACACGGTTCCAAGGGCTTTCTTCCCATGTGGAGGTGCCTGAGGAACTGGACGGTCTGCCGGTGAAAAGGATAGCCAAGAAAGCTTTTTTAAGTAAAAAGAATCTTCGGTATGTGGTTTTGCCCCATACGGTAGAAGAGGTGGGGGACTGGGCTTTTGCATATTGCGGCCATCTCTTGGAAGTGACGCTGCCCCGTAAGGAGATACGGTTTGGCAAGGCCGTATTTATGGAGTGCGGTGAATTGCAGCGGATTACGGCAGCGGAATGCCGAGAAAGCCATTGTGGCGGGAAAACGGAGCCGGACCGGCAGCCCGCTTTTCCCGCGGAACTTATGGCGGCGGCCGTGACACGCATGGACGCGGCGTATCTTTTGGACATAGCGGCGGCGGGAACGGCGGAATGGTACGGAAAATGGGATGCCAGAATGCTTACCATACTCCGAACTTCGGATCAGGAGGGATATTCCAAGCAAATCCTTTGCGGAGAGGAGGACTATGGCAGTACGGATATTGCCGCTTACATGAGCAGTCGGCGAAAAGAAAAGGTACGGCTGATATTTCTCCGGCTCTTGTTCTGCCGGAAACTGTCTGCCGGACTGCAAAAGGAGCTGGAGGATTATCTGCGGACCCACACGAAAGGCGAAACCCAAGAGGAGGCATGGCAGGTGATCCTTGCGGAGCACGGAACGCACAGGGAATATTACGGGCTTTTTGCATCCATAGGCTGCGTAACCAAAGACAATATAAACGGTATCTTGGAGGATATCGGGGAAGAACATACGGAGATGAAAGCGTTTTTTCTCCGTTTTCAAGAGGAAACATGGGGCTCCGAAGACTTTTTCACGGAGCTGGAGCTGTAGGTTGGCAGCACTGCTTTGGCAGAGCTGTCCTTATTGCGTTTCTGTCAACACCTCGCGGTGGCGTAGATGTGAAAAGTAACTATGCTTCTTAACACTTCCTTAAGAAATCTTAATTACGTTGTATTTGTTGGAAAATTTTGTTATACTGATAACAATTCTGATAACAATTGAATCAAGGCATTGTAAAGGCGTCCAAGGGATGAAATCTTACGGCGAATGGAAAAACGGCAATTTCAACAGGACACTTTGCAGAATACAAAGGAGACAATATTCCGGCATATAAATGATACGGAAAGGAATAATATTTGGAAGAAAGGTTATAGGTACGGCTATGGCGATGACATTGGAGCAAGCGAAAGAGAAACTGGCGAGGTACGGTCAGGAGCATGTGTTAAAATATTTCGGGGAGCTCTCCCCGGAGGAACAGCAGGAATTGCTTGACCAGATTGAAGTTACGGATATGGGGATTCTGGAAGCCTGCGGGCACAGGGAAGAGCTGGTTCAGAGAGGCGTTATCACTCCGCTGGCGGCTATGCAGCTGGAAGAGATCGAAGCACACAGGGATGCTTTTACCGAGACAGGAATGGAGGCAATCCGGTCCGGAAAGGCGGGGGCTGTCCTGCTTGCGGGGGGCATGGGCACTCGTCTTGGCTCCGAAGATCCTAAGGGCATGTATAACATAGGCATTACAAGAAAGCTCTATATTTTTGAATGCCTGATCAATAATCTGATGAGTGTGGTGCGGTCGGCGGATACTTGGATTCATTTGTTTATTATGACCAGCGAGAAAAACCATGAGGCCACCACCTCCTTTTTAAAAGAACACCAATACTTCGGATATCGGGAGGAGTACATTCATTTCTTTAAACAGGCAATGGCGGCGGCCACAGATTATAACGGCAAAATATATCTGGAGGAGAAGGGCAGGATTTCCACTTCTCCTAACGGAAACGGCGGCTGGTTTGTCTCCCTGAAAAATGCGGGTCTTATGGAAACCATTCACAGGGAAGGAATAGAATGGCTGAACATTTTTGCCGTGGACAATGTGCTGCAGCGGATTGCGGATCCTTGCTTTATCGGAGCGGTTCTGAAGAGAGATTGTGCCGTGGGGGCAAAGGTGGTCAGGAAGAATGCGCCGGACGAGAAGGTGGGCGTCATGTGTCTGGAGGACGGAAAACCTTCCATAGTAGAGTACTATGAGCTTTCCGACGAGATGAGGGATGCGAAAGACGAAAACGGCGATCCTGCGTACAATTTCGGCGTGATTTTAAATTATCTGTTCCGTGTGGCCGATCTGGAAAAAATGGCCGCAGGCAGTCTGCCCCTTCATATTGTGGAGAAAAAAATTCCCTGTCTGGATGAAGAGGGTAAACTTGTGAAGCCCGAGGAACCTAACGGCTATAAATATGAAAATCTGGTGTTGGATATGATTCATCAGCTGGACAGCTGTCTGCCTTTTGAGGTGGTGCGGGAAAAAGAGTTTGCACCGATTAAAAACAGTACGGGCGTTGACTCTGTGGAAAGCGCCAGAGAGCTGTTGGTGAAAAACGGGATTACACTTTAACAATATAACATTTCGACAGGTTTTCATAACAAATATGTATTGAGATAGAGCTGCCTTTTGGCTATTCTAAATATAAGGAACCTCCCGAAAATGAGGCTGGTGTAGTTTCTTTGCAGGTAAACATTTAAACTGTGTTATATGTGTAGGCTGTTTCGGATGGTTCCGTACAGGTAACAGGGTGCAGTGCGGCAGGCATTGTTCCTTAAAAAAGCGATGCGCTGAGACAGCGCGGAAATGAGGGCAGCTATGAAAATATTGGTAACGGGCGGCGCCGGATTCATCGGCAGCCATACGGTGGCAGAACTGCAGCAGGCAGGCTATGATGTGGCAGTGCTTGACAATTTGTGTAATTCCAGTGAAAAGTCTTTGCAGCGTGTGGAGGCGATTACCGGAAAACAAGTTCCTTTTTATAAGGCTGATATTTTGGACAGAGAGGCTTTGGAAGAAATATTTTCCAAGGAAAAAATTGATGCGGTGATTCACTTTGCGGGTTTGAAGGCAGTGGGAGAATCCGTACAAAAGCCATGGGAGTATTATGAGAACAACATTGCAGGTACTTTAACATTGGTAGATGTGATGAGAAAGCATGATGTGAAGAATATTATCTTTTCTTCCAGTGCAACCGTGTACGGCAATCCTGCATTCATTCCGATTACGGAGGAATGCCCGAAGGGTCAGTGTACCAATCCTTATGGCTGGACCAAGTCTATGCTGGAGCAGATTTTATCGGATATCCAGAAGGCTGATCCCGAGTGGAATGTGATCCTGCTCCGCTATTTTAATCCTATCGGGGCACATCCCAGCGGGACTATGGGTGAGAATCCCAACGGCATCCCCAACAATCTGATGCCCTATATTACCCAAGTGGCAGTGGGGAAATTAAAGGAGCTGGGAGTATTCGGGAATGATTATGACACTCATGACGGTACGGGCGTCCGCGATTACATTCATGTGGTGGATTTGGCAGTGGGCCATGTGAAGGCATTGAAGAAGATCGAAGAGAAATCGGGGTTGAAGGTTTATAATCTGGGCACGGGCACAGGCTACAGCGTTCTGGATATCGTGAAGAATTTCGAGGAAGCCACGGGCGTGAAGATTCCCTATGTGATAAAGGAACGCCGTCCGGGAGACATTGCTTCCTGCTATGCGGACGCGAGTCTTGCAAAGGAGGAGCTGGGCTGGGAAGCACAGTACGGTATCAAGGAAATGTGTGCGGATTCATGGAGATGGCAGAAGAATAACCCCAACGGGTATGACGAGTAACAACGGGAAAAGAACAACAGAAATCAACAACAGTAATAAAACAATAAGAAAAGAACAACAGGAAGAGAACAACGGGAAAAGAACAATAAGAAAAGGATAACAGGAATAATACAATAGGAACAAAACAATAGGATAAGAAAGTCCGGCCGCTGCAATTATGGTAGGTTCTTTCTGCACTTTGGGTATCCACATATCTTCCAAATTGGCTGGTTACCCAAACAACAGAAAAAACTTATGGCATTGCGGCGGCTGTGTTTTACTTTTAACAAGAAACTTGAATGGGCTTATAAAGAACCGCAAATAATTTAAGAGGGGTTTACGCCTCCTCTTAAGCAGTGTAGAAAGGAGAAACTATGCTTTATTGGAAAGAGGCAAGACCGGAAGCTTTCGGGATACCGACGGAAGCAGTGGAAGAGATGGAAAGCCAGTTAAAGAAGCTTCGCGTGCGGATTCACGGCTACCTGCTGATCAAAGGCGAAAATATTCTGGCGGAAAAATATTATGCGCCCTTTGGCAGGGAGAGCCTTCACCGCATGTTTTCCGTGACAAAGAGCTTTACGGCATTGGCGGTGGGACTGCTGGTAAAGGATGGGCTGGTAAACCTGTCGGATCGGATCTGCACCTTTTTTCCGGAAAAGCTTCCGGAGGAAGGGGTACATCCATGGTGTGAGGAAATGACCATCCGGGACATGCTGACCATGCGGACCTGCCATTCTTCCACTACATACAAGAGATATGCGGGAAAGGATTGGACGGAATCCTTTTTCCGGGTGGAGCCGGATCATGTGCCGGGGACGGTTTTCTCTTATGACACATCCTCTTCTCTGGTGCTGGCCGCACTGGTGGAAAAGCTTACGGGCAGGAAGATGCTGGATTATATGCGTGAAAAAATGCTGGATGAGCTGGGCTTTTCCAAGGAAGCGTATATCATCCCCGACCCTGTGGGAGTATCTCAGGGAGGAAGCGGGCTGATGTGTACACTGAGGGATGTGGCGGCAGTGGCGCAGCTATGCAATCATCTCGGTACGTTTCAGGGAAAAGAGCTTCTTCCGGAGGAATATATGCGGGAGGCCGTAAGCTGTCAGGTTCCTACGGATCTGCATCCGGTACTGGACGAGCAGTGCGGTTACGGCTTTTTTATCTGGATGCCCCGGGAAGAGGGTTTTACCTTTTTCGGCATGGGAGGACAGTTGGCGGTCTGTTTTCCTCAGTATGATTTCTGCTATGTCACCATGGCCGACACCATCGGAAATCCGGCGGGAGTCCAGATTTTGCACGATTGCTTTTACCGGACGGTTTATCCGTATCTGGAAGCTTCCGTAGGGCAGGCGAAGCCGGCGGGAAAGCCTTCCGGACATGATTTTGCCGGAGAGGAGAGGCTGCTGAGGGAATGTTCACAGGGCAAAAGCTATGCTTTTTACCCTAATACATTGAAATGGGATAAGGCAGTCTTTGACTGGGAGAAAAAGAAGGTGGCCCTTTCCGTTTCCGGAGAGGAATTTTCCTTTATATTTGATCCGGAGAAATGGATACAACAGCCTTTTTTGAATACCGGGTTTTCCTGTGAGTGCCGGGGCGTGTGGAAGATGGGGCATTTTATTTTAGAATGTTATGTGCTTTCTGAAGACATGGGAAATGTCCGGATGGACTTCGCTTGGAAGGAGGAGCGCATAAGCGTCCGCTCGGTCTGTGCGGGGGAAATGCTTCCCAAGGAAATGAAAGGGCATTTTCAGGGATTTGCCTCCGCAGAGTGCGGTAAATAGGACATTGCCGGAGAATAATGGTTTATAATCGGAATACCGTGATATAAAAATGAGCCGGAGAGCTGCTTGAAATATCGCTCTCCGGCTTGCATTTTAAAAATTTTATGCCACAAACAGATACATAAAGATAAAATGGCAAAAGCTGCCGCCCATTACAAACAAATGGAAAACCTCGTGGGATCCGAATGCTTTGTGCCTTGCGTTGAAAATCGGAAGCTTTAAGGCATAGATTACGCCCCCTAAGGTATAGATGATACCGCCTGCCAGCAGCCATAGGAATGCGGCAGTAGGAAGGGTGTCTAGGAGCTGCCCGAAGACGAGGACGCAGACCCAGCCCATGGCAATATAAATAATGGAAGAAAACCATTTCGGGCAGGTAATCCAGCAAGCTTTGATCGTCATGCCGGCCAATGCAATCCCCCAGACCAGAGCCAAAAGCTTGTATCCGATATCTCCTCCCAGAACCACCAGACACACGGGGGTATAGGAGCCCGCAATGAGGACAAATATCATCATGTGATCCAGCTTCTGGAAAATGCGCAGCGGCCTTCCTGCCAAATTGACGGAATGATACATTGCGCTGGCGCCGTATAGTAAAATCATGCTTGCCATAAAAATTGCCAATGCCGTAAAACTGCGGCCGCCGGAGGTAACCCCCGCCTTAATCAAAAGGGGCACTGCGGCGAAAACGGCAAGTATCATGCCAATGAAATGAGTGATGGCGCTTCCGGGTTCTCTGATTGTAATCTGCATAATAACCTCCATTCCGAAACGTTACTGCAAGGCGGTATCCTGCCTTTGGGATTTGCGACGTTTCCACATAAATTTCGTGTCATAATTTGCTATGCAATGTCATTCACTTATGAAATCAGACAACTAATCCTGAAACAAATCAAATCCGCTCATTTTTCTGTGAAAAACAGTTGCATCATAGCATTGTAATAATCTGGGTAATTTAAAATACAAAACATGTTTGAATATATTATAACATGTAGTATTGAAAACTATGTATTGGTTATATGAATATTACATCAGAAAAACAGAAATGTCAATACCGGAGCGTGTTAAAAATATTTTCCGTGAGGCCTGCGGTTATTGTTCACTCCGCGACCAATAACGCATGCACAGAAACCGCTAAACAGCGGTTTCGCGCACGGCATCCAAGCGATTATTCTAATGGCTTTGGTTTGATCACGCAAAAAACGCATGAAAACGCCTCGCGGTGGCGTGGGTGTGAAAAGTAACGGCCTGCGTTACACCCTGTGGGATGCAAGTGTCAATTTCGGAGACGCTTAGAGGCAGCATCCCGCAGATCCGTTCTGCGCCAAGGCAAAAAGCTGTTTATGAAAAGCTAGTCTTCTTCAATGACTTGAATTTCAAGGTAATCAAATTCAATTTCTTCTATAAAATTGTCCTGAGTAAAGCGCGTCTTACGGTGGCGTTTGAAGTCGGCAGCCGTCTTGTCGAGCCAGATCGGTTTCCCCAGATCAAATTGGCAGCATACTTCCTCCAATGCGCGGAACACTTTGTGAGTGCGGGTATCTTCACTGCCGTCCGCAATACAGGTATCTTTTAACATGTGATTGTCTTGGAAAATTCTTGCCCATAAACGAAACATATTATTCCCCTTTGCCAAGCTTAATATTGAATTGATTTTACCTTTTTAAAATAGGAATTGCAATAGCAATATTATACAGGCAGATGTGTTATACACAGAAATTGCAAAACAGCGATTTCGAGCATGTCTGTCTCGGGTTTATCACGCAGAAACAGCGTGAAAACACCTCGCGGCGACAGCGAGTGAACAATAACATGATAGAAGCTATTATAGCAAAGGATATTTACAACGCTGAGATTTGCTGTGTTTGCCAAATATTTTCCGGAAAAGTATGACTTGTTACGAATAATTTGTGAGCGGCGGTCATATATATAGAAAGATGTGGATAAAAAAAGGAGAAAAAAGATTAAATATTTGTGAATAATATACATTTTCAATGCATTTTATGTTATACTGAATGTGAAATTATAGAAAGCATTTCCGACAAAGGAGTAGTTATGGATTTAAAAGTAGACAATGGGGATGGAATTGACAGTTGGAAAGAGGTCACACTGGTTTATAATGCGGCGCTGCGCCAGATTCAGACTAGAATGGAAATCCTCAACGATGAATTTCAGCATGTACATCAGTATAACCCTATTGAACATATCAAGGCTCGCATCAAGACCCCTGAGAGTATTGTCAAGAAGTTGAAACGTCACGGTTATGCGTCTACCATCGACAATATGGTGAGGTATGTAAACGATATAGCCGGCATCCGCGTCATATGCTCGTTTACGTCCGATATTTATCGTATTGCCGATATGATTCGGGAGCAGAGGGACATTAAAGTCATTGCCGTAAAGGATTATATTACCTTTCCCAAAGCAAGCGGTTATAAGAGCTACCATATGATCGTCACAGTGCCGGTCTATCTGTCCGACCGCAATGTAGATACGAAAGTGGAGATACAGATACGCACGGTTGCCATGGATTTCTGGGCCAGTCTGGAGCACAAGATTCATTATAAGTTTGAGGGGGATGCACCGGATCATATCAGAAGCGAGCTGGTAGAGTGTGCAAAGATGGTGACGGATTTGGACGCAAGGATGTTGTCCCTGAATGATGAGATATTGGCGCTTGTACAGAACACAGAGCTTGCGGGTGAAAACAAAGCCAAAAAGGTAATCTAAAAAGGTAATCTAAAAAGGTATCTAAAAAAGCATACTGAAACATGTACGGCATCTGCTTACCGGACGAAAGAAATTCCGGTTGGGCAGATGCTTTTTTGCATAATGAAGCGTACCGGAAATTATACCAGAAATGAGGAGTGCCCGGATACCTTTCGGCACCCGGGCTATTATGAAAAAATTATCTAAATATCTGTTCTTGAATCTAAATAAAGTATAACAATTAAATATGAACAAAGTATGAACGGCATGTAAAAACTTGGTTAATATTGTGAAGACAGAAACTAAATAAGCAAATAAACTGTGCAAAATATACAAAAAAGGAAGTGCGGAGAGAAACGCATAGAAAAATGTGATATACTGAGTAAAATAGCAGCGGTTCAGAGAGCCGTTTGAACTGCTGCCTAAAATATTTATCTTAGGAGGGTATGGAATGGGCAGGATTACAAAAGCGGGAGAGCAGGCTGTTCTAATCATATTGTCTTTTCTGGGAACTTACGGAGTATGTTATCTGCTGGAACTGACGGGGAGCAGATATCCGGATTACAGCGTAATGTCCGTGTTTCTTGCAGGGGGCATATATGGTCTGCTGAAACGTATTTCCGGCGGCCGGACCAGAAGGCGCTTTTTATATGGGGCGGCGGTCAGTTTTTTCTTGTCTCTTTTTCTGATTTTGGGATATCAGCTGGCGCAATACGGGATGACCGACTGCGGCGTAAAAGGAAAGGGAATGATCTTGGTGCGTTCTTGTTGTCTGGCCATAGCCCTCTATCCCTTTTGTGATATGTTGTTCGGCTTACTGGAAAAGCTTCCGCCTGTCAGAGGGCGGGAGAAAAAGCCTTGGAAAAAAGGAGCCGTGTTCGGCATCACCTTGGGAGCGGTATTTTTGCTGTGGATCCCGGTGTGGATGGCATATTATCCCATTGTGATGTCCTATGACTTTCACAGACAGGTCAACGAGGCGTACAACGGCTGGGCGTGGTTTAACTCCTATCAGCCCTTGATCCATACGTGGCTGATCTGGCTTTTTCTAAAAATCGGCGGGGCGCTCGGCTCCAACGAAACGGGAATGGCGCTGCTTACTTTATTCCAAATGCTGGTGGTATCGGCGTCCATGGCTTACGCCTGCACAGTCATATACAAAATAACCGGGAAAAAGTGGGCGGTAGTGTTGACGGCGCTGTTTTACGGACTGTTCCCCTTCTGCTCCGTATCCGCGATGATCGGTACAAAGGATGCCATTTTCAGCGCGTTATTTCTCACTTTTATAATTTTGCTGACGGAGCGCAATTTTTTTTACGAAGACCGGAAATGGATTATGGAGATCCCTTTGGTCATCACGGCGGTGGTGATGATGCTGTTCCGCTATAATGCGCTGTATGCCGTGGCGGCTTTCGGCGTGTTGTCTCTGATTTTTGCCAAAGGGAAAGAGAAGCTTCGCATTTTCCTGTTATGCGCCCTGATGGTGGCAGGGGGGAAAGGGGCACAGGAAGGGATACAGCTGGGGCTGGGAACCAGGCTCCGGGGCAGCTCCGTGGAAAAATACAGTGTGCTGATCCAACAGTTTGCGAGAGTGGGGCATTACCATGCCGAAGATATGGATCCCGAGATATACAGGCTGGTGGACAAATACGTGTCGGCGGATTCATGGCAGGACCATATGCCGGCGCTTGCCGATGCTTCCCGCTCGGGAGTCAGTTTTTCGGCGGTGTGGGAGCCGGATATGGGACAGGTACTGAAGGACTGGTTCAAAGTGGGATTAGAATACCCGAATGAATATATAGATGCTTTTCTATGTGTGACGGGAGGTTTCTGGTTTCCGGACGACAGAACCTACTGCGAAATGCAGGGATGGGGCGGCGACGACAGGCATGGAGCCATTTTCACCAACAATTCCTCCGCATCCGATACCTACGAAGGGATACAACATATTTCAAAGTTTCCTTGGCTGGAAAAGCAGCTGGAGAAGATTGTCAGCGGCAATGCTTTTTACCATTGGCCGGTGGTCTCCCTGCTTTTTAAGCCGGCTTTCTATACCCTGTCGCTGGTGTTGATTACTGTGGCGCTGTTCTATAGAAAACAGAGGAAACAGGCGTATATCTGCCTGTTCCCCCTGACTTATTTCGGCACCATGCTGCTGGGGCCTACGGTACAGTTCCGTTATGTGCTGCCCATTATGATCAGCGTCCCTTTGCTGGCCGCTTTGCTCTGTACTTCCGGTAAAGAGGAAAACAGACAAGCCCCAGAACCGTCAGCAGGGACAGAAGCTCCGAAAGCCTCCAGTGAAGCGGCTCCCGGAAACTGAGGAAGATTTCCCCGCTGTAATTGGCGGGGAAGGAGACACGGACCATGTGGTTGTAACCGCCGGAGACTTCCAGAGGTTCACCGGTTACCGTATCCCTGCAGGCATAATATTTATAGTAATTCAGAGGAAAATCAATATAGCCTCCGGTCTTCTCTGCGGCAACGCTGCAGAGAATTTTTGTGCCCTGTTTTTCATAAGCCTCAAAGGAAGAAATCCCTTCTGTGACAATCAGATTATCCTCTATATTTTCGGGATCCGTTTCCGCGGGAAGATAATCGTAAGAGAACATACACATGGAATTCTGCTCGTAATCCGTATAGACCCGGTAAGGATCACCGGAAAACGTAAAATCATACAGATACCATCCGCAATTTATGGCGGACAGAACCGACAGGGAGAGAAGAATCATGTGCACGGCGGGCTTGGCGTAAATATCATATAAAACGGAGACGGAAAAGCAGCAGGAAAAGGTCAAAAGCACGGTGGCGGGAGCCAGAAGCCGCCATGGGAATTCCATACTGTAAATCAGCTTCTTCACAGGGGCGCCCCAAGAAGCAATGGCTTCCCAAGGGAAATAGCAGGTGCTCATATACAAAAGCAGGCAGCCCAAGGCGGTACAGACACAGGCCGGGGCAAAATGCTTCCGGGCACGGCATTCCTTATAGTGGCACAGAACCAGATAGAGGAATAAGAGAAGCCCCAGCAGGAATGCAATCCCCATAGTAATAGTAACTTCGTGGGACACTCCTGCCTGCGCGTGGTAAGCGCTTCCCGACCCGTGTCCGAAAAGAGGGAACAGCTGGACGGGGAAAAGTCCGTTGTCCTGAAAAAAGCCAATGGTGCTTCCGGTCCAACTTTCTGAATTAATGTAGAGATCCGTGCCATAGTAGTCCAAAAACGGCACCAGAAACCCTAGATTTAAAAGAACCGACAGCAAGGCGGCAAAAGCGAGAGCCGTGAAGGTATAACGACGAAAGACGCGCCGGATCAGCAGCAGGCATACGGCAAGGATGACAAAGGCGGCCATTTCGCAGCTCAAAATATGGGATTGAATCAAGCCAGTCAGACCCAGAGAGGTAATGGCGGCATATTTGTGCCAATTTTCTCTGGAAGCCTCCGTAAAAATAAGGTAAAATCCGCATAAGACTACGGGGAAAAACATCATGGCGGTGTATTCTCCTGCGGAAGCTCTGGTATAAGTGTCAATAAGACGGTAGACGGACAGAGAGTAGACAAGGCTTCCCAAGAGCCCGGCCTGCTTCCTTTGAAACATTCTCTTAAAAGTAAAGTAGCTGATAACCACAGTGCCAAGGTTTATGGAAGCCGCATAAAGCTTGTACGCGGACTGGACAGAATAGCCGAAGCGCCGCAAGAGCGCCGGGAAATAAAGGAAAGCGTCTCCATACATCACGCCCACCGCATACCCGTAGTCCTTGGCCCAAAAGGGATGGATTTTGACGGGGAAAGTATGATTGGAGAGTCCCTTGGCAATCCCTTCAATCCGCAGAAGATGAAAATTAATATCATGACCCACCGGAAGATAATCCAAGTATAGGGGATAGCAGGATACTCCGAAGATTGCGGCCAGCGCCAGCATCACTTTGCGGGAGGAAGGACTGCTCTTCCGGAACAGAAGAAGTAAGTTTAGGAGAAGGCAGAGGGCAAAAGCACGGACAATGGCTCTCTTTGCCTGATCCGTGGTTTCCGTAATGCTGATGCCTGTGATACTCAGGTAGCCGCTGCCGGAGAAGGAAGCGGAGAGGGTAAAGTCCGTCACACTCCGGGAGAGATCCAGCATCATTTCGGCTCTGTGATAAGCGGGATTTAATAGAGCGTCGGGACAGGTCATCTCCATGAAACCGAGCTGTGAGCTGCTTCCGTGGACGGTGCTTTCACCGGCATTGGCATTATAATGAATGTAAATCAGATAGGAGCCTTTTTGCAGGGACAGTTCCGGAGTGGTCAGAAATACGCCCCCTGAGCTCATGGTATCGTCCGTGGTGACATCTTCAACGACTACTGTCTGGGCGGATACAAGGTATTCGTCTAAAGTAAAGGTTTTATGAAAGAGGGAACCGCGGGTGAGGAGCCAGCCGAAAAGGGCAGCGGCCACAATGAACAGCTGCAGTGCAATATATAGATAGGTCTTTTTTCTTTGATTAATTTGGGCAAACATTTGTTATCCTCCGGTTTTCCTGTATTGATGTTTGGCAGTATTTCGAATCTGCCTGACGGTCATTGCTTTGGCACATGCAAAAAAATATATCTTTTAGATTTTATCACAAGCCCTGTATGCATTCAAGGCAGATTCATGAGCGGAAAGCTTTTGCATAATTCTCCCCTCACGCGTTGTTTGTACCGCCGTTGGCGGTGTCTGCTTGACCCGTGAAGGCAAAAATGATAGAATACCTATAAGTAACGAAAAATGCAGAACTTTTTGTGCCGAAGAAACCGGCATAATGGAAAAACGAAAAGAAAGGCACTGCCAAATATGAAAGCACGCACCCAAGAGGATGGAAAATATTTTTCTTCGGGCGGGCAGGGAGGTATATATGGACGTTTTTATGGACAAGCTGGCGCAGCGATTGACGGCACAGGATATTATTCAGGCGAATACGGCTGCGGATACGGAAGAAATGAATAAACTAAAGTTACAGATCGCAGAATATCATCAATGCCTGTCGCAGCTGCAAAAGCTGCTGGATGAGGAAACTGCCAAATTGAGAAATTCTCAAGTCAGCGGGGAAAATGTCAATCGTCTGGTGGAGGAAGGGATTGCGAAGATCAGATCCATCCAGTCGGATGCCCAAGGGACGGAAGAGCTGCAGAAAAAGCTGGCATTGCAGCTGGATCATTTGGAGAAGCAGGTAGATGACAGGCTGGAAGCTATGAAGCAGCAGGTGGGCGGACAGCTGGGAACCATGGGGCGTCAGGTCGATGAAAAACTGGAAGCCATAGAGCAGCAGATCGGCGGACAGCTGGGAACCATGGAACAGCAGGTGAGCGGACAGCTGGGAACCATAGGCCAGCAGATCGGCGGACAGCTTGGAACCATAGAACAGCAGATGAGCGGAAAGCTGGAAACCATGGAACAGCAGGTGGGCGAAAGGCTGGAAACCATGGAGCGGCAGATGGGTGAAAGGCTGGAAAACGTCGGTCAGATAGAGAATAAGCTGGGAATCATCGGACAGGTCGGTGATAAGCTGGAAACCATGGGCCGGCAGATGGAGGACAAGCTGGGCGCCATGGGGCAGCAGGTGGACGGACAGCTGGGCAGTTTAGGACAGCAGATGAACGAAACGCTGGGAAATATGAGCCGGCAGATGGATGAAACGCTGGGGAGTATGGGGCAGCAGATGGACAGTAAGACGGATGACCTGAACCGTCAGATAGTGGAGAGACTGAACGGACTGGACAAGCAGGTGGGTGAGAGGCTGCTGGTTTTGGACCGGCAGGTAGGAACTACGCTGGAGAAGATCGAGCGTCAGGCGGATGCTTTTCAGGAACCGGACGACAGTAAGCTGACGGAAAAGTTCGCCACTTTGGAAGAAAATGTCCATAAGGAATGCGTTAAAGTATATCGCAACGTGCAGGCCGTTGTAGTGGAAGAGAGCAGTAAGCAGAGCGAAGCGGTGACGGGAACCTTATCCAACATGGGCAAAATGACGGGCAAGACCAATGCGATTTTGGCAATATCCATTGTGGCGATGATCACGTCTCTGGGAAGTATTATACTTCAGCTTCTGCAGTTTTTGGGAAAATAACCGGAAAGCGTAAGACGAAAGCTTTTAAAAGGGCGGCCGGTTCTCCGGAAGGACTCGGCAGAACAATGAAAAAGGGTTGCCGGATAATCCGGCGCCGTGCCGCTTTAGCGTAGAAAACGGATAGGTAAGCTATGTCAAAGGAATTGTGGAAAGCTGGAAATATGCTGTACCCTCTGCCGGTGGTCATGGTGAGCATGGCGGACAGGGACGGAAAATTTAATATTATAACGATTGCATGGGCGGGGACGGTTTGTACCAATCCGCCCATGGTCAGTATATCGGTTCGGCCCGAGAGATACTCTTATCCGATCCTGAAGGAGACGGGAGAATTTGTCATCAATCTGACCACCAGAGAGCTGGCGTATGCCACGGATTTCTGCGGCGTCAGGAGCGGCAGGGAGGTTGACAAGTTTCGGACGCTCCGTCTCACCCCTCTGGAAGCGGATCAAGTCAGGGCGCCGCTGATTGCGGAGAGTCCGGTGAACATCGAATGCCGGGTGCGGCAGATTCTGCCGCTGGGATCCCACCATATGTTTCTGGCGGATGTGGCGGCGGTTCATGCGGATGAAAAATATATGGACGAGAAGCGCAAGTTCCATTTGGAAAAGGCGGAGCCGATCGTTTACTCCCATGGGGCGTACCTGTGCTGCGGGCGGCAGGTGGGCACCTTCGGCTATAGTGTGAAAAAGGACATGAAAAAGGAAAACAGCGGAGGAAGAAGGTCAGAATGAAGCGTGGAAAAAAGGTACCGAAGCAGCTGCCGAATCTTATTTTTTTCGGTATCCTTTTGGCATTGTATTCCCTGATGATGATGCGGCTTTTTTACAGGCAGGCCATAGAGTATCAGGGAATTTATTATTCGGATATGAAAGCATATATTCTGGAGACACAGGGGCTGGACAGCGGCTTTGATTTTCCCTACCGGCTGTTTTTCTGGATATCCAGAATTTGGATGATTTTTGTCACGCCCGAGGGAGCCGTGGCTTTTTCTACCATGCTTTTGAATTCCTTGTGTGTTCTATTGGTGAAATATTATTTTGACACTATATTGGCGGATTATGCGAAAAGGGAGGGGCTGCGCTGGTCAGCCTTCTGGCAGACGGTATCTACTGTGGCCGTCTTTTCTCTTTTTTTCATGTCTATGATTTATTCCGAACGGGAAGAAAAATTTTGGAGTTACGATTATATTTACCGGTGTAACGGAATTTACACTCCCAATCCGTATTGGAACGCCACCTATCTGGCGGTGCGTCCTTTTACCGTGCTTTGCTTCTTTCTGTCTGCCAAGGTGCTCTCGGAGTATGAGGAGCGCTTTTCTCTAAGAGACGGGGCGCTTCTGGGTGCGTCGCTGTTTCTTGCCACTTTTACAAAACCAAGCTTTACCTTTATTTTAGGTCCGGTACTGGCGATTACGGTTTTTTGGCGGCTGTTCGCGAAGAAATTTTCTAATTGGAAAAATACCTTTTATTTATGCTGCTGTTTCCTGCCCACAGTGCTGCTGCTGCTGTATCAGTTTTGGGGAGTTTTTATGGGAACCAACTCTCAGGGGGAGGAGACGGGCATCGGGTTTGAGATGGGCAAGGCTTGGCATGTGTTTACGGGAAACATTCCGCTGAGTATCATGATGGCACTGTTGTTTCCCTTTTCGGTGCTGGCTCTGAATTGGAAAGACTTGAGAAAGAACGGGGCTTTCCGTCTGGCGTGGCAGATGATGGCGGCAGGGTTTTTGACGTTTCTGTTGTTGTATGAAAAGGGATTCCGTTTTGGACACATGAACTTCTCATGGGGCTATATGCATGGATTGTTTTTTGTATTTCTGATTTCTATCCTGCAAGTCATTAAAAATGTCATGAAACGGGAAAACCTGATGTATAAATTGTTTTTGACGCCGGAACTGGTGACATTCCTGTATCATTTGATCTGCGGAATCGTCTTTTTCTGCTATCTGTATCAGGGCAATAATGCGGGAGGATTTTAGACCCTTTGGTACTGCATTTATCCGCAATTAAGATTCCGCAAGGAGGTTAGCGTGAAAAGTACTTCTAATTGCCTTCGGCAATTTCCGCTCGCAGCAAAGGCTGCTTCGCGGAGAAGTACTAAATTTCACGCTGAGAAATGCCTGAAAACACGGCATTTCTCATCCGGATTTGAGTCGCAGCAAAGCTGCGACATGGAGGTTAGTATGAGAGAAATGCGTGAAGGAAGGCTTGGGGATAACGGAAAACGTATTATGGCTTTTTGGGCAATCTTATTGTTTGCCGTAATCGTTCGGTGTATCGGTTTCGGATTCATACCGGGCGGCATCAATCAGGATGAAGCCATGGGAGCCATGGATGCATGGGCATTGTCGCTGTATGGGACGGACAGGTACGGAGTGCGGTTCCCCGTACATTTTGGGGCGTGGCAAATCGGGCAGATGAGCGTTCTGCTGGCCTACTGTATGATTCCCTTTATCAAGCTGTTAGGCTTTAATATTATGGCGGTCAGACTGCCTTCCCTGTTCATCAGCTGTATCGGTGTGGCGCTGGTGTATCTGATCGGGAAAAGGCTATTTGACGGGAAGTTTGCTTTGGGAGTGATGGCATTAACCGCCGCTGCCCCATGGCATTTCATGCAGAGCCGTTGGTCCTTGGACTGCAATGTATTTCCCCATGTGTTTCTGCTGGCATTTTATTTGCTGCTGCGGGGGCTGGAGAAACGCCGGTTTCTGTACTTGTCCATGATTTTCTTTGGGCTGACCTTTTATTGTTACGGGATTGCGGTATATTCCGTGACTCCCTTTTTGGTGGTTTATGCGGCATGGTGTCTTTGGAAAAAGCAGCTGAAGCTGAGAGAGGTTCTGCTCTGTGTGCTGCTCTTTGGGATGACGGCGCTTCCGGAAATATTGGTAATGGCAATTAATCTGTTTCATTGGGATACCATTGAGACTCCTTTTTTTACTATGAGTCATTTTCCGGAGAGCATACGGGGAAATGATATTCTGTTTTTGAATTTTTCTTTTGCCCAGCTTGGAAGGAATATTTGGGCGATGATAAAATGCTCTTTCCTGCAGCTGCCGGATCATCTCTTTAACGCGCTGCCTGCTTTCGGTCCTTTGTACCATATTTCCATTCCTTTTATGGCGGTGGGGATAGTGGCTTTTACCCGGAAGCTGTTCCGTGAGAAGGACGGCAGACGGCAGACAGAGATGCTGGCTTTATGGGGATTTTGGCTGACGGGCATCTGGGTGGGTATGATCACCTATGAAGTCAATGTGAACCGTATCAATATTATATTTTATCCTTTGATTTTCCTATGTGCTTACGGCATACGGGAGACGGACAGGTTTGTGGTGTCACGCGTAAGCCGCCGATGCCGGATTTCTCCGGTTGTCGCTGCAGTATATGCCCTTTGCTTTGCGTTGTTTCTGGGAACGTATTTTACTTCTTTCCGGAAGGAGATCGAGACTTATTTTAATGTGAATTTCTTGGAGGCTGTGAAGGCGGCGGACTCCATGGACGAGTATGACAGGCTGTACATCACGGGAAATATGGATTGGCAGTACAATCTTTCCATGGCAGAAATCCTGACACAATATTCCTGCAGGATAGATGCGCGGTATTTTCAGGAACTTACCCATGTCACAGGGGGAAGAGAATTACTGCCCTACTCGGAAAGGTATCATTTTATAGACGTGAATTACCTAAAGGAAGGAGATCCGGAAGGGCTGTATCTGCTCCATGTGTCGGAACCGGAGAAGCTGCCCTTTGAGGCTGAGATAGTCCGGGAGATGGGGCAGTATGTGCTGGCGCGCTGCGGCCATGGACAGACGCCATAGAGACGAATCGCCCTTAGATTGCGGGGCAGCAGGCCGCGAAACGGGACGTGCAAACCGGGGGATGAATTTTTTCGGAGAAATCCCTTCGAGAGAGTAGAGGGCGGGACATTTGTATAGGAAAGGATATGGTTATGGGCAAACTGCGGATATTGATGGGCGTGGCATTGGCGGCCGTTGTTATGATTGTATTTTGGAATAAACGGACTGCTTTGTATGAGGAGATTACATTCAGTGCACAGGAAGCAAAGGATACACCGATATTGCAGCCGGGAGACTGTCTGAGGCAGGATATACCTGTGCCGTCCGGAACTATGGAAAAAATCAGCATTGCCTTTTCCTATCAGGAAGAGATACCTCCGGAGACGGAGGCTCTTGTGGAAGTGTTCGCAGAGGGTAAGACGGTGGTGTCCCAGACGCTGAGTGTGGGAGCCTGTGCCAACGGTTCTTTTACGGACTTCTATATTGTTCGGAGAGGGCAAACGAACGGAAAGACCGTTACGGTTTCTGTCTCTAATGTGACGCCTCAGGGGACGCCTCAAGGTGAATTTGCCTTGATGGCATCGGGCAAGGAGTATCTGTTCCTTAACGGCACGGAGACCTGTGAAATGAACGGGGAAAAAACGGATGTCTGTATTTTCTTCAGAGCCGTCTCCGTCAGCGGGTATTCCTGCTATCGGGCGGCCACATGGGCCTTTTGGGTCTTGCTTGCAGGATGTGTAGCAATCGAGCGGCTGGAGTCATTTAGGCGGAAAGGCTTTTCAAACACGCTCTAACGCTCCATCCGGTCAGGAATTAAACTTTGCGACTACCTGTTTCGCACTATTGTGTCGCTAATAGGATGGCTCAATGTGGTTTTGCACGGTTTGGGCATCCTGCAGCGGCAGGTTCATTCCGGCGATGAGATACCGGTCGTTTACAGGGATTACGGTCAATCCCATATCTGTGAGTTTTTCAAGATGCATACTGTTGTTGGGGCAGATATAGATATCTTCTCCGGTAATTGAATCTATGGAGTATACATACCGAAATCGTCCGTAAGAGCCGATCTGTCCCCATGCAGGATCGTCTATATAAACCACGTTGGAACTGAAATCTATGGGATCCGGTTTCTCAAACCACATCCACGTACCGCATTGAATTGTGGTATATCCTACAATGGTAATGTTTTGTTCGGGCATTGCCATATTTTTTGCAAGGTTCAGAGCGTCTTCGGCAGTATCGCCGTAAAAATGGGTATCCGGCTGTGTGCCGTAATCGTAGACAAACCAAACAAAGGAAATACTGAAAAAGATCAGGCAGGCCGGTAGAATCAACCGGCTTTTGGCATAATATGCTGCCTGTATTATACCGTATACCCCATAAAAAATGAAAGGGATATGAATTAAGTTAATATGGATCATAGTCATATTTTTCTGCAGCAGCGCTACAACAGAAGCGCCGGCAAGCCACAGAAGGAACAGATATTGTAAGTCGTTGTCCCCCCGTTTGTAACTTTTGAAGAATTTTACCATATGGATCACAATGCCCAATAGGCAGAAGGGCGTCGTGAACAGATAGTATGCTCCTGTCAAAGAGCTGGAGGTGTGGCTTGCCCCATCGTATTGGCTCAGTATGATTTGGAATAAGGATTTCATGTTTTGCAGGATATAGCGGGGGGCTAATTCCTCCCCCCTGAAAACAGGCAGTCTGGGAACGGAGAAAACAGGGGTTGCAATCTCGTCTATAAGATCCAGATTGACGGCTAAAAAGAGTAATAGCGGAATTGCCGCCAAAAAGAGCAGCGCTGCCGAGAGGGCGGTGACAGGCTGGAAGGGGATGCGCTTTCGGTAAAGGAGAAGAGTCAAAATCAGGATAACCGGAAGGGCAATCCACGTGAGAGAATATCCATATAGTGATGCTGCCATAAAAAGTGCCGACAGAAACAGGCAGCGGGGATTCTTTTTCAGGCCCAGAACCAGAAACGTGAATGCAAATAAAAGCATACCCGGCGCCAGAGTGGATTCCAGACCGAAGCGGGCATTCATAATGCTCCATGGATTTATGGCAAGGACAAAGGCCATGAAGCAGCCGGTTTTCCGGTTAAATAATTCCTGACCCAAAAGATAGAAAGCATATACGCTTGCCAGACTGACCAATGCCTGCGGCAGGCGGAAAACGGTAATTCCGGTGCCGAATATGCGGAAAAGGGGTAAGGCAAGGTATGCGTAGAGTGCATTCATGCCGCTCCCCCATGCCGTAAAGTAGACCGGAGCGTGATAGCCGCGGCTGTCCACCCCTTGGGACATCAGGCTCCATGTGTTGTATGCGTTATAAGCTTCGTCGGGATACACACCATTGGGCAGGCTGTCGAGCTTTATAAATCTTGCACATGCGGCCAAAAGCAAAAGGCTTAGGATCAGCTTGTGTTCTGAAAAAAAATGTCGTAGTTTGGTCATAATCATAACATACCTTTCTGTGAAGTTTTCATCTCTGCATATGGGGACATATCCGCAGCGGCGGAACGAATGTCCGGTCAGACAGAGAATCTCCGAAGGATTGACACCGTTTCCGGCAGTGGGGTTAATCCGTGGAATTTGGGGAATCTATCAGGCTCCCTCTCTTTACCGCGTCTTTACCGAATTTATTGCGGATGGAATCCAGAGCGGCATCCAGCTTTTGCTGCTTTTCCGTCAGGGGCGCGTTATAGTCGAACAGATTCAGTTGAACCGGTTCGTCGTCGGGAACCAGCTTGCTGGTGCGGATCCCCAGAAGACGGATGGGGGTTTGATCCCACAGCTCGTCAAACAGCGCCAATGCCTGTTGGTAAATACTGTTTGTGGAGGCGGTGGGTGTCTTCAGGACTGCCTGATGGGATGCCGTCCGGAAAGTGTTGTATTTGATTTCCGTGCAGACCAAACCGGCCTTGCTGTGGTCGGCGCGAAGCCTGCTGCCTACGGACTCGGCAAGGGTCAGAAGATTTTTAGCGGCTTCCTGTCTTGTGACGGCATCTTTGCTTAAGGTAGTGGAATTGCCGATGCCTCTCATTTTAGCCGGTTCGGAAAATATAGTGGAAGAATCTATGCCGTTGGCATACTGCCACAGAGTATGTCCATGGCTTTTTAAATGGGATTCTATGATCACCGGGTCGGAGAGCGCCAGATCGCCTATGGTTAGAATGCCCAGCTTGTGTAAGGTATCCGCACTGGATTTTCCGCACAGAAATAAAGAAGACACGGGGAGCTTCCACATTTTTTCCTGTATTTCCCATGAGTATAATGTGTGAACCAGATTTGGCTTTTTAAAATCGGAAGCCATTTTTGCCAGAATTTTCCGGTCGGATATGCCCACGTTGACCGTAAAACCAAATTTTTCATATACCGTGTCTTTTATAATGGCGGCAGCTGCTTCCGGAGAGGTATAATTTGACGATATGGGGGAATAATCCATATAGCATTCATCTATACTTACCTGCTCTATATCGGGGCAGATACCGGAGAGATACTCCATAAGCTGGGAGCTTTTCCGATGATAAAGGGAGTGGTTGGGCGCTGCGGTAGTCAAGTGGGGGCATTTCCGGAAAGCATTTACCACAGGCTCTCCCGTGACGATGCCGTATGCTTTGGCGGGAACGGACTTTGCCAATACCACACCGTGACGTTTGCTCAAGTCTCCGCCTATAATGGAAGGAATCAGGCGCAGATCCGTCTCGCTGCCGGCTTCAAGCTGCTCCAGCGCAGTCCAGCTTAAAAATGCGGAATTTACATCAATATGAAAAAATATGGCAGTGTCCATGACGGAGCCTCCTGTAATTTATAGGTGCGGTAAAATTGCAAAAGCAGTGTGAAAACGCCTTCTTTCCGCGTTTTGTATGCATTCTCATAACGGTTCGGTGCCTTGTCTGAACGGTTGCAGTAATATGGTTACTGTTCACACCCACGCCACCGCGAGGCGTTTTCACGCGTTTTTTGCGTGACAAACCCGAGGGCAACCTGCGCGAAACCGCTGTTTTGCGGTTTCTGTGCATGTGTTACTGGTCACGGAGTGAACAGTAACGTAATATGTATATATCTACTATAACTCAAGGAACTGTTACTTTACAAGCCCTCAAAATACTGGTAGAATTAATTACATGTGCACAGAAACCGGTACCTTGCAATGCAGAGCGGGTGCGTGTAATGCAAAAGGAGATGCTTTTTGCTTTTTTACATATTTATGAAATGGAATTGGAAAACCTATGAAAAAGAAAATTTACAATAATAGAAACTGCAAATTTACATATATTAAGACTACAGCGCTGACTTTATTCTGCTGTACACTTTTCTTGAAAGGATATACGGCTTTCGAGAAGACAGGGGAGAATTATTTCCATATAACGCTGAACGGACAGGAAGTGGGTACTCTGGGAGACCGGGAGAGTGCGGAGAAGCTGTTGGTAGAGGCACGCAGAAACATTGCTTCGGAGAGCGATGAGCTGCTGTTTATGGAGACGAATCTTCAGGTGGCCGGTGAAGAAGTATTGTGGGGAAAAGTGGACAGCGAAAGAGATGTTTTGGAGAATATGGATGCCGCGCTGAGAAGCGGTATCCGAGAGACTATGCATCGTGCCTATACGCTCAAGGTAAATGAGTATATGGTGAATCTGGCAAGCATGGAGGAGGTGCGCCAGCTGCTTCAGGCGGCCATTGATAAGTACGACAGTGAAGGGAAATTCCGTGTGGATCTGATATACGATTCCGGCAGAGAGTTCAGTGTGCTTACTGCCGATATCACGGATACTTCCTTGGAGCAGGAGGACACGGATTCTTATCTGGAAGCGGGGATCCAGCCCGTTCTCTCCAATATGGGGGCACAGCAGGTGGCGCAGGAGGATACGAAGGATTTTGACGACTATGATCTGGGGATTTTGTCCATGGATTTTGAGGAGGAGGTGGAAATTGTGGAAGCTTATCTCCCCGAAAGCCAGCTGACACTGCTTTCAGAGGCAATTGATCAAGTCACCAAGGAGCAGGAGACGCCCAGTGAATATGAGGTGGTAAAAGGAGATACACTGTCGGAAATCGCCATCAAGGTAAATATTCCCATGGATAGGATTATTGAGATGAACGACAGTCTGGAGGATGAGCGCTCTACCCTGCAGATCGGCCAGAAGCTCATCATTACCGTGCCGGAACCGGAACTTTCCGTTACCCGTGTGGAAGAGAATTATTATGAAGAAATATACGATGCGGATGTTATCTATATAGAAAATGATAATTGGTATACGAATCAGACAGTGGTACACGTACAGCCTTCCGCCGGTTTCCGCAGAGTTGTGGCAGATGTTTCTTTTATAAACGATAAGGAGATAAACAGGGACATTTTAAAAGAGGAAATCGTCATGGAAGCGGTGGCCAAGGTGGTAGAGCGGGGGACAAAGATTCCGCCCACTTATATCAGACCCATCTCCGGAGGGCGGCAGAGTTCGGGATTCGGACGGCGGAGCGCGCCCACCAAGGGAGCCAGCAGCTATCATAAAGGAATTGACTGGGCAACACCTACCGGTACGCCCGTCTATGCATCCTGCGGCGGTACGGTTTCCAGAGCCGGCTGGGGAAGCGGCTACGGATATGTGGTTTATATTGACCACGAGGACGGCAGGCAGACCAGATACGGACATTTGAGCAAAGTTCTGGTATCCGTAGGACAGACGGTAAAACAGGGAGAGAAGATTGCCCTCAGCGGAAACACCGGTATCAGCACGGGCCCCCACCTGCACTTTGAGATTCTCATCAACGGCACACAGGTGAATCCTTTGAAGTACCTTGAGTAAGGCAGACAGACGTGAAAATTGTGCGCTTCGTGACCGGCGGCATATGCGCGGAAATTACGGTTAATGGATTACTGTTCACTCGCTGTCGCCGCGAGGTGTTTTCACGCTGTTTTTGCGTGATAAACCCGAGACAGACATGCGCGAAATCGCCGTTTGCGATTTCTGTGCATGCGTTACTGGTCACGGAGTGAACAGTAACGTTTATAGGTTTCCCACGAAATCGGAACGTGCATTCGATTTACAAAAAGAGAAAATTATGGTAAAGTGAATGAAACGGAAGGAAGATTGTACAAGCTCTTTATGTGTTCTTAATATATTTTGCCGATGCCGGATATGACGGCATGTTTGAAAATGTGAATGAGTATGGAGTTACTGTTCATCCTTGCCGCCGTGAGCCGAGACGGATGCGTTTTGCGTGCCGCCGTTGCGGAGAACGGATGGAACGGTAACGATTTTGACCCTGAAGAGGTATGGATAGATGGAACAATATGCAATTAAAGGCGGGAATCCGTTGGTCGGTGAGGTGGAAATAGGGGGCGCCAAAAATGCCGCACTGCCTATTCTGGCTGCCACCATAATGACCGATGAAACCGTATATGTAGAAAATATGCCCGATGTGCGGGATACCAATGTACTTTTAAGCGCTATGCAGAATATCGGAGTCATGGTAAAGCGCACCGGCAGGCATACGGTAACATTGAATGCCGGAAATGTAAATTGTCTGGTAGTGGAAGAGGAATCACTTAAGAAAATCAGAGCGTCCTACTATTTATTGGGCGCCATACTGGGAAAATATAAACATGCGGAAGTAGTTCTCCCCGGAGGCTGCGATATCGGTTTTCGTGCCATTGACCAGCATATCAAGGGCTTTCGTGCACTGGGGGCGACAGTCACCATTGAGCACGGTCTGATCAAAGCCAAAGCCGAAAGGCTCAGGGGCGGCCATGTTTATATGGACTGTGTCAGTGTGGGGGCGACCATCAATATTATGATGGCGGCTACTCTGGCGGAGGGATTGACGATTATCGAAAATTCCGCGAAGGAACCCCATGTGGTGGATTTGGCTAACTTTTTGAACAGCATGGGAGCCAATATTAAGGGCGCGGGTACGGATGTCATCCGTATCAGAGGCGTACAGAAGCTGCACGGTACGGAGTATGCCGTTATACCCGATCAAATCGAGGCAGGTACGTTTATGTTTGCCGCAGCCGTTACAAAGGGTGACGTGACCGTGAAGAACGTGATTCCGAAGCATTTGGAGTCCATTACGGCTAAGCTTTTGGAGATTGGCTGTGAAGTGGAGGAATTGGATGACTGTATCCGGGTGGTAGCGTCTAAGCCGCTGATCCACACTCATGTAAAGACTTTGCCTTATCCCGGCTTTCCTACGGATATGCAGCCGCAGATTACCGCGGCGCTGGCTCTGGCCAAGGGCACCAGTATTGTGACGGAGACGATTTTTGAGAATCGTTTTAAATATGTGGACGAGCTGACCCGGATGGGGGCAAGCATTAAAGTGGAAGGAACCACAGCTATTATAGACGGAGTGGAGAGATATACGGGCGCAAGCATTTCGGCGCCGGATCTCAGGGCGGGTTCCGCGCTTGTTGTAGCGGCTCTGGCGGCAGAAGGCACTTCCACCGTGGACGAGATCAAATATATCCAGCGGGGATATGAGGACTTTCATCTGAAGCTGCAAAGCTTGGGCGCGCAGATTGAGCTGGTTCAGACGGAAAAAGATTTCCAGAAATTTAAGCTGAAAATCGGTTGAAATTTTTGTTGACAGTATGCATTTTCTATAGTAGTATAATGGTGTTAATTGAATAGATTTTCTCTTATTCAGAGTTGGTGGAGATACATAGGATCGATGAAGCCACGGCAACCCCCCTTGTGGGAAGGTGCCTCCCCTGAGCGAATAGAATCGAACAATAAGAGGATTGACAATCGAAAGATTTTAAGTCCGCTTATTCCGTAAGCGGACTTTCTTAATGGGCAGACTCGTAACGCGTGCACGGAAACCGCAAAACAACGGTTTTGTACACGGCTGTCCAAGCGGGCATTCTAATCGCTTTGGTTTGAACACGCAAAAAGCGCGGGAAAGGTTCTGTCTGTCCATGAGGGACGTATGGAACGGCCGCACCAACCCTATAACAATAAGTTTTAAAAGAAAGGAAGACACAAATGGAAAAACATTTATTTACATCAGAATCCGTAACGGAAGGACATCCCGATAAAGTCTGTGACGCAGTGTCAGACGCCATTTTGGATGCCTGCATGGCACAGGATCCCATGAGCCGCGTTGCCTGCGAGACCGCGTGCTGTACCGGTTTCGTGCTTGTTACCGGCGAGATTACCACGAAGGCCAATCTGGATATTCCTGCCATTGTCCGTGATACGGTGAACGAAATCGGCTATGATGATGCCAAGACGGGATTTGACGGACACACCTGTGCGGTGATGGTGGCGCTGGATAAGCAGTCCCCCGATATCGCTATGGGTGTTGACAAGGCTCTGGAAGCAAGAGAGCAGAAGATGAGCGATGCCCAGATCGAAGCCATCGGAGCAGGGGATCAGGGCATGATGTTCGGTTATGCATCCAATGAAACTTCGGAATTGATGCCTTATGCCATCTCTCTGGCACATAAGCTTACCAGACAGCTGACCAAGGTGCGCAAGGACGGCACTTTAAGCTATCTGCGTCCCGACGGCAAGAGCCAAGTGTCCGTGGAGTATGACGAGAACGGAAAGCCCGTTCGTCTGGAGGCAGTGGTATTGTCCACTCAGCATGACGAAGATGTGACTCAGGAGAAGATCCATGAGGATATTAAAAAATATGTGTTTGACGAAGTGCTCCCTAAGGAGCTCATCGACGATAATACAAAGTTCTTTATCAATCCCACAGGCCGTTTCGTAATCGGCGGACCTCACGGCGACGCAGGTCTTACGGGGCGTAAGATTATTGTAGACACCTACGGCGGGTATGCGCGCCACGGCGGCGGAGCGTTTTCCGGCAAGGATTGTACTAAGGTGGACAGAAGCGCGGCTTACGCGGCGCGTTATGTGGCAAAGAATATCGTGGCGGCAGGGCTGGCCGAGAAGTGTGAGATCCAGTTATCCTATGCCATCGGTGTGGCACAGCCTACTTCCATTATGGTAGATACCTTCGGAACCGGTAAGCTGAAAGACGAAAAGCTGGTTGAAATCATTCGTGAGAATTTTGACCTCCGCCCTGCGGGTATTATTAAGATGCTGGATCTTCGCAGACCTATTTATAAGCAGACTGCCGCTTACGGACATTTCGGACGGGACGATATCTCCTTGCCTTGGGAGGCACTGGATAAGGCGGAGATATTAAAAGCATACATATAAAGAATCGTATTCTTATTATCTGGCAGAGGGCACGGAGCCGCGGATTGGCGGTTCCGTGCTTTTTGTTGTGCGCGTCAGGCAATATTTTCTGGTATTGCATTTTTATATCAGGTAAATTATTATGGTCCGTAACGGGAATGATAAGTGGTTTTAAAATGTGGAGAAGGGAATCAGATTGCAATATGTTAGGGATATATTTCAGCGGAACCGGCAATTCAAAATATGCGGCAGAAGTCTTTTGTGATGAATATGATAAAAAATCCAAAATATTCTCTATAGAAGACGCCAATGCCATCGAGGCAATAAGAGAGTGTGGTATGATTGTGTTTGCATATCCGGTGCAATACAGTACCGTACCCAAAATATTGCGGGAGTTTATAAGCAATCATAAAGAGTTGTGGAAAGACAAGAAAATTTTTGTGATTGCTACTATGGGATTCTTCAGCGGTGACGGAGCAGGAGCTTTAGGGCGCCTTTTACGGAAATATGGGGCGGAAATCCTTGGCGGGCTGCATTTGAAAATGCCGGACAGCATAGGGGATGAGAAGGTATTGAAGCGTTCTTTGGAAAAGAATGTGGAACTTGTGAATAAAGCGGAGGTAAAGATAAGGAAATCTGTCCGTCTTATACAGGAAGGCAAGCCGCCGAAGGAGGGGATGGGTATCTGGTATTGGATGGCAGGCTTCTTTGGGCAAAGACTTTTCTTTGGGCATAAAACGAAGAATTATTCGGACAGGCTGCGGGTAGATGAGCATAAGTGTATTGGCTGCGGCAAGTGCGAGAGACTCTGTCCAATGAAAAATATAAAAGTGATCCATGGGACTGTCATCCAGAACCATCGGTGCACTATGTGTTATAGATGCATAAATAATTGCCCGAAACAAGCCATTACATTGCTTGGAAAAAAGGTGGCTGCGCAAAGTACGATAGAAAAATATCTGCGGCAGTAGAACCGTGCTAAATATGCTGCGCTTCTTGGCAAATGACAGCCGTGCGTGAAACCGCAAAACAGCGATTTCGCGCATGTCTGTCTCGGGTTTATCACGCAGAAACAGCGTGAAAACGCCTCGCGGCGACAGCAAGTGAACAATAAATTGCGGTTTCCATACTGAAACCAATATCCGGCAGTTCCCTTTACAAACGAAAAAATTTTCAGTATATTTGATGTAGCAGATTTTTTCGAAAGTAAATTATAAACAATTCGACAAACAAGATAAGGAGCCCTCATCATGGCATTTGTTCATCTTCACGTCCACACGGAATATTCTCTGCTGGACGGTTCCAACAAAATAAAGGAATATGTGGCAAGGGTAAAGGAGCTGGGCATGGACAGCGCAGCCATAACGGACCACGGCGTAATGTACGGCGCCATTGATTTTTACCGCGCCGCAAAGGCGGAGGGAATCAATCCGATTTTGGGATGTGAGGTCTATGTGGCGCCCAACTCCCGCTTTGACAAGGAACTGACAGGCGGGGAGGACAGATACTATCATTTGGTGCTTTTGGCGGAGAATAATACCGGATATGCCAATTTGATGAAAATTGTCAGTAAGGGCTTTACGGAGGGATATTATTATAAACCCCGTATTGACATGGAAGTTCTAAACCAATACCATGAGGGGATTATTGCTTTGTCCGCATGTCTGGCGGGGGAGGTGCAGAGGTATATCTCCAAGAGACTGCCGGAGGAAGCGAGGAAAGCGGCGAAAAAGTACGAGGCCTGTTTCGGCAAAGGGAACTATTTTCTGGAATTGCAGGATCACGGGCTGCCGGAACAGAGGTTTGTAAATACGGAACTGCTGAAAATGAGTAAAGAGCTGGATATCCCCTTGGTCACCACCAATGATGTCCATTATACATATGCGTCGGACGCGGATTCCCATGATATTCTGCTCTGTCTCCAGACCGGCAAAAAGATTGCGGATGAAGACAGAATGCGTTACGAAGGGGGACAATACTACGTCAAAAGCGAGGAGGAGATGAAGGGACTCTTCCCCTATGCATGGGAAGCGGTGGAAAATACCCAGAGAATCGCGGACAGATGTCATGTGGAAATTGAGTTCGGCGTCACTAAGCTGCCTCATTACGAAGTGCCGGAAGGGTATGATTCATGGACATATTTAAATAAGCTCTGCGATGACGGACTGGCGGAGCGATACGGGGACGGAGGCCTGCAGGCGGGAGATACGGGACAGACGCTGAGAGAGCGGCTGGATTATGAGCTGGGTGTCATTCAGACCATGGGATATGTGGATTATTTTCTGATTGTGTGGGATTTTATCAATTATGCCAGATCCAACGGGATTCCGGTGGGGCCGGGGCGTGGATCCGCGGCAGGCAGCATAGTATCCTATTGTTTGAAAATTACCAATATCGATCCTATAAAATATAATCTGCTGTTTGAACGTTTTTTGAATCCGGAGAGAGTATCCATGCCCGATATCGACATTGATTTCTGCTATAACAGACGGCAGGAGGTCATTAATTATGTGGGCAGGAAATACGGCGCCGATAAAGTGGTGCAGATTGTGACATTCGGTACATTGGCGGCAAAGGGAGTGATCCGTGACGTGGGCAGGGCAATGGATCTGCCTTACGCTTTTGTGGATTCCATTGCAAAAATGGTTCCCAACGAATTGAACATTACCATAGACCGTGCTCTGGAACTCAATCCTGAATTCAGGAAGCTGTATCAGGAGGATGAGCAGGTACACCATTTGATTGATATGTGTAAGCGTCTGGAAGGGCTGCCGCGGCATACCTCCATGCATGCCGCCGGAGTAGTCATCTGTCCTAAGCCGGCGGATGAGTTTGTGCCTCTGTCAAGGGGAAGCGACGGATCGGTTACCACCCAGTTTACCATGACTACTCTGGAGGAATTGGGTCTGCTCAAAATGGATTTTCTGGGGCTTCGCACGCTCACCGTAATAAAGGATGCGGTAGAATACATAGAAAAGACCCGTGGAGTGCATATTGATATTGATAATATTGATTACAATGATCCTAATGTTCTCGCTTCCATCAGCACGGGCAGGACGGACGGTATCTTTCAGCTGGAAAGTTCGGGCATGAAAAATTTCATGAAGGAGCTGCGTCCCCAGAATCTGGAGGATATTATTGCGGGAATTTCCCTTTACCGTCCGGGTCCGATGGACTTTATTCCCAAGTATATCAAAGGGAAAAACAATCATAATGCGGTAGTCTATTCCTGTCCCCAGCTGGAGCCTATTTTAAAGCCTACCTATGGCTGTATCGTTTACCAAGAGCAGGTAATGCAGATTGTCCGTGATCTGGGAGGCTACACCTTGGGGCGGAGCGATCTGGTGCGCCGTGCCATGAGTAAAAAGAAGCAGTCGGTGATGGAAAAGGAGCGGGCGAACTTTATTTACGGAAACGAAGCGGAAAAGGTTCCCGGCTGCATATCCAAGGGGATTGACGAAAAAACGGCGGGCGGCATCTATGAGGATATGATGGATTTTGCCAAATATGCCTTTAACAAATCCCATGCGGCCTGCTATGCGGTGGTGGCGTTGCAGACGGCCTATTTAAAGTATTATTATCCCATAGAATTTATGGCGGCGTTGATGACTTCCGTGATTGATAATCCGAAAAAGGTTTCCGAGTATATTTTGACTTGTAAGAATATGGGAATCCAGATGCTGCCGCCGGATATCAATGAGGGCGAGTGCGGCTTTTCTGTGACAGGCGGGGGAATCCGTTATGCGTTGACGGCGATTAAAAGCATCGGGAGATCGGTCATAGAGGAAATCATACGGGAGAGGGAGGGCAGAGGCATTTTCACGAATCTTCAGGATTTTATCACCCGTACCGCGGACATAGAAATGAATAAACGGGTGATAGAGCATTTGATCAAAGCAGGTGCGCTGGACGGTCTGGGAGGAACCAGAAAACAGTTTATGAGTGTCTATGTGCAGATTTTGGATCATATTGTCAAGGACAAAAAGAATAATCTTGCCGGACAGCTGTCTCTCTTTGACATTGCGGAGGAGGGACAGAAGGAGGAGTTTGATATCCGTATGCCCGATGTGGGAGAGTATTCCAAAGAGATGATTCTGGCTTTTGAGAAGGAGGTTCTGGGAATATACTTAAGCGGCCACCCCATGGAGGCTTATCAGGAAATCTGGCGGAAATACAGCACCAATACCACTAATGACTTTTTGTTGGACGAAGAGAGCGGAACGGTTTCCGTGGAAGATCAGGCTAATGTGGTAATGGGCGGTATGATTGCGGATAAGACCGTAAAATATACGAAAAATGATAAAGTAATGGCATTTCTCAATCTGGAGGATCTGGTGGGAAATGTGGAAGTCGTAGTTTTCCCCAGAGATTACGAAAAATACAGCTCTATTTTACAAGAGGAAGCCAAAATATTTATTCTGGGACATGCGTCCGTGGAAGAGGATCGGGACGGAAAGCTGATTTGCGAACAGATTGTCAGCTTTGACGAGGCGGAGGCCGCGGGCGGAGGCCCGATTTTCCGAAGCAGACGATGGAATAGCAATAATTATTCTAATTGGCAGGGAAACGGCGGACAAGGAAAGGCTTCCTATTCGGAAGGAACTCAAGGGAATCTCCAAGGAAAGGCCTCTTATCCGGAAGGAACCCAAGGGAATCTCCAAGGAAAGGCTTCCTATTCGGAAGGAGCTCAAGGGAATCTCCAAGGAAAGGCTTCCTATTCGGAAGGAACTCAAGGGAATCTCCAAGGAAAGGCCTCTTATCCGGAAGGAACTCAAGGGAATTCTCAAGGAGAGCCCTCCCATCCGGATAATTCGGGGGCAGGCGTTCGAAACGCTGCCTTGGAAGCGGTAAAAAAGGGTAAAATGCCCAAGGGAATCTGGCTGCAATTTCCCGATGCGGACAGTTATTTTGCCCGGGAAAAGGAATTGCTGGCGGCCATTGCGGACTCCCACGGCAATGACAATGTGGTTATCTATTTAAAAAGTACCAGAGGAATGAAAGTCCTGCCTTCCAGCCAAAGAGTATCTGCGGACGAAAGACTTCAGGAAAAGCTTGGTATCTTATTCGGTGCGGAAAATGTAAAAATTCGGTAACTACATAAGGCACCCTATTGAAAACAAAGAAAAAATAGATTAAAATAGGAACTTGGATAGTTCTTATGTCCAACAAAAGGGCAGTGGCAGAATGGAAAATATTTGTTTTCCTTTGAGCCGCAGCGCCGGAAGGGCAGATGAGGAGCTGACAGTCCGGCTAAGAAATGTCAACAGCATTTAAAATGTCTCGGGACAAATGTGCAGAGACGGAACTGAAATAGAACAGGAGGAAATATCATGGCGAAAGAGATCAAAACGGTTGCCGTATTGACCAGCGGCGGAGACGCACCGGGAATGAATGCTGCCATCCGTGCAGTTGTCCGCACAGCGCTTTTCAGAGGATTAAAAGTAAAGGGGGTCAAGAGAGGCTATAACGGCCTTTTAAACGAGGAAATCATTGATATGGAAGCACGTCATGTTTCCGATATTCTTCAGAGGGGCGGTACGGTTCTGGGCACTGCACGCTGTCTGGAGTTCAAAGACCCTGAATATCAGAAAAAGGGTGCGGAAATCTGCGAAAAGCATGGAATTGACGGCATTATTGTTATTGGCGGCGACGGCTCCTACCGGGGAGCGCAGGCATTGTCGAGACAGGGGATCAATACGGTGGGGCTTCCCGGCACCATTGACCTTGATATTGCATGTACCGATTACACCATTGGATTTGACACTGCCGTGAATACCGCTATGCAGGCCATAGACAAGGTAAAGGATACGTCCTCCTCCCACGAGAGATGCAGTATTATTGAAGTAATGGGGCGGAATGCCGGTTATATAGCTCTCTGGTGCAGCATTGCCAACGGCGCCGAAGATGTGCTGCTTCCCGAAAAATACGATTACAACGAGCAGGAGATTATTAATCATATCATCGGAAGCCGTAAGCGCGGCAAGACCCACCATATTATTATCAATGCGGAAGGAATCGGGCATTCCACTTCCATGGCCAGAAGGATTGAAGCGGCTACCGGTATAGAAACCCGCGCCACCATTCTCGGGTACATGCAGCGGGGCGGCAGCCCTACTGCCACGGATCGTTTTTATGCGTCCATTATGGGAGCCTATGCGGTGGATGTACTGCTCCAAGGGAAGACAAACAGAGTGGTAGGCTATCGGAAGGGCGAGTTCGTTGACTTTGATATCGAGGAAGCGCTGCAGATGAAGAAGAATATTGATGAATATCAGTATGAGGTATCTCAGGTTCTTACCATTTGATTGACCACGGAAGCGTATTTGAAAAGATTCTCGGAAATTTACCGAGATATTTCGGATACAGGGATAAAATAGTTAAAGCGGCTGTTTTTAATATGTAACAGCCGCTTTTTTATGCGCGGCCCCGTGCAGAGGAACTAAGCCGCAAGGCGGCGCACGGGGGGCGCGGCGAGTAGCGGAGAAGGTCGTTCCCCTACTCGATTATCATTGGAAATTCTTATTTTAGAGTGGGAAGAATGCGAAGAATTCTTTGAGGTGCCATTTGCGGCGCTTTTTATAATAGAAAATTACACCGACTGCATCGGCATGTTTGGAAGTAAACTTCCAAATATTGATTGGTATAAGAATGCAAAGCATTTATCGAAGTGCCGATCTTTGTGCTTGGAATAGGTATCCGGTATAACGGTTTCGGAGCGGAGACAGTGACCAAATAAAATGGAAAAGGAGAGAGCGTATGATTACCAGTAATTCCAACCCCAAGGTAAAACAGATCATACAATGGCAGGATAAGGCCAGAGATAGGCGCAAGGCGGGGATTTTTCTCATAGAGGGTTTCAGAATGTTCGAGGAAGCGCCGGAAGAGAGTATACAGCAGGTATTTGTCTCGGAGGAAGCTGTGGAACGGATCGGCAAGAGACCTGATGCGCAGCGGAAATTAAGGGCTGTGGGGTACGAGACAGTGGCAAAGGAAGTCTTTGCAAGGATGTCGGACACCCAGACCCCTCAGGGGGTATTATGCGTGATGAAGCGTCCCCGGTATTCACTGGAGCAGTTTCTGCAAGCGGAGTCCCCCCTTATTGTGGTATTGGAGGATCTTCAAGATCCCGGCAATCTGGGAACGATGATCAGAACCGGGGAAGCGGCAGGGATAACAGGTGTTATAATGTCTGCCGGTACGGTGGATATTTTTAATCCGAAAACAATCCGTTCCACAATGGGATCTATTTTCAGGGTTCCCTTTCTCTATGCGGAAAGCCTGCCGGAGATTTTAGGAATTCTGCGGCAGAGAGGGATCCGGACTTATGCGGCGGATTTAAAGGGAGAGACGTATTATGATCGAGTTTCTTTTCGGGAGCCTGCCGCGTTTCTCATCGGCAATGAGGGAAAAGGACTTACAAAAGAGACTGCCGCGCATGCGGAACATTACCTGAAAATACCCATGGAGGGAAGGGTGGAATCTTTGAATGCCGCCATTGCGGCTTCCCTATTGATGTATGAAGCCCACAGGCAGCGTTTTTCTCAATGATAGTGCGGAGGGGTGACAAACAAATAAAAGGGGGCTTCCTCAATCCTTAAAAGGCTATGACAGTAATGTTATAGTTTAAACGCGTGAAAACGCCTCGCGGTGGCGTGGGTGTGAAAAGTAACAGGTTAAGGAAACAGCGGAAAAGAGCGTGAATTAGCACTGGAAACGGAAAAGGGAATATAGTATAATATGAGTTAAGAGGAAATCCCTCTGCTCCTGCAAAAGCAGTCGCATTTTCCTTCGGAAAACTTGTAGGATTGCATGAAAAGGGCAAAACTGAATAACGACAAAATCACTGCTTTATATTGCAGGCTTTCCAAAGACGACGGCACGAACAACGAGAGCATGAGTATATACAAAGGACACGTCAAGGAAAATCAAGAGCGCATTCCACGCAAGGAAAATGCAGGGCAAGTAATGTCAGCGGACAAGGAGCAGTTATCTTCCATCGAGCATTTTGCGGAGCAGATAAGCGGTTATGCAGGAATAACAGAACTCAATTTCAAGATAATCCATCAACTGATAGAAAAATTCTTGTTTCTGAACCCGTAGAAACAGGCGGGCAGAAAATTCAACGACTTACTATCCGTTACAAGTTCATAGGGGCATTGGACACCCTTGGATAATGGATATTTTCTAAGTCACCTATTTCAACTATCCAACGGATGGCGGCATGACTGGAATTTTGAAAGTAAACTTTCAAATATTGATTGATATGTGCAAAGAGGGGTGTTTACACACCTTCTTATGAAGCACGCAAGGAGGTACAAAATGAAAATAGGATTTATTGGACTGGGCAATATGGCAACAGCCATGATCGGCGGGATGCTTGAGAAAAAGACGGCGGCAGCGGAGGATATTATCGGTTCTGCCAGAACGGCATCTACAAGAGACAGAATCAAAGAAAAATTTCACATACGGACGGCGGAGACAAATGTTCAGGCTGCACGGGAGGCGGACATCCTTTTCCTTGCCGTTAAACCAATATTTATGTCAGAGGTGATTGAAGAGATCAAAGAGTCCGTAAAAAAAGACGCGTTGATCGTAAGTATTGCCGCAGGCAGAGACTTGAAATTTTTAAAGGAAGCTTTCGGCAGACCCGAATTGAAGATTGTCCGTTGTATGCCCAATACTCCTGCACTTGTTTCGGAGGGCTGTACCGGAGTCTGCGCCGGAGAGGAAGTGCCTCGGGAGGAGCTGGATAAAGTGGTAAAGCTGATGGAATCTTTCGGCAGAGCCAGCATCGTGCCGGAAAGATTGATGGATGTGGTGGTGGGCGTCAGCGGAAGCTCCCCCGCATATGTATTTCTGTTTATTGAAGCAATGGCTGACGGGGCAGTGGCGGCGGGAATGCCCAGAAAGCAGGCGTATGAGTTTGCGGCTCAGGCAGTGCTGGGCAGCGCAAAAATGGTGTTGGAGACGGGAATGCATCCCGGAGAATTGAAGGATATGGTCTGCTCTCCCGGAGGAACCACCATTCAGGCGGTAAAGGTGCTGGAGGAAAAGGGAATGAGAGGAGCCGTGATAGATGCTATGGCGGCCTGTATCGAAAAGTCCAGAAATATGTAAATATTGGCCGCGGTTCATTCGTTGCCGCCGCGAGGCGTTATGACGCTGTTTGCGTGACAAATTCGAGGCAGATATGCGCGAAACCGTTGTTTTGCGGTTTCTGTGCATACGTTGCTGGTCGCGGAGTGAACAGTAACACAAAATTTGGCTATGATGCAATAATGATGCAAAAACTTGACAAATATTTTACTCTTTGCTATGATATGTCTGTAACAAATTTAACAACTTCGTAATAACTTTACCAAAAGAAGGCAATAATATTGTTAATATTTGTTTGGAGGTAAACGAAATGGCAAAAAGCAGAAGACTGTTTGCTGCATTGACGGGAGTCATATTATCTTTGATTCTGTTTGTGCAGACCGGCATGGTTACTCAGGCCGGCAGCGATTATTTGGAAGATATGCGCGGCGGCGTGGCATCCATACTGAATCCCGGTTCTACAAGTACCGCTGATATTGTAAATGCCACGGCAAAAGAATTAAATTTGGATCTCACATCCCAGCAGGAGGAAGAGGTCATGGGCACATTGGTTATGGCCAATGTACAGAATGCCTTGAATGTGAGAAGCGAAGCCAATGAGGAAGCTTCGAAGGTGGGTAAGCTGTATAAAGACTGCGGGGGCATTATTCTGGAGAGAAGGGACGGATGGACCAAACTGCAGTCAGGAAACATTGTCGGCTGGGCTTCGGACGAATATCTGTTATTCGGAGAAGACGCATTGGCGCTGGCAAATGATGTGGGAAGGATGATGGCTACCATCAATACGGAGACTCTCCGCGTCAGGACAGGGCCGGGGGCCGATACGGGAGTTTTGGGACTGCTTCCCAAGGGCGACATCGTGGAGGTTCTCAGCAAAGATGAAGACGGCTGGGTTTGTATTGATTACGAAGGGGAAGACGGCTATGTGTCTGAGGAATATGTAGTGTTGGATTTCCAGATCGATTCAGGGGAAACCATGGAGGAAATTAAGATCAGGGAAGCAGCCGAGGCGGAGGCAAAACGCCATGTAAACTACGGCGCATACACTACCGATGCAGATACCACATTGCTGCTGGCGGCATTGATTCAGTGTGAGGCAGGCGGAGAATCCTACGAAGGACAGGTAGCGGTCGGTGCGGTTGTAATGAACCGTGTGAGAAGCGGCGCTTATCCCAACAGTATCCATGGTGTTATCTATGCGTCGGGACAGTTTACACCTGCGCTGAACGGAAAGGTAAACGCATTGTACGAATCCGGAAATATTAAATCAAGCTGTATTCAGGCCGCAGAGGAAGCTCTGGCAGGTGTTTCCAATGTGGGAGATGTTACCCATTTCCGCCGGAATAACGGCCGTGAGGGAATTGTAATCGGTAATCATGTGTTCTATTAAACGGAATAGGGAATATATATTATATTCAAGGGCGGTGCTGCTTTTTGGCACCGCCCTTGTTTGTATAAGCCGGGAAAGCATGTCTTTGCAGGAGTGTTGCATAAGAAAGATTTTTGCGAAGCCCTATGCGGGGAAGTATGTGGCAAAGGAAGCAGAGGTGCTATGTGGTGAAGTGAGGAAAAGTGAAGGAAAGAGGGTGAAAAGAGGAACGCAGAGGGGAGGAAAAGCAAGGGAAAGCGGAAGGCAGAAGAAGCAGAGGAAAAGTGAAGAAAAGCGGAGGAAACGTGAAGAGAAGCAGAGGAAACGTGAAGAAAAGCGGAGGAAAAGTGAAGAGAAGCAGAGGAAACGTGAAGAAAAGCAGAGGAAACGTGAAGAAAAGCAGAGGAAAAGTGAGGAAAAGCGGAGGAAAAGTGAAGAAAAGCGGAGGAAACGAGGAAAGCGGGAGAAGCAAGACAGAGGGGGAGGAAAAGCAAGGAAAAGAGGAACGCAGGTGAAACGAGGGAGAGAGCAAAAGAAGAAAGGACGAGGAAGGGAAAAGGACAGAATAAGCAGCAGCGGGGACAATGCGTGACTGTTCACTCGCTGTCGCCGCGAGGTGTTTTCACGCTGTTTCTGCGTGATAACCCCGAGACAGACATGCGCGAATTCGCTGTTTTGCGATTTCTGTGCATAGGCTGCTGTGAACGAAGTGAACAGTAACGACAATGCGGGGAGCCGGCGGTAAACGAAATGGCTTGCTTGAAAAACATTTTTGTAGTAAACTAAAATCAGAACATGTTTAAAAACGTTTTGGGGCTGTGCCTCACATTTTGTGGGAAGCAAGTATCAATCCGGAAAGCGTAGCAAGGCATAGCCTCCAAATTGAGGCGAAGCAGACCGTTTAGCGGAGCGTGAAAACCGGAGGAATGATTTTTCAAACATGCTCTGACATTTAAGATAAGAGGAGTGATTGAATGACCGAAGTTATGATGATTATCTGGCTGGTTGTCCTGATCTTGGCAGTTGTGGTGGAAGTGCTGACTTTAGGATTGACTACCATTTGGTTTGCAGGCGGTGCGCTGGTTGCTATTCTGGCAACACTGGTTCATGCACCCATTGGAGTACAGGTTATTTTATTTTTTATGGTTTCCCTATTGCTTTTGTTCTTTACCAGACCCGTTGCCGTAAGATATTTCAACAAGGATCGTGTGAGGACAAATGTAGAGAGCCTGATCGGCAGACAGGCGATTGTCATCAGTGAAATCGATAATCTGCAAGGTATCGGCCAAGTAACGGTGGGCAGCCAGCAGTGGAGCGCCAGAAGTGTGGAAGACAAAATTACCATTCCTATGGGAGCGGTGGTAAATGTGCTGGCAATCAACGGCGTCAAACTCATTGTGAAACCCGATGAGAAGATGGGAGGTTTAAATCCCGAGCCATCCCCCGTACCGGCGCCTTTGAGCGTATCACAGATGGAGGAACTGGACGAAAGGCGGCCGGAGTGAGCCGTAAAATGGAATATAACTGTCCGCAGCCTGCGGAAATAACGGTTTATACTATGCGGCGTGGCGGAGACATTTGTTTCCGGACAGTTACAATTTAAGAAGTGTGCGTGCTGTCACAACTTTACAGCACAGAAAGAGGTAAAAATGAGAGAGTTATTATTAGTGGTACTTGGGGTATTTGTGGTACTAATACTTTGGATTTTTGTTTCTTGTGTAAAGATTGTTCCTCAGGCACAGGCTTATGTGCTGGAACGTTTGGGTGCGTATCAGGGGACGTGGTCTGTAGGCTTCCATATTAAAGTTCCCTTTATCGATAAAGTGGCTAGAAAGGTAAATCTGAAGGAGCAGGTAGCCGATTTCCCTCCTCAGCCTGTTATTACAAAGGATAACGTTACCATGAGAATCGATACGGTTGTGTTCTATCAGATTACCGATCCCAAGCTGTTTACTTACGGCGTTGAAAACCCTATGATGGCCATCGAGAATTTGACGGCCACTACGCTTCGTAACATTATCGGTGATTTGGAACTGGATCAGACGTTGACCAGCCGTGAGACCATTAATACGAAAATGCGTGCGGCTCTGGACATTGCAACGGATCCTTGGGGTATCAAGGTAAACCGTGTAGAGCTGAAGAACATTATTCCTCCCGCAGAGATTCAGAATGCCATGGAGAAACAGATGAAGGCTGAGCGTGAGAGACGTGAGGCCGTTACCCGTGCAGAAGGTGAGAAGAAGGCAAAGATTCTGGAGGCGGAAGGCGCTAAGGAATCCGCTATCCTTCGTGCGGAAGCAGATAAGCAGTCCGCGATTCTCCGTGCGGAAGCAGAAAAGGAGAAGATGATCCGTGAGGCGGAAGGTGAGGCAGAGGCAATCCTGAAGGTTCAGCAGGCTAATGCGGAAGGTATCCGCCTGTTGAAAGAAGCCGGCGCCGATGAAGCAGTGCTTAAGATGAAGAGTCTGGAAGCGTTTGAGAAGGTAGCCGACGGCAAGGCAACTACGATACTTCTTCCCGCAGAGCTTCAGGGAATTGCAAGCGTGGCGGCAGCTTTTAAGGAAACCGCTCAGGGAATATCCGTTAATTGAAGGTAATATTTGACTGAATACCGTTGTAAAAATAAATGGTAAGAGGTTTGGAGATTTGGGGCAGCCGGTTCGACAGAATTGGCTGCCTGTTCTGTTACAGGATGGCATTTGGATTTTTTTTGGATGGCATTTGGATATTTTTTTACAGCCGGATTCTTCCGGATGCGGCGCGGATGTCTGTCAAATAGACGGCAGGGGTTGAAAAAACAAAGATAATGAAGTATATTTATTTATAATTGTAATAATTGCAATAACGAATAAGCCGATTAACCGGCATGACGGAAAGGCAGGATGCACAAATGGATTTAAAGGGACGCGATTTTCTGAAATTATTGGATTTTACACCGGAAGAGATTGCATATCTGGTAGATTTGGCGGCGGAATTAAAGGATAAAAAGAAAAAGGGAATTCCTATGGATACACTGCGGGGGAAAAACGTAGCTTTGATCTTTGAGAAGACCAGCACCCGTACCAGATGCGCCTTTGAGGTAGCGGCACATGATCTGGGGATGGGAACCACCTATCTGGATCCCGGCGGTTCACAGATCGGGAAGAAAGAGAGCATTGCGGATACCGCACGGGTTCTGGCGGGAATGTTTGAAGGAATTGAGTACCGCGGTTTCGGACAGGAAATTGTGGAGGAGCTGGCTGAATATTCCAAGGTTCCTGTGTGGAACGGTTTGACGAATGAATTCCATCCTACACAGATGCTTGCCGATCTTCTCACCATTCAGGAGAAATTCGGACGCTTGAAGGGCATCAAGCTTGCATATATGGGGGATGCCCGATACAATATGGGGAATTCCCTGATGGTGGCCTGCGCAAAGATGGGAATGCATTTTACGGCTTGTACCAGCAAAAAATATTTCCCGGAGAAGACCCTTGTGGATCAGTGTAATGAAATCGCGGCACAGACAGGGGGCAGCATTACATTGAGCGAAGATCCTCTTGAAGGAACCAAAGGCGCGGATGTAATCTACACGGATGTATGGGTGTCCATGGGGGAGCCGGACGAAGTGTGGACGGAGCGGATTAAGGAGTTGTCCCCTTATCAGGTGAACCGTAAGATTATGGATAATGCGGGGAAGGATGCCGTCTTTATGCACTGTCTTCCGGCATTCCATGACTTGAAGACCAAGATCGGAGCCGAAATGGGCCGGAGATTCGGCATTACAGAAATGGAAGTTACCGATGAGGTCTTTGAATCGGAGCAGTCTTTGGTATTCGAGGAAGCGGAAAATCGTATGCATACTATCAAAGCGGTAATGGCGGCGACTCTGTAACGGATTGCAGCCGACTGCACAGGGAGGGAAACTTGAAATCAAAAATTTTGGCGGTTCTGCGGGAGAGAGGGGATTATGTGTCGGGGCAGGAGCTCTGTGAACGATTCGGTGTCTCCCGCACAGCGGTATGGAAGGCAATCGGGCAGCTGAAAAAGGAAGGATTTTCCATAGAGGCAGTGCAGAACCGTGGGTATCGGCTTGTCAAGGAGGCAGAGATTTACGGAAAGTACGAGTTGGAAAGTCATATGGATACCCGCTGGGCAGGACATCCTGTGTCTTTTTATGATGTGTTGGACTCCACCAATCTAAGGGCAAAGCTGGATGCGGAGAAGGGAGCGCCCCAAGGGGCATTGGTGGTGGCGGACATGCAGACCGCCGGACGGGGCAGGAGAGGCCGGAGCTGGAACAGTCCGGCGGGTGCGAATGCATATTTTACCCTGATTTTGAAGCCGGACTTTGCGCCCGATAAGGCGTCCATGCTTACCTTGGTGATGGCCATAGCAGCAGCCGTGGGTATTAAGGAAACCTGCGGTGCGGAAGCCGTCATTAAATGGCCCAATGATATTGTCATAGGGGGGAAAAAGGTCTGCGGTATGTTGACGGAACTCAGCGTACAGCAGGAATACATTCAGTATGTGGTAATCGGTGCAGGAATCAATGTGGGGCTTCAGGAATTTGCGCCTGAAATTGCCTCTGTGGCCGCTTGTCTGGAACAGGAATGCGGCAGAAAGGTTTCCAGAGCCATGCTGATAGCGAATATTATGAGAGCTTTTGAATCCTATTATGAATTGTTTGTAAAAACACTTGATTTTACGCAGCTGAGAGAAGTTTATAACGGGTTGTTGGTGAATTGTGACCGAGAGGTTCGGGTGTTGGATCCCAAGGGTGAGTATACCGGAATATCAAAGGGCATTAATAATACGGGAGAATTGCTGGTGGAGTTGCCGGATGGCTCCCAAGTGGAGGTTTACGCCGGAGAGGTTTCCGTCCGGGGGATCTATGGCTATGTGTAACAGCCTGTGTACGATACCTGCAGTCAAAGCTGTGCGATTGAATCCCAAATCATGATATGCAAATTAATGATAGATAATTCCGGATCGAATAAAAAAGCGGGGGAAAGAGGCAATGCGGTGGCATTGTTGACTGACGACAACGTGTATTTGCGCAAAAAGCAGGTGCATAGTACTCAATTATTAATAAAATGCAGTACTAGTACAACGAATAATTAATTTCTGATACATTGGCGCAGAATGATTATTTCATATGCAAGGCGGAGGAATGAGGCGTAGCGGTGGCTACGTCGATTGACGACAACGAAGCAGATGAAAAATCAGACAAGC
>CAJUTJ010000096.1 GCA_910589655.1 uncultured Acetatifactor sp. | reverse complement strand
CCTTGATGCTAAATGGTGATATGATTTCACATATATTTCATTCGAGCGCTTTTTGATTACTATGAAATAAAATTTATATGTTTGTGAATATATTTCTTGCACCACTGCTGAATTCATGATAATCTATGGAAAATTCTTATAGGTAAAGGGGGCCAGAGAAATCATGAGGGATATTCAGCCGGTTTTTTCAAGTAATGAAGAACTAAAAGATTGGTTACTGAATGTACATGAAAAATATTACGTAGAATTAAAGAAAGCACAGGAGTTACCCAATGCTTTTTGGGAGACATATTCTTCGTTTTGTAATACATCCGGTGGTGTTGTTGTACTGGGGGTTATGGAGGACTACCCTCAAAATATCATTCAGGGAGTCGGAAATGTAGAAAAGACGCTAACCAATTTATGGGATCAACTTTCTAATAAAAATAAAGTCAGTTTTAAAAATATTAATAATGAAGATGTTATTGAATATAAGCTGGATGAGAATAAAACAATCATTTTAGTTAATGTGAAGGAAGCTCCAGAAGGAATGAAACCAGTGCATCTCAACGACAAATTAGAAAACACATGGATTCGTACTGGTGATGGAGACCGCAAAGCTACTAAGGAACAAATCGCAGCGTTTATGCGTAATGCAAGGCCAAGTCAGGATGATCTGGTGTTAGATAATTTTGGAATGGATGATTTAGATATAGATTCTGTTCTGGCATTTAAGGAGAGAGTAAATAAAAGATATCCAAGACAGAATTATATAGAAATGACGAATGAAGAATTTATGATTGAAATTGGTGCAGGGATTGTGGACAGGATTTCTGGTAAATTCAAAATAAAGAGAGGGACATTGCTTTTTCTTGGAAAAGTAAATGCAATTAGAGAAGTTTATCCACATTATCATGTAGATTACTTTAATCGAAGAGGAAATAATGCAAGATGGTCAGACAGGGTTACAGATGATGAACCGGGAGAGTACCAGATGAATCTGTATAATTTTTATACGATTGTATATGGGAAACTTACTATCCTGTTAAAAGAGTCATTTGAATTGGATCAGTATCAATTAAGGATACCGCTTTCCGATTTTGATGTAACAATAAGGGAATGTCTGGTAAATTGTCTGGCTCATGCTGATTATGATCAGGGTTTTCCTTCTACAAAGATAGAAGTATTTGATGGCTGGTTTAATTTCGTTAATCCGGGTAAAATGCTCATTTCAAAAATGCAGTTTGTGATGGGGGGAGATTCAAGGCCAAGAAATGAAATCATCATGAAGCAGTTCCGGTTGCTTGGCGCTTCTGAAAGACAGGGATTTGGAGGACCATTGATTTACAAAACTGCAGTATCAAATGATTTTAGAAGGCCGGAGATTATTACAGATATTGAACATACAGAGTTGAAAATATGGAATATTGATTTGGCAGATTCCTATCCTGATCTATCGGATGATGAAAAGATGGTTTTTCGGTACATCATAAAGAATGGTGCTGATAAATCATTACGTAAACTTGTACCGATACTTGGTATTACGGAATACAGGATTAGAAAGGCAATCAATTCATTGGTAGAGGAGAGACATTTGTTAAAAAAACAAGGCAACGGAAAATCAACAAGATATTTTCCTGAGATGGAAAGTATTGAGATGCTGACTTGTCTCCAGATGGCACTTGAAATGTTGAAAAGTCAAATATAAATGCGTTTGAAATACGTATGAAAATCATTAAAATATAGTTTGGGGATTGAAAAATCGAAAGCTTTTAAGTTTGAATATTGTATGATTTGCGTATGAATTTGATTGGCAGGACTGGCATGAAAAGAAAATCCAGCATGCTTGACCGGAGCTTTTCTTGTCCAGAAACCAGTGGAAGCAGTACAGCCGCTCATATTTGGGAAGCGGAGAAGCCCCGATGCCGTGAATGAGATAAGAAAGAAAATGCCAGGGATAATATTCTGGTGACGCTTATTACTGGCGCTATCTCCATGTTTGTTGTTTTGTCTTTGAAATCATTTTTCCGAAAAGATTTTCTTCGTTTACACCCGAAAAAAAAGCGGTTATAATAAATTTATAGCCGCTTTTTATGGTGTATAAAAGCGGAAAACGTGTATTTCAGAAAAGGAGCGTGGAGGCTGAATGGGACAGTATCTGAATCCGGACAATCTTGGGTTTGCCAGTGCGGTCAATTCACAGATCTATGTGGATAAGACCGGTATGCTGGATTATCTGAACCAGGTGATCGGAACCGAACAGCGGTATGTATGTGTGAGCAGGCCGAGACGGTTTGGAAAGTCCATCGCGGCAAGGATGGCTGCGGCGTACTACAGCCGCGGGTGCCGGTCGGAAGCGCTCTTTTCCAAATATGAGATTGCAAAGAGCAGGGATTTTAAAAAGAATCTGAACCAGTATCCGGTGATTCATCTGGATATTGCGGAATTGAAGGTAACGATGCCGAAAGGGGAAGATCTGGCAGTATATCTGCAAAAGTGTGTGATTGAGGAACTGCGTAAGGAATATTCCTTGTCTGACAAGAGAGATGAAATTTCCCTCCCTCTTGCACTTGCGGAGATCAACGAAAGGACCAAAGATCGGTTTATCATTATCATTGACGAGTGGGACGCTGTTTTTCGGGAGGATCTGCACAATCAAAAGGTTCAGGATGCGTACATTGACCTGCTCAGAGGCCTGTTTAAAGGAGAGAAGTCCCATCGGTTTACCGCACTTGCTTATCTGACAGGGATTCTTCCCATTAAAAGATATAACAGCGAATCGGCGCTGAACAATTTCAGAGAGCATACGATGATCAGCCCCAAGCGGCTGGCAAAATACGCGGGTTTTACAGAAGACGAAGTAAGATCGTTGTGCAGGCAGTATGATATGAATTTCAGCGAGGCGCAGCGGTGGTATGACGGATATGGATTTCGAAGTATCAAACACATCTACTGTCCGAATTCCGTGGCCAACGCCATGTTTGACGGAGAATTCAACAGCTACTGGACGGGAACCGTCGCTTATGAATCCTTGAAAAGCTATATCACTCTGGACAAGGATGGACTGAAAGAGGATGTCATCCGCCTGCTGGCGGGGGAACGCTGCAAAGTGAATGCCGAAAAATTCGAGAATGACCTGACCAGGATAGGCAGCAGGGACGATGTGCTCACAATATTGATTCATCTGGGATATCTGGGCTATGACGCGGACCGGTCCGAGGTGCACATTCCCAATGAAGAAGTCCGGAAAGCATTCGCCGGCGCCATCGAGGATACAGACTGGACGCCGGTGATTCATGCGTTGAAGGCGTCGGACCGGCTGCTTAAAGCAACCTGGGAGTGCGAGGAAGAAGCGGTGGCCGCAGGAATCGAGGAGGCACATATGGAATTCTCATCGATTCTCAAATACAATGATGAGAATTCTCTTCGATGTGTACTGAGGCTGGGTTATTATAATGCGATCAATGAGTACACAATTATTGATGAGATGCCTTCGGGGAAAGGATTTGCGGATATCGCATTTCTTCCCAGACCGTTTTCCGATAAGCCGGCACTGCTGATCGAATTAAAGTATGACCAGTCTGCCGAGGGAGCGATCGCACAGATCAAGAGGAAAAGGTACAGCAGGAAGCTGGAAGCGTATAAAGGAAGGCTCCTGCTTGTGGGGATCAATTACGATAAAGACAGCGGTGACAAGGCGCATACATGCGTCATTGAAAAGATGGAATTGTAAAAGCGCGGGAAAAGTTTTTGTCTTGCTAATGTGCTGGCAGTTCTGTTTGTCTGTAAATATATTTTTCTGTAGATATATTTTCCTGCGGATGGAAAGACTGTGTGTGATATCTTTTGATTCAGGGGCAGCGATGGATTTTCGCTGTCCCTTTTTAGACAGGCAGTTTATGATCGGTATGAAACGGTAGTTATTTCAATGCATATCGGAATTTATCTCCTCTAAGGACCTGTTTGGAAATATGAAGAGGATTTTCATGATTATCATATACCAGGTCTTCAATCAGCATCAGGGCCGATCCTCTGGGAATGTCCAGAAGTGCAGCTTCATCGGGGGAAGCGTAGCATAATTCGATGGTTTTACTTCCGGTGAGCGGTCGGATATCATAATCGTTTCGGAGAATTTCGTAAAGCGAACCGTTCAGATTTTTTTCCTGAAGGGAATCATAGCGGGAAGTAAACCAGCTGGTCTCAACACAGATGGGAATATGATCAATATATCTCAGGCGCTCTACTTCCAACAGTTTTTCTTTTTCATCCAGTCTGAAAAAGTGTTTCTGATGTTCTGAGGGGACAACATGCGTCATATGAATCGTCCTGGTAATTAAAGTTTTTCCCATGGATCTTACATTTTCCGTAAAACTCAAAAAACCGGAACTGTTCTGGTTTATTTTCGGGGAGGATACAAAAGTCCCTTTTCCATGCGTCGTTTCCAGAAGATTTTCACTGACCAGTACGGAGATTGCTTTTCGTACCGTACTGCGGCTTACATTGTACAGGCGGCTCAGTTCGAATTCGGAGGGAATTTTCTCCCCCTGCGTAAATCTGCCTGTATAAATATCCTGCCGAAGCTGTTCGGCCAGCTGGCTGTATAAAGGAACGCTTGTCTGTGTGTTTAATGCTTCCATAGGGGAAGGACCTCCTGCTCCGGTCTGAAGTGTCTGTTCTGTCTGATATTATATCAAAATCCGTATTAAAATCAAGATGTATGCAGATGTATTTCAAACAGCGGACCGTG
>CAJUTJ010000095.1 GCA_910589655.1 uncultured Acetatifactor sp. | reverse complement strand
GGAATATCAGCGGACTTCCTAAAAAAATGTGCCAGTTATTGAATTCGCAGGAGAGTAATGGCAGATATGAGCAGCTAAAGGATGATATACTGACGCTTTATGACTATGCGCAGGCGCATGGAATGGAAGGACTGTCTGATTACAAGGTAAGTTATGAGGTGGCAGGTTCGAACATTAAGATAAAGAATGGCTAATGTATGCAATATAAGATGATTCTGTTACATAATCATGCAGAGAAAACCAATAATACACAAATGATACAAGGGAATCGGCAGGGATAGGCTGGTTCCCTTGTTACATATCAGTACGGGGAGGCGGAAAATAAGGCCGGTTACTGGCCGGAGTGGAGTAAAGGAGGCGGTGGCAGATGGAAGTGATCAGATGCCCCAACCCCAAATGCAGGCGGCGCATTTGGGACGATGAGGGAACAGAGACGGAGTGGACGATCCTTGAGATCAAATGCCAGCACTGCGGAAAACTGGTAAGGCTGCACTTCGGCCCGGAAGGGATAGAGGCGGGCATATATGAGAGGAAGAAACGGCGGAGGTGATTCTGCTGTTGTTTTATGCATTCCGTGATTAAGGGGCGGCATTCCGGGCCATACTGGTAACAGGCAATGGAAATTTTTGGTAATTTCCACCGATGGGACATTTTATGCTGAGTGCATAACATGGCTTTGTCATCCAAAACTGGCTGTGGAGGTATACGGTATGTGTATGGTCATCCGCAAAACTAAGGCGACTATTTTTGTTTGCTTAAATTCGGATGGATAAGTGATAATAATAGGAAAGGACTGTTTCGGCAGTCCTTTTCGATATTCGGGCATCTCAAATTCATACAAAGAAATTCATCTGCTTTTCCTCAATTATATTTTTTAATAGCAGTAGCCCTTTTCTCAAATCATCTTCCGTATCGGGTGAAGCAATAGATACCCGGACATAGGATGATCTGTTTTCATTCTGCATTGCGAAACGGTGGGAGCCAAGTACATGAATCCCTTTCTGCAATGCCAGCAGCTCTAATTCCTCGCTTGTCAGATGGGCAGGGAGCGGCAGCCAGTGGAAAAACCGCTCGATATTATCAGTCTCGGATAATGGAAGAAAAATCTTCCGTAAAAAAATGGTTCTGAATATCTGGTTTCGTTTCCGGGCAGAAAGGATTTTCTGCCTCACGATATTTTCCGCCTCCCCGCTTTCAATCAGTTCTGCAATGATCTCACTATTGAGGGACACGGTTTTCAGGTTGATGCTCAGCATCCCGGAGACCAGCAGCTCCCGGTATCGGTTAGGAAAAGCAAGAAAGGCTACCCGCAGTCCGGCGCATAACGATTTTGAGATGCTGCAGATGTGGACAGCCTGCTCCGGCAGAAGGGAAAAGAACGGCTTTGCATCGGAGGCAGTATGGCCATAAGCGGAGAGGAAGGAATAAATGTCATCCTCTATCACAAGCAGATGGAACTGCCGGATGATTTCTGCCAGTTCCATTCTGCGTAGCTGCGGCATAAAGATACCTGTAGGGTTGCTGCAGGTCGGCATGAGGTAAACGCCGTTTATATCCGCATTCCGGCAGGCTGCAAGAAGCCCGTCGGGTGACATCCCATCTCCATCCGAGGGTACAGCAATCAGTTGGATGTGCAGGAAATTGGCAAGCTCCTTAAAATTCGTATAGGTAAAGGTATCTACGGCTATTTTATCCCCGGCTCTGAAAAGGGAAATGAGTATGACGGACAAGGCATTCTGTGCCCCGGCGGAGAGCAGGATGTTTGCCTCCCCGGCGTTTACCCCAATCCGGTGCAGCCATTTCCGGGCGGCGCTTATCTGCCGCTTCGTCCCCAGGGGACTGCTGTATTCAAAAAGCCTTATGGATTCTTCCCTCTCCAAAACAAGCCGCGCTGCACTTTGGATGGCATGGTTGCTTTCATAGAACGGCTTGATCATGCCCATTTCGATGGTGCCGCCCTCTTTTTCCATAAAAGTATTTTTGGCGGATGTACCGGGGGAAACAAAAGTCCCACGGCCCGTAACAGCATACAGGAGGCCTTTCAGCTCACACAGCTTGTATGCCCTTGTGATGGTGCTTAAGTTCAGGTCGAGGAAGTCGGCAAGTTCCCGCTGGGGCGGCAGTTTTGTATCAGCCGGTAGTTTTCCGGAAAGGATATCAGCCTCAAGGCTGGCGGCTATGGAAATATAATAGGGTTTTTCCAGTCCGGATTTTATCGGTCTCCATGACATGGGGTAATCTTCAAAAGAATTGACAGGCATAGGCTGGCGTACCTCCACAAAATTGTATGCAACACAATTCTAACATTGTATGCATATAATTTCAAGCTTATAATGGATTGCGTAAGAAACAATCCATTTGAAAACAAGGAGGAAAATTCCTCTGCTCGCTGAGAGCAGCTCGCATTTTTCCTCCGGAAAAACAAGGAGGAAAATTCCTCTGCTCGCTGAGAGCAGCTCGCATTTTTCCTTCGGAAAAACAAGGAGGAATGATTATGAAGAAAATAACAATAAAGGAGATCGCCCGGATTGGGATTATGGCGGCGGCAGTGTATGTGGCATCGGCCTTTCTGCAGGTTCCCATCCCCACGGCGATAGACAACACAAGGTTACATATGGGGAACGTCATGTGTCTGTTATCCGGTATGCTTTTGGGACCTCTGCAGGGCGGGCTTGCGGCTGGAATCGGCTCCATGTTCTTTGACCTGACTAACCCGGCTTATATTGTCTCTGCGCCTTTTACTTTTATCTTCAAATTTGTCATGGCATGGATATGCGGGAAGATAACCTCCGGCAGCCCGGCACATCTGAAACAGCGGTATGTGGCCGGCGGCATCGCGGGCGCTTTTGCCTATGTGGTTCTTTACCTGTCAAAGAGTTTTATTGAATACAGGTTTGTATTGGGGCTGCCTCTGGAAGCGGTCATGCTGACGGTCACGCAGAAAGCGGTGGTGTCCAGTGTAAATGCCATTGCAGCCTGTCTGGTGGCGGTTCCCCTTGGCCTCGCCCTGCGCCCTGTGATGGCGAAGATGATAAAATAATTATGGAAATGGATATGACAAAGGGAAAGCCCATTAAGACGCTGGTTGTCGGACGGCGAATTGAGGGAGAAGCAAACAGCGAATTATTTTTCTGACATTTATCCCATTGACTGCGCAGTGCTGTCTGCAAATGCACAATCCTGCCCAAAATGCTGCACGTTGTTGC
>CAJUTJ010000094.1 GCA_910589655.1 uncultured Acetatifactor sp. | reverse complement strand
TTATTCAGATACGCCAAAACGAAGAATCAAATTTATATAACAGAGTCTCCCAGATATTTGGATAAAGAAAACCGATGGCTTCGACTGAAATCAGTCTACACCATCGGTTTTCTTATTGCAAGATAACCTCTGAACAGTAACGAAAAATTCAATATTTTTGACTTTTTTGTAGAAAAAATATTTCATTTCATTAAAAGGTGTGCTATAATTTATGTACCTAAAATAGGTAAAAGGCTAGATAGAGGTGATGACATGATTAAAAAAGAAATGATTGCCATGTTGTTGGCAGGCGGACAAGGCAGCCGTTTGGGAGTATTGACTTCCAAGGTAGCAAAGCCTGCTGTAGCTTTCGGAGGAAAATACCGTATCATTGATTTTCCCCTTTCAAACTGTATTAATTCAGGAGTGGATACGGTGGGTGTCTTGACGCAGTATCAGCCTCTCAGATTAAATACACATATCGGAATCGGTATTCCATGGGATCTGGACCGCAATATCGGCGGTGTCACTGTGCTTCCCCCTTACGAGAAGAGCAGTAACAGCGAATGGTATACAGGTACGGCAAATGCCATTTACCAGAATATGGAATATATGGAAGGATTTCATCCCGATTATGTTCTGATACTTTCCGGCGATCATATTTACAAAATGGATTACGAAGTGATGCTGGATTTCCATAAGGCCAACGGCGCGGAAGTAACCATTGCGGTTATGCCGGTTCCCATGGAAGAGGCAAGCCGGTTCGGTATTATGATTGCGGACGAAAACAGGAAGATCACGGAGTTCGAGGAGAAGCCGGAGCATCCCAGAAGCAATCTGGCGAGCATGGGGATTTACATATTCAATTGGAAGACATTAAAGGATGCATTGATTGCCATGGCAGACCAGCCGGCTCTTGATTTCGGCAAGCACGTGATTCCTTACTGTCATAAGCAGGGTTCACCTCTGTACGCCTATGAATTTACGGGATATTGGAAGGATGTGGGGACATTAAACTCATATTGGGAAGCGAATATGGAGTTGATTGACATTGTTCCCGAATTTAATTTATACGAAGAATATTGGAAAATATATACCAGCAGCGAGATTCAGCCTCCCCAATATTTATCCGAGAACAGTGTGGTGGAACGCAGCATCATCGGTGAAGGCACAAATATCTTCGGCAAAGTGTACAATTCCGTCATCGGATGCGGTGTCACGGTGGGAAAGGATACGGTGATTCGGGATTCCATCCTTATGAACCGTACACAGGTGGGAGACAACTGCCAGCTGAATAAAGCCATTATCGCAGAGGATGTTGTGGTCGGCAGTAATGTGAATCTCGGAGTGGGCGAGGAGGCGGAGAATGAGACGGCGCCCCATATCTATAACCACGGTATCGTGACCATAGGTGAGAGAAGCGTGATTCCCGACGGCGTTTCCGTAGGCAGAAATTCCGTGGTTTTCGGTACTACAACGGCAAAAGATTATACGGACGGATCTCTTGCAAGCGGCAAAACATTAATTAAGGCAGGTGAACAGTAGTGAGAGCAATCGGAATCATTTTAGCGGGCGGTAACAATCACAGGATGAAGGAACTGTCACAGAAGAGGGCAATCTGTGCCATGCCTATAGCAGGCAGTTACCGCAGTATAGATTTTACTTTAAGCAACATGTCCAATTCCCACATACAGAAAGTGGCGGTATTCACACAATATAATGCAAGGAGCCTGAACGAACATTTGAGCTCTTCCAAGTGGTGGGATTTCGGACGTAAGCAGGGCGGACTGTTTGTGTTTACTCCTGCGGTGACGGCGGAGAATGCCAACTGGTACAGGGGAACCGCGGACGCCATCTACCAAAATCTTTCTTTCTTGAAGAGCAGTCATGAGCCCTATGTGGTCATTGCGTCGGGGGATGGCGTATATAAGATGGACTTCAACAAGCTTCTCGAGTATCATATCGAGAAGAAGGCCGATATCACCGTTGTCTGTCAGGATATGAATCCGGATGCCAACATAGAGCGTTTCGGCACTATCCGCATGAACGAAGAGAGCCGGATAGAGGAATTTGAGGAAAAGCCCCTTCTGGCCAAAAGCAATACCGTCTCCTGCGGAATTTATGTGCTCCGCCGCCGCCAGCTGATCGAAATGATCGAAAAATGTGCGGAGGAGGACAGATATGATTTTGTCAGAGATATTTTGATCCGTTATAAGGATGTCAAGAGGATCTACGGTTATAAGACGCGTGATTATTGGAGAAACATTGCTTCCGTGGAAGACTATTACGGTACGAATATGGATTTCCTGAAGCCGGAAGTGAGGGATTACTTCTTTAAACAGTATCCCGATATTTATTCCAAGGTGGATGATCTGCCCCCCGCCAAGTACAATGTGGGTTCTCAGGTCAGGAACAGTCTCATTGCCAGCGGATGTATCGTGAACGGGGTGGTGGAGAACTCCGTGGTATTTAAAAAATGTTATATCGGCAATAATTGTGTTATCCGGAATTCCATTATTCTCAATGACGTATACATCGGGGACAATACCCGCATCGAAAATTGCATCGTAGAGAGTCGGGACACCATTCGGGCAAATTCTACCTACACGGAAGAAGAGGGAAGAATCCGTATTGTGGTGGAACGCAATGACAGATACGTAATTTAAGAACCGGCAATAGTGGACATGTGTAGATGGATATTCGGTCGAATCAAAGACATAAGCTGTTTTCGGCAGTCCTTTAGCCAAATGATAACTATATGTGCCGCATGCGCGGCAGATTGAGAGGAAATATGCAGATCACAGATGTACGTGTGCGAAAAATTACCAAAGACGGAAAAATGAAGGCGGTAGTTTCCATTACGCTGGATGATGAGTTTGTGGTACATGATATTAAGGTTATAGAGGGCGATAAAGGACTCTTTATCGCTATGCCCAGCAAGAAAGCGAGTGACGGGGAATACCGCGATATTGCCCATCCTATCAACTCTTCTGCCAGAGGCAGTATCCAGAAAATCATTTTGGACAGTTACGAGAAGGCGCTCCGGCTTTCGGATGAGGAAATAGAGCAAATTTAACAAAAACAGCTCTCGTTTTAGAGGCAAAATGCACCTTGCCTTTGTATATATT
>CAJUTJ010000093.1 GCA_910589655.1 uncultured Acetatifactor sp. | reverse complement strand
TTCTGCGCTTTTTTATCGGACAGAAGCTTCCCGTAGAGGGATAAAATGTAAGGGCGGTCATCACAGGCCGGACTCCAGCCTGATTCACAGTATGCCTATAATGAATACTATCGTTTGAGGAGCTTCGTGAAACAACCCTGTTTGAGGCAGCAGGGATTATTGCAAGAAGTACAATAGTTTGATAAAATAGACTACCGGAATTCGATGCAGGGGTTATGTATTGTGTTGTAGTAATGCTGAGAGAAAGATAACAGGGTATTTTCGAAACGAATTATAGAAGGAGACAGAGATATGCTGCTGGCAGTTTTAAGCTGGGGATGGATCGGGGCCGCCGCTTTTTTATGTGGATTCGCCGTATTAGAGTGTATTTTTACCTCAAAAGCAAAGAAAGAGCGGGGGTTGGATTTGTATGTGATGACAGGCTTATGTGCCCTCACCGTATATGCTCAATTTTTCAGCTTATTTTACAAAGTAGGGGGGGCATCCACCGGCCTGCTCCTTATAATCTGTCTGTTAATCGTTTGTTTCCTGCGCAAGAGATTGTGGGAATATTTCATCAGACTGATGCATGGAAGCAAGTGGTATTGGCCGGTCTTTTTTCTGTTTCTGGCTTTTGTTATCCTTATATTGACGGTACAGTGTACCTTTCACAGCGATACCGACCTTTATCATGCCCAAAGCATCCGGTGGATTGAATCGCTTGGTGTGGTAAAAGGATTGGGGAACCTTCACAACCGATTTGCTTATAACAGCGCATTTTTCAGTCTTCAGGCATTGTTTAGCTTGGAATTTTTAGTAAACCAGTCGCTGCACACCATGAATGGGTTTATTGTGTTTGTCATGCTGTGCTATGCAATAGGAAGTCTTGGCATATTTAAGGGGGAACGGGTAAAAAGCTCTGATTTGCTGAAATTATGTCTTGTGTATTATCTCTGCTTTTTTGAGAACAGATGGCAGATCTCGTCGCCCGGTTCCGATATTTCAGCATTATCTATGGTATTGTATATCAGCGCTAAGTGGTGTGAGCTTTCCGAAAAAGGTTCCAAGGATATAACGGAGTATGGCGTGCTCTGCCTTCTGGCCGTATGGGCGTCTGCCTTAAAGCTTTCCGCATCTATCATTGTGCTGCTTGCGGTTTATCCGGCTGTCTGCTTTCTCCGCGAAAGAAGATGGAAGCAGATAGCACTGTTTTTAGGGGGCGGAGTGATCATTCTTTTGCCGTTTCTGGCCCGGAATGTGATTATATCAGGATATTTAGTATATCCCTTCAGCGCCATTGACGTGTTTGACGTGGATTGGAAAATGTCAGCGGCCATGCTGAGGGATGACAGTATGGAAATCACGGCTTGGGCCCGGGGGATGACGGCCAGAGAAAATTACGACGCACCGTTTTCCTTTTGGTTTCCGGAGTGGTTCCGCAGCCTTTCCGTAGGATACAAGGTCTTGTTTATATGTAATATGGCATGTATCTGTTATGTGCTCATATATGGGATAATATGTTTCAGACGTAAAAAAGACACGGAAAAAATGCAGCTGCTGGCGGTTAGTACGGCCGGTCTTATTTTCTGGTTTGTCTCCGCCCCGCTGATTCGGTATGGAGCCGTGTATTTGTGGGTTCTTCCCGCATTGCTGTCAGGGGAGTTCTGTGCAAGACAGAAAGGAACACGGCTGCCGCAGGCATGTGCGGCGGTTATCGTTCTGGCGGGGGTGGCATTGCTGCTGAAAACCACGGCTTTTTATGGCGGAATCCCTTGGATAAGGCCGGTGGAATATTCATACTGTGACGTCAATCAGGAACAACTGGACGGGCTTATCATCTATGTGCCCCAATCGGGTGACGCGGCAGGATACCACTTTTTTCCGTCTACACCGTATCTGTGGATGCTGGAGCGGATTGAGCTTCGGACAGGCCGGTTAGAGGACGGGTTCCGGCTGAAAGAAGAATGCAGGGATTTAGGACAGGAATAGGTGATTGCCGGGCTGATTTGATATGAAATACAGGAATCATAAGGATTCATTGGAGGACATGTTATGGAGCTTTTTGAAAATAAAAGGAAGAAGCAGCAATTTATTCTCAGCTATATTACCTTTATGATGAACGGAATGCTGGCGTTGTCCATCGGTTCGCTGCTGCCTTTTATCCGTGATGCCAGAGGGCTGGAATATACTTTCTGCGGCATGTTGGTCAGCCTGCATTCCGTGGGGAATCTGCTTTCCAGCTTTTTCGCTGGGGCGCTGGCTGTGAAAATCGGCAGAAAGAAAAGTATATTGCTGTTTAATGCCAGCTATGCCCTTGCCTATCTGATGATTCTAATCGGCGGAAATCCGGTGTGTCTGGCACTGGCATTTATTCTGACAGGTATGGCAAGAGGGGCTACCAGCAATTTCAGTAATATGACAATTAATAATCTTGCCCCCGGACAAGCATGGATTCTGAACGGGCTTCATGCCATGTTTTCCGTGGGGGCATTCCTTTTCCCTATTTTTCTGACGGTTTTGACGGCAGGAGCCGTAGGACGTTGGAGGATAGCCTGCGTCTTCATGCTGGCAATGGGTATTTTAAGCTGGCTTCTCTATCGTGCCATGCCCGTGGACGAAATGCCGCAGCTCATGGAGAAAGTCCACAGGGACGGAGAAAGAGAGGGTGCGGAGAGCGGCAATAGAGAAAATACGGACAGAATAGATGGCGGAAGAGAAAATGCGGACAGGGTAAATTGCGGAAGAGAAAATGCGGACAGGATAGATGGCGGAAGAGAAAATGCGGACAGGATAAATTGCGGAAGAGAAAATGCGGACAGGATAGATGGCGGAAGAGAAAATGCGGACAGGATAAATTGCAGCAGAGAAAATGTGAATAGAATAGATGGCCACAGAGAAAGTGAGGAAGGAAAAGCAAGCGGCAGGAAAACAGAAGACAGCACAGGTGTGGGGAAGGACGGTAAAAGGTCAGGGAGCTTTTTCGGGGAACCCATGTTTATTTTATGTACGGCCACGCTGTTTTTTTACTTGTGCGTGGAACAGGGTGTTATCGGATGGCTGGTTACTTATTTTAAGGATACAGGTCTGCTGAATCCGTCATTGTCCCAGATTATGGCAAGCGTTCAGTGGATCATGATTCTGGCGGGAAGGCTGACTACGGCTTATTTGTCTACAAGACTGGAAAAAACAAAGCTGCTGCGCGTGATGGGAATCGGGCTGATAGTGTTCTTTCTCGTCCTGATCACCGGCAGAACCACACCGCAGATTGTAATAGGTATTATGGGCTTTGGTTATAGTATGGCAGGAATTTACCCTACCACGGTATCTTTTGCAGGAAAGCTGATTCAAAAGTATCCGCTGTCATGGAGCTTTATGCTGACCATTGCAAGCCTTGGATCTATATTGATGCCCTCTGTCATTGGCAGGATTGCGGAAAGCGCCGGTATTTTTTACGGTATGAGTTCCCTTGTGGTGGTGATTGTGATTGATATGGCGCTGATAATCGGGCTGACAGCTTATCGGAAGCGGAAAGAGGCAATGGATAAATGCATGTGAATCATATTTTGATAGTGGAGGATGATATTTCTCTGGCAAGCGGGCTGTGCCGGGCGCTGAGTTCTTCGGAGGTACGGACGGAAAGCTGCGGGTCATTGGGAGAAGCCGGAAGAAGACTGGCGGCATGGGAACCAAATGACAGGATGCCGTTGCTTTTATTGGATGTAAATCTGCCTGACGGGAACGGTTTTGCCTTTTTGAAGACGGTAAAGGAGAGGTATGATATTGCCGTGATCATGCTCACGGCAAACGATATGGAAATGGATATTGTTGCGGGTTTGGAGCAAGGAGCAGAGGACTATATTACCAAGCCCTTCAGTCTGGCCGTGCTCCGGGCCAGAGTGGCGGCCGTATTGAAAAGAGTGGCGGCAGAAGAAGACAGGCCGGAAAGAAATGATAATCGAATCATCTTTGGGAAATATGACTTTGATTTTGACAAAATGCTTTTTCTCGTTGACAGCCAGCCGGTAGAATTAAGCAAAACAGAGCAGAAGCTTCTTCGGCATTTTGTAAATAATCGCGGGGTTACTTTGGGCAGAGAACTGTTGATAGACCGTATCTGGTCGGACGGGGCGGAATTTGTGGATGAAAATGCGTTATCGGTGGCCGTGAAACGGCTTCGGGATAAGCTGTCCGCCCATTCGTACATTAAGACAGTGTACGGTGTGGGTTATGTGTGGGTGAAGGAGCCATAGGGAGTAGCGTGAGAAGAAGTTCTAATTGCTTTAGCAATTTTTGCTCACAGCAAGGGCTGCTTCGCGGAGAAGCACTAAATTCCCCAAACTGCTGAAGCAGTTAGAAAAATGCCTAAAACACGGCATTTTTCATTCGGATTTGAGATTCCGCAAAGCGGAATCATGGAGGTTATTATGGGAATGGTTGTGGGGATATGCCTGACGGGCTGCTTTCTGACGGTAGTGGGTGTAGTTCTCATGTATAGATACAAAATAGGGAGCACTTATGGGCGGCTGGAGCAGATGCTTTCCGATGCCATGGATGGCAGCTTTACGGAGAATCGGTTTGACGAGACCAGACTGTCCGCACTGGAAGCCAGATGGGCACAGTATTTATCCGCAGCCGGTTTGACGGCGAAAAGGCAGGCGGAGGAAAAGGATAAGATTAAGACCTTGATTTCGGATATTTCCCATCAGACTAAAACTCCCATATCCAATATTTCGTTATATTCGGAACTTTTGCTGGAGCAGGAACTGCCCTTGGAGGCCGGAAGGTATGCTGCTGCCATGAATGAGCAGGCAAAGAAATTAAATTTCCTGATTGCCGCCTTGATTAAAATGTCCCGTTTGGAGACCGGTGTATTGGCGCTGCGTCCCAAGAGGGAATCCGTGGACAAACTTTTACGGAAAATCTATAAGGAGCTGCTTCCGAAGGCAGAAGAGAAGGGGCTGAATCTGATTTTGGAGCAGACAGGCGAAGACCATTGGGCTGTCTTTGACGAGAAGTGGACAACGGAAGCGGTCATTAATATTGTGGAAAATGCCATTAAATATACTCCACAGGGCAGTGTCTTTCTGCGCATTATTGAGTATGGGCTTTTTACTTGTATTCAGGTGGAGGATACCGGAATGGGCATACCGGAAGGGGAATGTACACAAATATTTGCCAGATTTTATCGTTCCTCTTCTGCCGCAAGCAGTGAAGGAATCGGGATCGGATTATATCTTGCCAGAGAGATTCTGTCTGAGGAAGGGGGATATATCAAGGTGTCTTCCCGGCTGGGCAAGGGGAGCGTATTTTCTATATATCTGCCTAAATAAATTCACCCTTGCGGTATAGGAGGTTAATTTAGATTCCGGCGGAAATAGTTTTAAATGCCTTATAGCATGGCTTGAAAATGGATAAATTCGGTTTGAAATAGTAAATATAAGGGTTGGGGGATAGAAGGTGAAAACAGATTTTAGAACTTAATGCAGGCATTGTCTGAAAAAAGAAATGTGTGCTATACTCCATTCATGGGAAACCATAGAGCCAAAGGCGGCTTTACTCCTCTTGTATTTTTCGGAAGGTTCAAGTAGCTCTCCAGACGAAAGAAAGGAGGGCGATGCAATGATTACATATCCGCCACTACTCCCAATAGTGACGGCTGGCTGCTTATAGCAAAGTTTTAAACTTATTGTGAGGGTAGAGCCGCTTCTATGGCTTTCCCTTTTCTATGCTTAATATAGCACATTTGAAAGCAGGATTCAAGAGCCAAGCACATGTTTATTGTAATGTGGGTAACATTTGTTACCGTTCACTCGCTGTCGCCGCGAGGTGTTTTCACGCTGTTCCTGCGTGATAAAACCGAGACAGACATGCGCGAAATCGCTGTTTTGCGATTTCTGTGCATAGGTTGCTGTGAACGGAGTGAACAGTAACTAACATTTCGCTGCTTTTCACACCCACGCCACCGCGAGGCGTTTTCACGTGTTTTTTGCGTGTTCAAACTCCTTTACCAAAACACAGAGCCGCTATTGTATGTAATCTGTATTTTTCGGTACGGTTTGAAAGGAAATCCGTGAGAATTTGATCTACGAATTTGGAAGTTATTCGGCAATCTATCCCGAGGTTTTAAAAGGTAAGAATTTGAAAAGAGTATTTTAGACAATGGCAGATGGGGATAATTTGGATGAAATCCACAAGATGCTGGACGTCTATATTTCTTAATTCTTTCAATATTGAAAGAATTCATTCCGTTTCGGAAAGACTCCTGAAAGATTTATATGAAATAATAAATTGTACACAAATATGTTATGGTTTTTGTTCCTGCGTGCGGCAGGAATCCGGTATAATAACAAGTGGGCAAATAGTGTTGAAGGGCGGTATAACGGGAAGGAAGGCGCATTATGGCAATTCTGTCAACTAATAATCTGAAAAAAATATACGGAAAAGGAGAGAGCGAAGTCCGTGCATTGGACGGTGTGGATATCAGTGTTGAAAAGGGAGAATTTGTGGCGGTGGTTGGAACCTCCGGAAGCGGAAAGTCCACGCTGCTGCATATGTTGGGAGGGCTGGACAGACCGACGGAGGGGAAGGTCCATGTGGACGGCAAGGATATTTTTGCCCTGAAGGATGAAGAGCTGACCATATTCCGACGCAGGAAGATAGGATTTGTATTCCAGAATTATAATCTGGTTCCTGTATTAAATGTATATGAGAATATTGTATTACCGGTACAATTAGACGGCAATGAGCCGGATCAGGCGTACATTGATTCTATCATTGAAATATTAGGATTAAAAGGGAAATTGCAAAACCTCCCCAATAACCTTTCCGGCGGACAGCAGCAAAGAGTAGCCATCGCAAGAGCTTTGGCATCCAAACCCGCCATAATTTTGGCAGATGAACCTACCGGAAATCTGGACTCCAAGACCAGTCAGGATGTGCTGGGATTATTGAAAGTGACAGGGAGAAAATTTGCCCAGACCATTGTAATGATCACCCATAACGAAGAAATTGCGCAGCTGGCTGACCGGATAATCCGCATTGAAGACGGGCGGGTGCTGAACATTTTTGGAAAACAAAGAGACGGCATAGGGCAAGGAGTCTCCGGAAAACAAAGAGACGGCATAGGGCAAGGAGTCTCCGGAAAACAAAGAGACGGCATGGGTCAGGAAGCCTTCGGAAAACAAAGAGACGACATGGGTCAGGAAGTCTCCGATACACAGGGGAAGAGCAATGAACAAAAAGCGTCCCTGCGGCAAGAGGAGGATGCAAGATGATGAAGGTGGCAAATAAAAAGGTAATCCGCAGACTCGGTTTGCGGAGCTTAAAGGCCGGACGGTTGAAGAATCTTGTTGCCGTGACAGCCATTGTTTTGACTACCGTTTTGTTTACGGCGCTTTTTACGATACTGTTGTCTGTCAAGGACGGATATGAGGCACAGAATTTCCGCCAGCTGGGAGGATATAACCATGGATCGTTTAAATATTTGGACGAGACTCAGGTTCAGGAATTTTTGACGGATAAAGAGATCAAGGAATATGGTCTCCGTCGTTTTGTGGGTATGGCAAAAAAAGCTCCTTTCCACAAGTATCAAGTGGAAATCAGTTATTGTGACGCCAATGCGGCGGGGTGGATGTTTCTGGAACCCATAGAGGGGACGCTCCCCAGAGAAGGAACGAATGAGGCGGCCACCGACACAAGAATCCTTTCTTTGCTTAAAGTGGATCCTGTAATTGGGACACCATTTACATTGACTTTTGATGTGGACGGTGGGGAGGTTACGGAGGACTTTGTGCTTTCCGGCTATTGGGAATGCGATCCCGTTATGGCTGCGGACCATGTGTTGATACCTCTCAGCCGTACAGATGAAATATTCGGAAAATATAGTATATCACCTTCGGACGAAATGACAGGCACATGGAATTTGGAGGTCATGTTGAATCATTCCTTCCACATTGAGGATAAAATGACCGACATGTTGGAACGCCGTGGATATCAGACGGAGGATAATACGAAAGACAATTATATTGCAATGAGCGTCAATTGGGCCTATCTGTCAACAGAGATGTTAAACAATATTGATATTACCTTTGTGCTTGCACTGGCGGCAATGCTTGCACTGATTGTTTTTACGGGATATCTGATTATTTATAATGTATTTCGCATTTCCGTGGCAAACGACACTCGCTTTTACGGCATGCTGAAAACCATCGGGACTACCGGGCGCCAAATAAAAAGAATGATACGCCAGCAGGCATTTTGCCTGTCGGCAGCAGGAATCCCTGTGGGACTAATGATAGGATGGGCGGTGGGAAGCGGGCTGACCGGTATTGTGGTTAATCAATTGGACGGAGTGGAGTATCGGGTATCCGTCAACATTTGGATTTTTATCGGGGCAGGTTTATTCTCTTTATTTACGGTTTTTGTATCCTGCAGAAGGCCCGGAAAGTTGGCATCATCTGTATCTCCTGTGGAAGCGGTAAGGTATACGGAGAGCGATACCGTCGGAAGAAAGAAAAAATGTGGCAATGGTAAAAAGGGAGCGTCCCTGCCGAAAATGGCATGGGCGAATCTGGGCAGAAGCCGCGGCAAAACTATGGTTACGGTGATTTCCCTATCCCTTTCCCTACTGCTTCTAAATATTACGGTTACTTTGTCCGGAGGCTTTGATATGGATAAATATCTGCGTAATATCAAAGTGGATTTCCTGATAAGTGATGCCAGCTATTTTCAAAGGCCATGGGATCCCAGAATGGGTGTCAGTGAGGAATTAATTGCGGAACTGGAAAGACAAGGGGGTATCGCCGAGGGAGGAAGAGCTTATGGGTTTAACAACTCATACGGCAATTCTGTCTATGCCCTGAATGATATCTGCGGCATGGCATATCAGTATGTGACAGAGGAAGTTTACCGCCGCCGATATGGCTATTTAGGGGAGGAAGTTTTGGAGAGCCGGATAGCGGCGGCAGACAAGGAGCAAGGGCTTTTGCAGGATAATGTGAAATTATATGGCATGGAGCCTTTTCTGCTGGAGCGTATGGAATTGCTGGAAGGGGATCTCTCAAGACTTTACGGAGAGGGGAATTATGTGGCGGTAGTTTCCTATCGGGACATGGATTCTGATTGGGCAAAGCCGGGGGATAAGGTGTTGATCTGCTATAGTGATGAGATGGAGTATTATAATCCCAATACAGGAGAAGTGTACCCTGATTATGAGGCAATCAGAGCCGGCGATCCCTATAGGACGCGCCCGCTGGGGGGACGGTTAGAGGAATATGAGGTGGTGGCCCTTGTGGAGGTTCCCTCGGAATTCAGCTATCGTTATTATGGAGACAGTGAATACATATTAAATGCGGGAACCTTTCGGGATCATTCAGGTACGGACTCCATTATGTACTATGCGTTTGATATGGAAGAACCGAAAGGGGATGCGGTTGAGGAAGGCAGAGGCAGTGAGGGTAGTGAAAGCCGTATGGAGAACTTTCTGGCTGATTATACGGAGAGCGTGGATGTCCGATATAGCTATGAGAGTAAAGCTGTTTTTGCGGAGGCCTTTGAATCCATGAGAAGTATGTACATTATTTGCGGGGGCGTCTTGAGTTTTATCGTTGGGCTGGTAGGAGTACTGAATTATTTAAATGTAATCGTCACCGGAGTCTTGTCGCGGAGACGGGAACTGGCAGTATTGCAGTCCGTGGGAATGACCGGAAGGCAGCTGAAGTCTATGCTGGTCATGGAAGGGCTTTATTATAGTCTGGGCGCCGAGGCGGCAGCGCTGCTTTTGGCTGTGGTGTCCGCACCGCTGGCATCCCGTGCAATGAGCGGGATATTTTGGTTCTTCCGTTATCGTTTTACGATTATGCCGATTCTGTTGGTGATGCCCATATTCGCTTTGCTGGGCTTACTCATTCCTTTGGCGGCTTACTTGTTTCTTTCCAAGAAGTCGGTGGTAGAACGGCTGCGGGAGGCGGAATCGTTGCTTTAGCGGCTTATGTGCACAACAACACACGGTTATTTTTGGAGATGTGCTGGAAAACATATATAATTGAAAAATGAACCATATCATGTTATCATAGATACACATAAACTAATTAGTGTAGCTATTGTGTTGTCGTTTATGCATATTTTCCGCAAATTAAACAGCAACATCATTGTATCTATGGGGATGATATTATGAAGATTGAACGAGTGGATGAAAGAACAGTAAAATGTTTTCTGTCTAATGAAGAACTGGAAGAGTATGATATTGATTATAAGGATTTTATTCTTCGCAGCGAGAAAGCAAAAGAAGTGGTTCAGGAAATTATTGAACAGGCGGAGGAGCAGGTGGGATATAAGCCGCCGCGCTTTGCCTTTGACCTGCAGATTATGATGCTGCCGGATCAGGGGCTTCTGCTGACTTTCTCGGAAAAGGATACCGATTTCAAAGAGGGAGAGCAGCTGATAGAGTGCCTGAAAGAGATGAAACAAGTCTTGGAAAAAGCAAAAGAACGGATAGAAGTGGCGGGCGCATCCGCTGGCAGCGGCAATTCGGAGTCCGAACCGCCGAAACAGAAGGCGATCCCCCGTCCCGACTTTGCGGTGTTTGCTTTCTCGAAACTGACGGATATCATGAGTTATGCTGCGTCACTTCCCGCGAACCTAAGAATAGAAAGTGAGCTTTACGAGACAGAGGGAAACTACTTTTTATTTCTCAGGAAGGGTCATGCATCTTATGAACGGTTCAGCAGAGCCTGTGTTCAGGCCATGGAATTCGGAAGTCTGTATACTGCCGATGAGGGGAAGACCATTCCGATTAAGGAACACGGAACCTGTCTCATTGATGCCAAGGCGGTGCGGAAATTGAGAGGTTAGTGAAAATTAAGATGGTTGACCTGATTTTGTTTCCATCCAGTTTTTTTAGTATTGGGAAGGTGGATGAGGATTTACGGCAGGAATATGATGCAGTCATGAATACGGGATTATTTGATGTAGCCTTATTTGACTATGACAAATGGTTCAACGAAGGTAAGCTGACTGTAAAGGATGCGCCGGATGAAGAGCATCTGGCAGTCTACCGCGGGTGGATGATGAAGCCGGAACAATATGAACAGTTTTATGCACTTCTGCTCAAGAAAAATATCAGACTGGTGACTAAACCGGAACAGTACAGGCTGATGCACATTTTCCCGAACGTTTATGAGAAAGTGAAGGATGATACCGCCAAGATGGAAATTTATCCATTGCACAGTCAGATAGATGTTGCGCAGCTGAAGAAATCCTTTGAGCGTTTCATGGTTAAGGATTATGTGAAGTCTGTAAAGGGGACAGAATTTCCAAGGTATTTTGATGACACTGTTACTCAGGAGGGCTTTGATCGGTGGATGGAAGTTTTCTACAAATACCGTGGAGAACTGTTAACAGGCGGTATCTGTATTAAAGAGTTCCTTGACTTGAAACTTTATGGTGATAAGACGAATGAGTATCGCGTTTTTTACATTAATCATGAGATTGCGACCATCTGCAGAAACTCCGGTCAGGGGAATTATACTCCGGAGCCTCCGAGAGAACTGATCGGGAAATATGCGAGACTGGATAGTCCTTACTATACTGTTGATTATGCTGAACTTGAAGACGGAACATGGCGGATCGTTGAGGCCGGTGATGGTGAAGTCTCTGGTCTGTCAGATGGGCAGAATTATGAGCACTATTTCAGAGCCATTCATCATTGCTTCAAGTAAAGACCGAACAAAAGGGATGGGATTGTGAGTCACAGCGAAGCTGCGACATGGAGGTTAGTGTGAGAAGGAGATTTCTGGCAGCGGGATGGCGGGAAGCAACGGAGAGCTTATTGAAGGTAAAAAGGTAACTGCGCCTTGGGAAAAAGGTGCAGTTACCTTTTATAAGTAAACTATAATATTTTCACGGCAGTACCGTATGCAATGACTTCCGCGGCGCCGGACATAACGGAGGAGGTGCCGTAACGAATATTTATAATGGCGTCGGCGTCCATTTTCTGAGCTTCATCTACCATACGCTTTACGGCAATCTGCCTTGCTTCATTCAGCATCTGGGTATACCCCACCAGTTCACCGCCCACCAATGTTTTCATAGCTGCCATAAAATCGCGTCCCACATTCTTTGTGTGGACAACGGTTCCTTTTACAATGCCCAGAGCCTCGATTTCTTTTCCCGGAATATGATCAATATTTAGAAGCTTCATCTAATTCTCCTCCTTCTATCTCTTTTAAACGTTCTTTTAATGCGGTAATTGTACCGATAATGCCCAGAATAGGTATGATTAACAAAACGGCCATCATCAGCAGCATCGGAAGCTGCGGCGCCGATTCGGTGACGGCTCCCCAAAGTATTATACCCAGAAAAGCTGCCATGAATAAAATCCCGAATAGCGCACCTAGAAAAGCGCCGGTTTTTCTCTTCTTCTTATCCCCTCTCTGAATATCCATAAATTTTGTGCCTCCCTTCTCCAGATTCTCAATTTCCGTAAGCAAATTCTCGAACTGCAGATTGTTCAGCTCGGCATTCTCCGATAATAGCCTGTGACAGAATTTTTTATTTGCTTCCAAATTACTCTGCTTTCTGTCCAGCACAATCAAATGTCTGCGGAGACAATCATCCAGTGTAAGGTTTCCCGACTGAAGCCTGCGGATTTCTTCCAGAGGAATATCCAGCTTTCGGAGCAGTTTGATCTGCCGGAGCGTCTCCAGATCCTTTTCCGAGTAGTCTCTGTAGCCGTTGCTCAAGTTGCGGGAAGGACTAAGTAAACCTTCCTGTTCATAGAACCGGATATTTTTCTTTGTGATGCCTATGGCTTGCTCTACTTCGTTGATTTTCATGTCGTCCTCCGAGTCTTTTCGACTTGCTTACAATGTCACAATACACCTTCCATAAGGTGGAAGGTCAATGATTTTCTGTATTTTTTACAATATATTTCAAATTGACAGCAGTTTAGTCATCTTTCTTTCGAAATTGATGACGTAAGATTTACAATATGTTCCATGTCTTCCGGCAAAGGTGCGGTCAAATCCAGTTGACTTCCGGTAATCGGGTGGGGGAAGGTCAGTCTGTAAGAATGGAGAGCCTGCCTTGTAATATATTCCATGTCGGGATTGTACAGGTAATCTCCGATCAAAGGATATCCCAGATATTTTAAATGAATGCGGATCTGATGAGTGCGCCCCGTTTCCAAGATAAGCGAAATCAGACTGTGGCCATTTGCTTCCGCCAATACCCGATAATGCGTCACGGCATGTTCCCCGTTTTGAAAGTCTATGGTGCGTTCTATGATGGAGCCGGGCTTTCGGGAGAGGGGAGCGTCTATGGTTCCGGCGGACGGAAGCATATGCCCCCGGACAATGGCAAGGTATTCCCGGCATATGCCTTTCGAACCTTTTTCAGCCACCATCGCGGACAAGATTCCCGCGCTCACCATATGTTTTGCAATAATGGTAAGTCCGGAGGTATCTCTGTCCAGACGATTGATACAACGGAAAACAAAAGGAATATGTTGGCTTGCGAAATAGAAGGCAACGGCATTTCCCAGCGTGTTATTTCTGTTATTCATGGAAGGGTGGATGGGCATTCCGGCAGGCTTGTTAATAACCATTATGTCGTCATCTTCATAAACAATGTTTAGCGGCAGCTCCACGGGAAGAATATGTTCCGAGGAGGTTTCTTCTATAATATGAATCTGTAAGATGTCCCCCTCCCAAAGCGTTTGGTTCATGAAAACGGGAAGGCCATTCCGCTGTACACTGACAGGGCGCTTTTTCAACTCAATCATATTCTGAGTAGAGTAGCCTTTTGCCTTTAAAAACTGCTTTACTGTGAAATTTTGTCTCACGTTTTCAATCCGGTAAGTTAATATACGCTCCATGGAATGCCCTTTCCCGTGTTTGTTTTCAATGTAAGGATTTGATTATCTCAGCAAATTGTACCATAGTTATATCCGGATCACCACAAGAATATAAAGCAGAGCTGTTGTCCGTCTGTCCAAGGGATTATTCTAATCGTTTAGGTTTGATCGCACAAAGAACGTGTGAAAGTGACTCTTATAGTAACGCCATTGCTCCATGTCCGGAAGTGTGATACACTAAGTTTATGGGATACCGATATGAAAAATATGAAGAAAATAATAGATATGTGGAGCTGCCACGGGAAGCGGACGGCGTACCGTTGACAATTATCGGGGCCAAGGCATTTCTAAGCTGCCGCAATGTGGAAAGTTTAATTCTTCCGGATTCCTTGGAATCGGTGGAGGACTGGGCTTTTGCTCATATGAAGGGGCTGAAAGAATTTGGGATTTCTTCTGGAGCAGCTGGAAGATGCGGATCCGGAGGTGCGGAGCTTTTTGCTGGAGTGCCAGTTGGAAGAAACGGCAGAGGGGGATTTTTTTGGAAGCTTGGAACTAAAGGAATGAAGTTTCTCGGACTTGCACCAATGCATAAATTGTTTGTGCCGGCTGCGTCGGCATGACTGAAAGTGTGAAAGGAAGTGCTTGCGTGATTTGCGCAGGAGGGTGTGTAGACACCTTTTTTAAGCATACAGGGAGAAAAAATAATGCCGAATAATGTGGATAAAGGACCGACAGAACCAAATGATCTGAAGGAGGACGGCCGCTCCTTAGAGAACGGAGACGGGCAGGACATTGATGCCCTGATAGCTCTTTTGGACGGATATACTGAGGCGGGGGACAGCCGGATTAAGGTTGACGTGGTAGAGGGACGGGGAGAAATGGTTACCCGTCAGTATCATCATGGACGCTGCGATGTGGGAAGTCCGTGGGCTTGCGGCACTGCATTTGATGTGTTGGAGTAATATGGGAGAGAAAGGATAGGATATTGGAAAGAAGAGTCAATCACTTACACCATAACATGAAACCCGGAGCGGTCAAAAGCTTAAAAATAGCGTTGGCGGCGCTGGCAGCTATCGCCATTGCCGGCGAGCTGGGGCTGAAATATTCTGCTACTGCAGGAATCATCACGGTTCTCAGCATCCAAAACACCAAAAGGGAAACTTTAAAAAGCGCCCGCAACAGGGCATTGGCATTCTTATGTGCGCTGATGCTTTCGGCAGGCAGCTTTTTTATTTTAGATTATACATTATGGGCTTTTGCCCTGTATTTATTCTTGTTCGCTTTCCTATGTCTTTCTATGGGATGGGGGGAGGCCATTGCCATGGATTCCGTGTTAGTCACCCATTTCCTTTCGGAAAGGAGCATGTCCCCTAACTTGATGCTGAATGAAGCTTTGCTGTTCTGTGTCGGTACGTCGCTGGGAATCCTTGTGAATCTGCATCTCCGCAGAAAAGGAGCGGAGTTTGACCGTTTGGCAGAGGAGGCGGACATGCAGATCAAGGGGATTTTGCATCGCATGGCCGTATGGCTGCTCAAAGAAGACAAAAGCGAGTATACGGCGGGCTGCTTCGAAAGTCTGCAAAAGTCTCTGGACTCGGCAGAGCGGTGTGCGGCTGCTAATTACGGGAATGCCCTTTTTAATGCGGACACGAGGGAACTTGACTATATTAAAATGAGAGAGCAGCAGAGTCTGATTTTGAAAGAAATCTATCTCAATATCAAGGGGCTTGTTTACCTGCCCGGACAGGCGGCGCAGGTGGCAAATCTTCTGGACAGGATTGAACAATGCTATCACAGAGACAACACCGTGAAGGGATTGCTGGAAGAATTAGAGCAGCTGATGCGGCAGATGAAAGAGGAACAGCTTCCGCAGACCAGAGAAGAGTTTGAGGCAAGAGCCGTTCTTTTTTATATATTGAAGCAGCTGCAGATTTTTTTGGAATTAAAAAGACAATATATTTTGGATTGATTTTTTAGCGGAAAGCGTAACTTTTTTGTGGGAGAGGAGTCTGTTAAATTAAAGGGATTTGAAATCCGGTTTGTGCCGTCGATGGCGGCATGTCTGGAAGGTTGAATAAAATGTGTATTCAACTATTGATTTGAGTGCGCGCCGCAGCGCGCAGATGGGTGTAAGGTTGAATAAAATGTGTATTCAACTGTTGATTTGAGTGCGCGCCGCAGCGCGCAGATGGGTGTAAGGTTGAATAAAATGTGTATTCAACTATTGATTTTGAGTCCGCCAAAGCGGACATGGAGTGTAAAAATGAAATTTGCAGCTGCATATGAACAGTGTAGGGATTCGGTTTACGGATATCTGACTTATATGACAAGGGACAAGACACTGGCAGAGGACTTAAGTCAGGAAGTATTTCTTAGGATGTTCCTGCATTTGGACAAATTCAGAGGAGAGGCAAGTGTGCGCACATGGGGGCTCCGCATCGCCAGAAATGTGTTCTTAAGCTATGCCAAAAAGAAACAGCCTGTCCTATTGGAGGAAAAGGAATGGGAGGAGGTGCCTGACGGCAGCCGCAGCCAGCCCGAGGAGGAAGCTTTGAAAAAGGAGAAGGCGGGGGAAATCCACCGATGCCTAATGTGTCTGAGTGAGCAGGAGAGGACGATTTTGCTGCTCCGGGATTTTGAGGAGCTTTCTTATGAGGAAATCGGGAGAATCATGGGATTTACACCGGAGGTGGTAAAAAGCCGTATTTACAGGGCACGTCAGAAATTCCGCCGAATCTACGAGGGTGGGACGAATTAAGGATTTTCGGTGCGGCAATGCAAAAATCATTTCGGGAAAGGACGTTTCAAGGTATGGATGAACAAAGAATAGAGATTCCAAAGGTGGTCTATCAGGGAGAAGATAGGAAATTAAAAGAGCGGGTATCCAAGTTTAAATCGGGAAGTTTCCGCATAGCGGTGTTTACTGTTGTGGGATGTATTATGGGTGCCTACAGCCACATTTACACAAGTGTAGGTTTTCTGCCCATAAAGGTGATATTGGCAATACCTTATAAGATCAATGAGGCGATTTATGTCTCTATCATAGGGACAGATTCCACAAAACAAAATTGGTATTGGAATTTTACCGAGTTTTTCCCCCATAGTATTATTGCCACTTTTTTGGCGGAGGTATGTACTACTATTCTCATCGGCGGAGCCATATATGGATCATTGGCTTACTTTTCGGGAGACAAGCGGGTCTTTACGCTGGGGAGGTATATGAAGTTCGGGGCTGTCTGGTGCGCAGTCATTTTATCGGCGGTGGGCGCATCCTATTTTGTCAATGCAAAGGCAGTATATGACAATGAAAACCTAAAAGGGGATCCTGTTTTTACGGTGGTTAACTCCGAGGGAAGGGGATGCGGCATCGGGGGGGGAGAAGACGGAAATTCAGTGAAAGAAATATTCTACAGCGAGCTGGAAGAGAGAGCGATTGCCAGAGATTTTAAAGGGGAACTGCCGCTGAGGATTGTTTTTGACTCCGTCCGTTATTGCGTATGCGGCGTCAATTATGAAAAACAGTATTTAGTCACGGAGAAGGGGAGGACTTATCATATTTCCGCAGAATTTGCGCAGATAATCCGTCGGTATGAGGAAGAGGGCGTAATGATGCCTGAAGGCGTGGGCATAGAAATTATAAAATGAAAAAACGGGAAAAGAAAATCTTTTCAATAGACAGGAGGAGAGGTTTCATGGAGAAAATGCTTCAAAAAATAGATTGGGACAAATTTCGGATCCGGAGCAGGAGGGACTGGGTGATCTTTTGGGTATTTGCGGCGCTGATCTGTTATGCCGCAGGTTCCCGTTATGCTTATCGAGCGGACAGGTGGCTGTTCCGGTTTGCCAACCCCTATATGTCGGATCTGAATCAGCCTTATACATGGGGACAGCTTATGGTATTTTTGTTTTTGCTGGCCGTTGTGGCAGAGGCCGTGCTCTTTCTATGCGGAAAAACGGTAAAGGCAAAAGTCCTTGTGCTGGCGGGGGCATTGCTGATGCCCATGGTGATTTTGGCAGGTTATAGAATCCATACGGATCTGATTGTCTCTCCTCTTTGGAAGGAAGAACCCAGAAGTATTACAATATTCTGGGGTGAAGCGGAATCGGAAAAGCGGGTTCAGCAGCGGGAGCTGACAGCGGAGGAGCGGCAGAAGTTATCGGATCTTCTGCAGAATATGACAATAATAACGGATGAGGATACTCTGGGAGCGCTGGAGGAGTGGTATCTGGAAGTGGCATCGGAACGGTTTGGGCTGGAAGACAGTATTTCCTTGGTTTTTGCGGAAAAATATGGGCATAGTTATGATTTACGGCTTAGGATTTATGACGGAAAGGTGTATATCTGGCGGGGATACAGTGATTCCGGGACAGAGATTACATTCTTTGAAGATAACGGAATTGTGGAATGGCTGGACGTATTAAAAGCGGCATCGGAAAATAGACGGTAATTTTTCATTGCTGTAATGCGATTTCTGTGTATTTGTTGCCGTCTCTATTGTTATTTTGTGCCATGTATTGTATCATTACAATATGTGGCATATTTTATATCATAAAAATCAACTTCACATAGAAACGGAGCCGCCTTCTTTCAAGCGGCGATACAGGCAACGATTGAATCGTTTGCGGGCAGGCTTGCACCTATGTACCGGAATCTGTCTACTTACACTTTCCCTTTGTATCTTCACGGGTTGTATTCCCAATAACTTTACCAGAGAAGAGAAAAATGCTTTTTTGCGGGAGGCCAAGAGAATTTCTTCGGAATATCTCACAGATACATACAAAGGATCGGTGATAAAAGACATAGAGCCGATTACAACAGTGGTGGATGCGGAATATGCGTTGACGGAGTATGCCGAGGGACGCTTTGTGTGGCAAAAACAATCTTACGATTTTGTGGTCAATACACGGACGGGAGAAATTTATACCTCTGTCCATGTAAACGAAATTAAGGAACGGCTGGAGGATGTGCTGGCAGAGAACCTGTAAGGGCAAAAGTATTTCAATTATGACAGATTGCTGAAACAGCGGTCGGAGAGGGATATATAATGAAAACAATGAAAAAAATATGGTATGCTTCCTGTTTTGACCGTTTTTTTCTGGGTATTTTAATTGGAATTGAGCTGTTAATGTCTTTTACCTCTTTAGGGTATATCCATATTCCGCCTATCTCCATTACGATAGCTTATATCCCGATTCTGGCGGCGGGATGCCTTTATGGCCCTGCACAATCTGTCATTGTCGGGTTTGTCTTCGGAATTGCCAGTATGTATAAGGCTTCCGCATATTATGTTCTGCCCGCAGATGCGGTGTTCTCCCCGTTTTTAAGCGGATCGCCGATGGGCAGCTTTCTTTTAAGCGTGGGTACAAGAATGCTGTTTGGCTTTTTAATCGGAGCAGCGTTTCTGCTGGCAAGAAAAGGAAAACACTACCGTCTGTGGATAGGGGTGATATCTGCAATTGCACCTAAGCTTCACTCGCTGATTGTCTATTCCGCCATGGGCATTTTGTTTCCGGAGCTTGGATATTTTTACAGCTCGGCGCTGCAATGGGACTGGGGCGATGCCGTTTTTGCAATGGTCTGCGTAGGGGCAGTTGAATTATTGTGGGCATTTTATCAAAGTAAAACGATACGGAATATTAAGCAGTGCATTGACCAATCCGTCAACAATCCGTATTCGTCCCGTAAGATGAATTTATTTTTTGTAGTGTTTGAGTGCTTCTTGTTATGTATGGCTGTTTTTGCCACCGTCTATTTTTCCCAAAGAGAATCCTATATGCTGGGGCAGCACGGGGTGGCCGTTTCCGATGTGATCTCTATTGATTTGCTGCATTTGCAGATACAATTTTTGATTGCATTCCTTGCATTGAACCTGATTTCGGTGATTATGTTAATGGCCATATATAAATATATGTCATACAAAGAATATAGGGGAGAAATGGATGGGCTGACCGGCGTAATGGGCAGGAGGATGTTCCTGTATTATTGTGAGAAGGCGCAGGAAACAAAAGGCATGGACGCAGGAAAGACGGGATGGTTTTTGTTTGTGGATGTAGATTACTTTAAGGAAATCAATGATACTTTCGGACATATGGTAGGAGATAAGGTCTTAAGGGAGATTGCGGTGAACCTGCAGACTATAATGGAGGAGGACGGAAAGGTAGGAAGAATCGGAGGGGATGAATTTGCCGTTATCATTGAAGACGGAATGCCGCAAGAGGAGCTGGAGCAGCGTCTGGAACAGTTTCTTAAAATGATTTCAGGCATACTCCCTGATAAAAAAGTGAGCTGCAGCATAGGCGCATATCAATTTGCTTATCCCCGGAATGTGAAACTGATTCTATCCGAAACGGATGAAATGTTGTACAAAGCAAAAGAAAAAGGCAGGGCTTGCTTTGTGATGAAAGCTTGTGACGACATTCCATAAGAGGAATGTCCCGCACAAGATAAAAAGCGAACCGCAAAACGATACATAATTTTCCCTTGACAAACAAAGTGTTTCTGCACTACAATCACATACATATAGAACGACTGTGAAGAGGAATAGTACATGCGGAAAGCATTACAGAGAGAGGGCGCGAAGGGTGGAAGCCTTTATGCGGAATGTGTGGAACCTGCCTCGGAGTCCTGTATGAGTTCGGAAATACCTATTGGAAGAAAGTACAGCGTATGCCGGCGTTAACGGCAGAAGAGATGGGTGTGAACAGCATCAATTAGGGTGGTATCGCCGAGTTTTCGGTCCCTTTGTGGGAACGAAAACCCGGCGTTTTTTGATAAAAACCCGGCATTCCCGCCGTCTGTGCGCCCCGCTTCTGTCAGAAAGCAAATTTCAAACACGCTCTAGGCCGGATGAAGGGAGTGGAAGAACAGGGGTGTTGAAGTGTAGGGAACTAAATAAACAAATCCCGGAACGAGACACCCGAAAGGGATATCAGAGGCGTAAGCGTCTGATATCCCTTTCAGAACAGGGGTGTCGAAGTGTAGGGAACTAAATTAGGAGGAAAATTATGGCAGACAAGAAAATGGTGGAAGCGATTACTTCCATGGATGTGGATTTTGCACAATGGTACACGGATGTGGTAAAAAAGGCGGAACTGATCGACTACACCTCCGTAAAAGGATGTATGGTGATTAAGCCCGCGGGGTATGCAATCTGGGAATTGATTCAGAAACAGCTGGACGGCATGTTTAAAGAGGTAGGTGTGGAGAACGTGTACCTGCCCATGTTTATTCCCGAATCACTGCTTCAGAAAGAGAAGGATCATGTGGAAGGCTTTGCTCCTGAAGTGGCGTGGGTGACACACGGGGGGCTGCAGCCGCTTCAGGAACGTCTTTGTGTGCGTCCTACTTCCGAGACGCTCTTCTGTGATTTTTACAAAAATGATATCCACTCTTACAGGGATCTGCCCAAGGTATACAATCAGTGGTGCTCCGTGGTCAGATGGGAGAAGGAAACCAGACCTTTCCTGCGTTCCAGAGAGTTTTTGTGGCAGGAGGGACATACCGCTCATGCCACTGCCGAGGACGCGGAGGCGAGAACCATTCAAATGTTAAACGTATATGCCGATTTCTGCGAGAAGGTACTGGCTATCCCTGTGATTAAGGGCCAGAAGACAGACAAGGAGAAATTTGCGGGTGCGGTGTCTACCTATACCATCGAGGCGCTGATGCATGACGGAAAGGCTTTACAGTCCGGCACCAGCCATAATTTCGGGGACGGCTTCGCAAAAGCTTTCGGTATTCAGTTCGCGGATAAGGACAATACTTTAAAATATGTATATCAGACATCATGGGGAATGACCACTCGCCTCATCGGAGCCATCATAATGGTACACGGAGACAACGAAGGTTTGGTTCTGCCTCCCAGAGTGGCTCCCGTTCAGGTATGCATCGTTCCCATTCAACAGAAGAAGGAAGGCGTGCTTGATAAGGCATATGAGCTTCGTGACCGTTTGGCGGGAAGCTTCCGGGTGAAGGTGGACGACACGGACAAATCTCCCGGCTTTAAGTTCGCGGAAGCAGAAATGAGAGGATATCCTATCCGCGTGGAAATCGGTCCCAAGGATATGGAGGCAGGCAAGTGCATTCTTTGCCGCCGGGATACCAGAGAGAAACTGGAAGTATCACTGGATCAGCTGGAGGCTAAGATAGGTGAGCTTTTGGAGACTATTCAGGAAGAAATGCTGGAGAGAGCCAGAACCCATAGGGAGGCTCACACTTACACGGCGGCGGATATGGCGGAATTCGAGAGAATTTTCAATGAGAAAGCGGGATTTGTTAAGGCTATGTGGTGCGGAGAACAAGACTGCGAGGATAAGATTAAGGAAAAACTCAGCGTAACCAGCCGCTGTATGCCTTTTGAGCAGGAACAGATTGCAGATACCTGTGTATGTTGTGGAAAACCTGCCAAAAAGATGGTATACTGGGGAAGAGCATACTAGATCGTATTCACATAGACGGAAAGTGTGAAGGAAATCACTAAGCTCGAAAAGACCTCGCTAAGTGATTTCACGCTCTGCGAAGCAGAGCTTCTTCACACGTAAGAATCGCTTCAGCGATTCTTACGGACTTGCACCGATTTATTGATTGTTTGTGCCGACTGCGTCGGCATGACTGGAAGTGTGAACGGAATGAAGATTTTCTAAGGTTGGAAAGAGGGTGTGTAAACACTCCCTCTTTGTACCCAACCTAAGAAAATCTAAGTCATTCCCAAGGAATGGCTTTGCCATTCCTTTAAGAACGCAAGAACAGCGTTCTTCCGGCCTTGCACCAATTCATAAATTGTTTGTGCCGCCGATGGCGGCATGTTTGGAAGTGTGAAGGAAATCACTAGGCTCGGAAAGACCTCGCTAAGTGATTTCACGCTCTGCGGAGCAGAGCTTCTTCCCAAACTGCTAAAGCAGTTAGAAGAACGCAAGAGCAGCGTTCTTCCGGCCTTGCACCGATTCATTGATTGTTTGTGCCGACTGTGTCGGCATGTCTGGTAAGCGTGTTAAAGCACGCAAGGGGTATAATTATGAGAAACGAAACATTTCCGATTCAGGTGGGGGATTCCCTGCCTGATACAAAATTAGTGACATATATTCAGGATACTTATCAGGAGGTGGGTATTCCTACGAGACCTTTGGTATTAATCTGTCCCGGCGGCGCATACGCATATACTTCCAACCGGGAAGCGGAGGCCTTTGCCATGCAGTTTCTGGCCATGGGATGCCATGCCGCGGTGCTGAGATACTCCTGCGCTCCCGCGTGTTATCCGACTTCCCTGACGGAGCTGGCGTACAGCATGGCTTTGATCCGGGAAAAATCAAAGGAATGGCATGTGGACAAGATTCTGGTGCTGGGCTGCTCCGCAGGAGGTCATCTGGCCGCTTCTCTGGGAGTATATTGGCAGGAAAAGTTTCTGGCAAGGGCGCTGGGGAAAGACAATGAATATTTTAGACCCGACGGCTTGATTCTGTGCTATCCCGTCATTACCACGGGAGAATTTGCCCATAGAGGTTCCGTGGAAAATCTGTTGAAAGATATGGCGAAGGATCCTGTATGGCTGGCTAAAATGTCGCTGGAAAATCAAGTCACGAACCAGACTCCGCCTACATTTATCTGGCATACGTTTACGGACGGGTCCGTGCCCGTAGAAAATTCACTGCTGTTTGTCGGCGCTTTGCGCCGTGCCGGCGTGAACACGGAATTCCATATGTATCCGGCGGGAGGCCATGGTCTGGGGCTTGCCAATCGTCTCACTCAGACTGCCGGAGGCGACGCGGTTCAGGAGGAGTGTACCACATGGATTTCTTTGGTGCGCACATGGATTGAGAAACAATTTATCGAGACGGAGAAGAAGGAAACCATTGATTCTCTCAGCTGAGTGAAAGGACTTGGCCGCCGGGCAAAGGCACCGAAAGCAAAGATTCTTTTCCGGTGTAGAAACCGGAACGGCAGCTGATGTGAGGAGAGAACGGATGAATTATATCGTTTTGGATTTAGAATGGAATCAAAGCAATACCGGTTTGGAAGAGGAAAACGACAAGTTCCCTTTTGAAATCATTGAGATCGGCGCTCTTCGTTTGAGCGGTGATTATCTTATGGTGGGTGAATTCAGTCAACTGATAAAACCTCAGGTATATACGGAGATGCATCTGATTACCAGCAAATTGATTCATCTGCAGATGCAGGAATTGGAGAGGGGGAAGCTCTTTCCGGAGGCGGCGGAGCAGTTTCTCCGCTGGTGTGGGGAAGATTACATTTTCTGTACATGGGGAGATCAGGATGTAAAAGAACTGCAGCGGAATATGAAATTTTATCATATGAAACCGCTGTCCCACGGCCCTATAATCTATCTCAATATACAGAAGCTTTTCAGCATTGCCTATGAAGACGGGAAGTCTAGAAAAGCGTTGGAGTATGCCGTTGATTTCCTTGGGATGGAAAAGGATATCCCTTTTCATAGAGCCTTTAGCGACGCTTATTACACAGCAAAGATTCTTGAGAAAATTGCGGCGGAATATCCGGAAGTATTAAAAAAGGTGTCCTATGACACATACCATCCCCCTGCCTGCCGGGAGAAGGAAATCAAAGTGCAGTTTGACACTTATATGAAATATATTTCCAGAGAATTTGACAATAAGACGGATGCCATGGCAGATAAAGAGGTAATCTCCAGCAGATGCTATCTCTGCCATAGAAACCTGCGGAAAAAGATTCGCTGGTTCACCTCCAACAGCAGACATTATTATTGTCTGGCGTACTGTGATAAACATGGATATCTGAAAGGGAAAATCCGGTTGCGCAGATCCTGCAATGATAAAATTTATGTGGTCAAAACCACCAAGTTTATCACGGAACAAGAGGCCGCAATGCTGGCAGAACGGCACGCCCACGCGAGAGAATTGAAGAGACGCCACAACCGCAGGCATAAACAGGCACAGGCAAATCAGAGGCAGGAGAAATAATTACCGGAAACGGTAATAAAAACAGGGGCTTCGATCAAAAGTCGAAGTCCCTGAATCTATTTGCACGCTTTGCTTTCTTGCGGCGTCTGCGGCTTTCTCTTTTCCACGCCCGCCTTCTATGGCCGGCAAATTCGTAGTTCTTCATAAAAAGCTTTGCCAAAACGAACAGAATACCGATGACACCGACTGCAATCAGGATTCCTAACACCTTTACAATATTGATAAAGACAAAAGAGGAATCCTTTTTTTCGGAGTCGGCCTCATCTTCCGGAGTGTTAAACAGATAAGAGGAATCTTTCCGGTTTTCCGCAAAATTTAAAGAAACGGCTCCGATATAGACATCATGGTAGGTGTAGGTAATGACAGCCGCTTGGTTTTCATTCTCCGTCTCGTAAGAGATGGTGGATTCCAGATCGTTAAAGCTGGTGGTTCTAGGCAGGATAATATAATCGTTTTTGTTCAGGGACAGGATGGGCTGGGAGCTGCCGAATATGTCGTTTCCGCTGTAAAAAAGTCCCGTATCATCGATGTTATATTTTGTCTCTGTCTGGGCGGCATTTACCTTGTCGAAATTGTTAAAGCCGTAATTAAACAAGGCGATTGTGTCCTCATATTGAAAAGGAGCCTCATCCTTCATAACGACACAGATTAATTTCATACCGTCCTTTTCGGCGCAGGAAACCAGACAGCTTCTGGCGGCTTCGGTGTATCCTGTTTTGCAGCCTACCAGATATTCATAGGCATATTCGTTGCCGGGAATCATTTTCATGAGATTAACTTCCAGTTTTCCCAGCGGAAGCTTATCCGTGACCGGAAATTCCATACGTCTTGTGAGGGTGATTTTGCAGAGCATCTCATTGGAGAAAAAAGCTCTGCCGATCATGGCTAGATCATAGGCTGTGGTGTAGTGATTTTCGTCCGGAAGCCCGTTAGGATTCACAAAATGAGAGTTCAGACATCCCAGTTCCGCCGCCCGCTCATTCATCCTCTCGGCAAATACCGACCAATCGGTGGTGCCGGTAATATGCTCTGCCACGGCAAAGGAAACCTCGTTGGCGGAGCGGATCAGGATGGCATTCAGACATTGTTCCATGGTCAGCTCCTGCCCCACGTCCATGGCAATATGGTTGCTGTCTCTGGGAGTGTCAAACACGGCATCATGGGAAAACGTCACGATTTCGTCCATAGAGCACAACTCCGAAGCTATTAAGGTGGTCAGGATTTTAGTGGTACTGGCAGGATATTCCTTCATGTGAATATTTTTTTCATAGAGAATGGCGCCTGTCTCCAGTTCCATTAAAATAGCAGACTCTGCGCCTACCACCGGCCCAGTCGGCCAGTTCGGCGTTTCGTTGGACTGTATGGGCAGAGCGCGGTTATTCTCCAGCGCCAGCTCCGTCTTGGAAGCGGCGTGGACAGACAGTCCGGCTTCCAGAAACAGAATACCGGCACAGGCAAAGGCTGTGAAGGTTGAGATCCATGAATGAAAAAAGCGTCTATTTTGAAACATATTCGTATCCTCATAAAGTAACAATATAGTATAGGGTATCAGCGTGATGCATTATGCAGAAATTTGTAAAAAATGTTTGTCTCCCATTATACACTATTTTTTCTCAAAACCATAGAAGCAATTACAGATTATTTGCAAACGGGCAACAGTTTAATTATGAAGAATTGAGGTGTAGTCTGTCCGTGGAAGCTTGTCTGCATGGCGAGACGGAATCGCTGTATTAAGGGAGCTGCGACAACCATAACCATTGACAATTGCGTTGAGATACAGTAAATTGTATGAGGAGCTTTTCAGCAGTTTATAGATTGTCTGTGCCGTTGGGGCACGCAAGAGGTATTATCATGAGATTACGTAATATTACAGGTTCCCGGGAGGTCATTGCAGACAGCAGATATGTCATACAGGAGGCCGTACAGCCGAAATGCCCCGGCACATGGAAGAATATTTTCGGAAATGACAAGCCTATTCATATTGAAATCGGAATGGGAAAGGGGAAATTTATACATACTATGGCAAAGGAGCATCCGGAAATCAATTATGTGGGAATTGAGAAATATTCCAGTGTGCTGCTCCGGGCCATACAGAAAATGGAGCAGGAGGAGCTGCCGAATCTGCGATTTCTGCGCATGGATGCGGAGGATATAACCAAAGTGTTTGCGGCAGGAGAGGTGGAGCGGATTTACCTTAACTTTTCCGATCCGTGGCCAAAGGACAGGCATGCCAAGAGGCGGCTTCCTTCCCGCCAGTTTCTGGCGCGGTATGCCGTCATTTTGGGAAAAGAAGGAAAGCTGGAATTTAAGACGGACAATCGGATGCTTTTTGATTTCGCCGTGGAGGAGCTGGCTCCTGCGGGCTGGAAGGCGGAAATAATCACATATGACCTGCACGGCGACGACGCTTTGATGGAAGGCAATGTGATGACGGAATATGAAGAAAAATTTTCTGCCATGGGGAATCCCATCTGTAAATACATTATTTTGCCTGATGCGGGAAGCAGGTTACAGACACATCCCATGGTATGGGAAGAAACGCAGGCACCGTCAGACGGTGCGGAAAGGAGATAGAAGATGGAATATAAGTTTACGACCGACAACTTTGAGCAGGAGGTATTGCAGTCATCCGTTCCTGTACTGGTAGATTTTTTTGCGGATTGGTGCGGTCCCTGTAAAATGATGGCGCCCATTGTGGAAAAAATGGCGGAGGAACTTGACGGAAAGATAAAGGTGGGAAAATGCAATATTGACGAGAATATGCAGATTGCCCAAAGATACCGTGTGGCGAGCATTCCCACGTTTATGGTGTTCAAAGACGGAAAAGCTTGTGCAACCCAAGTGGGCGCAATGTCGGCGGCAGATTTAAAAAATTTTGCGGAGCGGGCATAAAACTGATATGGATAAAAAATTATTGCTTGACGAAGGAAAAAAGGCATTGGCATGTATTGCAGGTGCATTTTTGTATGCAGCGGGAATTAATCTCTTTATAGTGCCGGCTGCGCTTTACACCGGCGGGGTTATGGGAATCTGTCAGGTGATCCGTACTTTGCTTGCGGAATTTCTGCATCTGCAATTCAATGCTTTCGACATTGCCGGTGTGATTTACTATTTGATTAATATTCCTATTTTTATAGTGGCTTTTACAAAGATAGGACGTAAATTCCTGACCAAGACGGTGATCTCCGTCACTGCCATGACATTGTTCCTGTCCTTGGTTCCCGTTATCCCGGTGGTGGAAGACGTGATGGCGGCTTGTGTGGTAGGAGGCATTATATCGGGGGCCGGATCGGGGATAATGCTGCGAATGGGCTCTTCGGGAGGCGGAATGGACATCGTGGGAGTACTGCTGACGAGATGGAAGCAGGATTTCAGCGTGGGCAAGGTAGGGCTGCTGGTGAATCTGGCGCTCTACGGCACCTGTGCATTTCTGTTTGATTTGGACATAGTGGTGTACTCCGTTATTTATGCCGCAGTATATTCCGTGGCTATGGATAAGGTGCATACACAGAATATCAATGTAGAAGTACATGTGATTACCAAGGCCGACACTACGGCATTGGAAAAAGAAGTGTTTCAGGAACTGGGAAGAGGCGTTACCAAATGGTCTACGCTAGGTGCGTATACCTATGACCGTTCTCATATCTTATATATACTGTTGTCAAAATATGAGGTAGGGCGTCTGAAAACAATTGTCCATAAATATGACCCCAAGGCTTTTATTGTAGTAAATGAGGGAGTCAGTGTTATCGGGCATTATTTGAAAAAACTATAGCATTACGGTTATATCTTATCTTCTAAAAGTCCGCAAACCAAGCATTACTAAAGCTGTTCCAAAGCTGAAATAGAGCATTAGAACAGCTTTGGAAAAATGCTGCTTTTTTACGTTCTATTTTTCCCCCCTTCACCAATTCTTTCTAAATATACAGCAAGTGAGTTTGTACTTATGCTTTCCCTTGTGTTATATCCTTTTCCCTCATGTTACGAACTCCCATAAGGGCAAAAACAAGGGAAAAGGATATATATTTTAAGGTTAAACATACTGCAAAGCCTTGAAAAATGAGAAAAGTTAAGACAGTTAGTAGACAAACCGAAAGTTGTCAATGGATTACCTTATAACTCAATCTGAGATATGAGTCTTCCAAAACAGTACATTTCTGCAATTTCAACACCCCTAATTGTGATAATTCATTTTCTGACAGCAAAGATTTTCCGTCAATCAGAGTGGATGTGTCCTTGCCGCCAATTAAAACAGGAGCAACAACAATATCAACATAATCAAATAACTTTTCCCGAAGAAACAGCCCGTTTAATGTGCCGCCGCTTTGTATGGTAATCCTCTGACATCCATATTCCGATTTAAGTTTTGCTAGTGCATCCGTCAAAGACAACTCGCTTTGACAGATGATATGAAGGTTGTCCTTATCCACCTGAAATGCGGGATGACTTGTATTGGATGTGATTAGAACAAATTCTTTTGACAGGGCGCAAAAATAGCGAATGCCGTGTTTGGTCAAATGATTGTTGTCGATTACCACAAAGGAAACAGGGGTCTTATTCGGCATTTTCTTCGTGTTGACGCCCATTTTCTCCTGTACTCTGCCGGAATTGAGCGCCCATAAGTCAGTTGTCTGTTCTATTTCGTAATATTGATGCAGACCCTCTCTTACGCCTGCGATTTTAGGAAAGTCTTTATCGACATCCAAATTGTCTGTTGCTCCGGTGCTGATTTTTCCGTCAACCGACATAAGCATAAATAACGTTGTAATTGGTCTATCCATTTTTTCCTCCAAATTTCTAGTTGTATTGCAAATAGAATACCACAATCAAACTTATGTTTCTATGAAGTTTTCATTAAGTTTTTTCATCCTTCCGTTTCATCTTGCTTTGTGGGCTGTTATTTTTACTGTTCACTCGCTGTCAACGCGAGGTGTTTTCACGCGCTTTTTGCGTGATCTACTGTTATTTGGTGATTTCTGGCACTGCCGAATCATAACTTGTCACGTTTGGGTTTCTGTGGTATAATGACTCTGCTGACGCAGAATTCAAGTCAGCTGCCGCTGCCTTGCCATCACTTCGTGATGCATTATACCGGTAGTCCATGGCTTGAAAAGCCTCATTTTATACAGAAGAAAGGCAGAGGAGGAGTGATTATGAATCTGGTTATTACTATGAGTCGCCGTTTTGGCACCGGAGCCAGCATGATAGCGGAGAATCTGTCGAAGAAGCTGGAAATTCCCGTCTATGACAAGGCATACATCGAACATGAGCTGGAGGGAAACAGTTACCGTGATGAGGCAGAGGTTATCCGGGAGCTGGCAGGCCGCTCCTGCATTATATTAGGGCGCTGTGCCTCCGAAATCCTAAAGGATCAGCCCAATGTATTTAATGTATACATATGTGCCGATAAAGAGGATCGTATCAGGCGTATTATGAAAAAGGAATCGCTTTCCTATGAGGATGCGAAGGAGATGCTGGACGGGAACGATCGGGAACGGGCAGATTATTACTATAAGTATACCGGTAAGGTATGGGGGGACGTTAACAATTACCACATGATTTTGGATACTTCTAAGCTGGGGGCCGAAAATTGTGCGGATATTTTGATTAAATATTTTGAAAAAGTCGAAATTATATAAATAAGTATGTGTGAAGGGCAATAGATATGATTTTTCCGCTGCCAAACGGGAAAAATTATATTTATTGCCTTATTTATTTTACAGGAGTATAATGTGGATGCCGTAACGGAAATATTTGACATTTAGAAGAATGAGGGCAGGAGGATTTTATGTATTTGTTATATTTTTTGCTATGGGTCATTTTCAACGGCAATATTACCTTGGAAATAGTTGTTTTCGGGCTTATCATTGCCGCGGTGCTGTTTGCATTTACCTGCAAATTCATGGATTACAGTATAGCGCAGGAAAAAAGAAATATAAAACATGTCTTTCAGATAATGGCGTTTTTGTTATTGCTGCTGAAAGAAATTATAGTGGCCAATTTTGCAGTGCTCCGCTTAATTCTCACCCAGAAGGAGGAAATACAGCCCAAGCTGGTCATGTTCCGGACACATTTAAAGACACCTACGGCAAGAGCCTTTCTTGCCAATGTTATCACATTGACGCCGGGGACTATCACAGTGACATTGGAAAAAGATACGTACACGGTACATTGTCTGGACGAGAGTATGTCGGAAGGAATCGAGAATCTGGAATGCCTGAAATTGTTGGAGGAATTGGAGAAGGAAGGTTAGAAGAAAGCAATGGGAAAAGGAATTGCGGGACTGGAAGCGGCATATCATGGGTTATTTACGGCAGTGCTCATTGTGCTGGCGGTGTTGGTAATCCTCTGTCTGCTCCGCGCTATTATCGGTCCCAGAACAGCGGATAGAATCGTCTCCGTAAATATGATGGGTACAATGGTTATCGTAATCATCGGCATTTTGACGGTGATGATGGGGGAGGGTTATCTGGCGGATATCTGTATTATATATGCCATGATCAGCTTTCTGGCGGTGATTGTGCTGACGAAAGTATATATGGGCGTGTACATGGAAAAAAAGGAAGCAGCGGAAAAGGAGGGGCACACCGGAAACGGAAAATCCGCAAGCCGGAACACTCCGGGATCCTGTGAGCAGCCTGAAAGAAAGTCCGAAAACAAAGAGAAAAGCAGCATAGAACATTCGGAAAAGTGTTTGGAAAGTAATGAGAAAAGCAGCATAGAACATTGGGAAAAGTGTTCGGAAAGTAACGGGAAAAGCAGCATAGGACATTCGGACAAGAAGTCGGAAAGCAAAGGGAAATGTACCTTAAAGCAGGAAGAAGCGGCAAGGGAAGTTTCGGAACAACAAAATGCAATAAAAGATACCATGGGGCAGGAGGGATAGTATGTGGGCGGCAGAATGGATTAAATTTATTGCAGGTGCCGCGTTTTTGCTCAGCGGTCTTGCCATTTTTATTTTGGAAATGATAGGGGTATTCCGGTTTAAATACGTGCTAAACAGGATGCATGCGGCAGCTATGGGAGATACATTAGGAATCGGCAGCGCCATGATAGGGCTTATTATTATGAACGGCCTGAACTTTACTTCTTTGAAGCTGTTTTTGGTCATTGTATTTTTATGGTTTTCTTCTCCGGTATCTTCCCATCTGATTGCCCGTCTGGAGATTACTACGGATGAAGAGCCGGACAAGCACTATGAAAAGGCGGACAAGCCCGCCCGGAGAGAAAGGCAAGGAGAAAGGATGGAGCAGTGATATGACAATATTTACCTGTATCTTATTGGCGTTCTTGGTGGTATGCGCCGTGGCGGCCAGTTTGTCCAAAAATCTGTTGAACACCATTTTGATCTTTATGTCTTACAGCTTGATTATGTCCATCATATGGATCCTCTTGGAGTCCCCCGATCTGGCCATCACAGAGGCGGCAGTAGGGGCGGGTGTCACAACGGTACTGTTTCTGGTGACTCTGAAGAAGATTCATGCGGTCATCAAGGAGGACAATCGGGAAGAAAACGAGGAAGGGAACGGTGGGGACAAATGAGCAGGAAAGTTCCTCAGGAGAAATATGAAAAAACTTTTTCCTATAAATTTAAGCGCTGGCTGGAAGGATACAAGGACCCGTTTCTGGATACTTTGGAGATGAAAAGCCAGAAAGCGTTTCATGAAGACGAGGAGATCACCAGACTCCACGACGAGGATAAAGAGCAGCATCTCCGGCAGCTGTACGATATAGAGCACAATGCGGAAGTGAGAATATTTGCCGGAATATATAAGGTATTCAGCGTTTTGTTCTGTATCTTTCTGGTGATGATGCTTCTCATTGCGGTGTCTGCTTTGCCTCCGTTCGGAGAGGCGGGCAATCCGGTGAACAATGAAGTATCGGAAAGATACATTGAAAACGGCCTTCAGGAGACAGGGGCCGTGAATATTGTTACGGGAATGATATTGGACTACAGAGCCTTCGATACTCTGGGCGAGTCCCATGTCCTTTTCATTGCCACCTGTACCGTGCTGATTCTGCTGCGGGCCGATACGAAGAGAGATCAGGAATACGGGGAAGCAAACGACAGATCCCATGAGCCGAAGAATGATGTGATTTTACAGACGGCGGCGAGAATTTTAGTCCCACCCATCTTCATTTTCGGGATTTATGTTATTTTGGCAGGGCATTTGGGACCCGGAGGAGGCTTCTCCGGCGGAGCGGTAATCGGAGCGGGCTTGATTCTGTATTTAAATGCCTTCGGCTTTGCCAAGACGGAGAAATTTTTCACCGCCAAGACCTATCGCCGTATGAGCTTCGGGGCGCTGGCCTGCTACAGCATCGCCAAGAGCTATTCCTTTTATACCGGCGCAAATCACATAGAGAGTATTATCCCGCTGGGGAATCCGGGAGCCATCCTGAGCAGCGGTTTGATATTGCTGCTTAATATCTGCGTGGGTATCGTCGTGGCGGGAACCATGTATACTTTTTATGTTATGTTCCGCAAAGGAGGCTATTAGGATGAACGTAAACCATTTACTGCATAATTATCCGGAAGCCGTGGCAGTGATTTTGTTTGGAATCGGTTTTTCCAATCTGCTTTTACAGAAGAATTTGATTAAAAAAATTGTGGGTTTAAATATTATGGATACGGCCACTTATCTTTTTCTTGCCCTGAAAGGTTACATCGATGGCAGGAAAGCTCCGGTGGCGGCTGACGGGATACAGAATGTGGAGGCCTATATCAATCCCATTCCCAGTGGTTTGGTGTTGACGGGCATTGTAGTCTCCGTCTCCGTGACGGCATTGATGCTTTCGCTGACCATACGGTTATATCGGCGGTATCATACGCTGGATCTGGACAAGATATCCGTTCTGTTGAGGAAGGAGGGGAAATAATGGCCTTTGTGCAGAATTTTCCTTTTATGTCCATTATTTTATCCCTGTTTTCGGGCCCCCTGTGTTCCGTGTTAGACGGGAAATGGGCGAAGAAGGTAAATACGGCGGTAATTGTCATAATCGGGCTGATGTCTTCCTGTGTATTGGGATATGTGGCCGGTCTGGGAGAGCCTTTTATTTACCGAATGGGGCATTTTCCGGCGCCATGGGGAAACGAGATCAGAGTAGGGGTGCTGGAAGCTTTCATGGCAGTGTTCTTTTGCGTTATTATGCTGTTGAGCATGGCGGGGGGCGTCCGGGAAAGGCTGCTGCAGATTGAGGAATCAAAGCAGAACCTCTATTATATCATGGTAAATCTGCTGCTCTGTTCCTTGCTGGCATTGATTTATACGAACGACCTTTTTACCGCCTACGTATTTGTGGAAATTAATACAATTTCAGCGTGCGGATTGATTATGATCCGGCAGAACGGACGAACCATCGAGGCGGCTGCCAGATATATGATTATGAGCCTGCTGGGTTCCGGCTTACTGCTTTTGGGAATCTGCTTTTTATATAGTGTGACGGGGCATCTGCTGATGAGTAATATCAGGCAGCAGGTAGAAATGCTGGCAGTATCGGGCGAGTACCGCATACCGCTGATGGTTTCGCTGGTGTTGATGTCCGTGGGGCTGGCGATTAAAAGCGCCCTGTATCCCTTTCACACATGGCTTCCGGATGCCTACGGATACTCCACGGTATCCTCTGCTGCCATTTTATCCTCATTGGTGTCCAAAGGTTATATTTTTTTATTGATTAAAATATTTTACCGGGTCATCGGTTTCGAAATTATTTGCAGCAGTAAGGTAATCCATATTCTGTTTGTATTCGGAGTTATGGGAATGATTATGGGTTCCGTCAGCGCCATCAAGGAAGAAAGTATCCGCAGGATGATCGCATATTCCTCCGTGGCACAGATCGGTTATATCTATATGGGGTTCGGTCTGGGTACGGAGATCGGCGTGGTAGCCAGCATTTACCACGTGCTGTCCCATGCCGCCACCAAATCCCTGTTGTTCATAGCGGCTTCGGGGCTTACGGACGCCTCCGGCGACAGCGTCCGCTACGAGGAACTTCATGGGGCGGGGTTTCGGCATAGACTGGCGGGAGCGGCGTTTACGGTGGGAGCCTTGTCCATGGTAGGGCTGCCCATGTTTTCCGGATTTATCTCTAAGCTGCTATTTGCGCAGGCGGCCATGGGGCATGAATATAAGATGCTGATTACTTTGATTGCTCTTGCCGTCAGCACCATATTAAATGCCGTTTATTTCATGAAAACGGTAATTCGTATTTATACGCCTGCTTCTCAGGACGGGGAATCTAAGGGAAACAGAATCATTCATATGAGAGAACAGCCCGGAAAATCGGCGGCTTTGATTTGCTTTGTAATCTTAAACTTGATTCTCGGCCTTAATTCTGAGCCGGTGATTCATATGATTGAAGCCGGTCTGGAAATGTTCCGTTGAACCGGCTGCAGAACAGGGCGCGCAGACCAGAGAAATGATTTTGCAGACACGAAGTAGTGCACAAAGGAGTGTAGATATGGATCTTTGGATTTTGGTTCCTATCATTTTGCCTGCCATAGCAGGTATCCTGTTACTGGTATCTTCTTTTACAGGGCATATACGTGGAAAAACAGCAGGCTCCGTGAGAGGGCTCCATGTCTATACGGCGGCGGTGCTGGTTCTTTCGGCAGCGGCAGCGCTGTATGCGGCGTGGACCGGTGAAAGAGAAGCGGTGCTGTTCACCTTGCTGGACAAGATCCCTATATATTTTCGTATAGACGGAATCGGCTGCCTGTTTGTGACTCTTGTCAGCATAATCTGGCTGGCGGTGGGGCTGTATAGCTTTGTTTATATGGAGCGGGAAGGAGAGGAGAAAAGATTTTTCGGCCTCTATCTTCTCCTTTACGGGGTACTGGTGGGCTTGGACTTTGCAGGAAATCTGATTACAATGTACTTGTGTTACGAGCTGATGACATTGGTTTCCATGCCCATGGTATTACACAACGGCTCCAGAGAGAGCATTATGGCCGCGCTGAAATATCTGTTCTATTCCATGTGCGGAGCTTACGGCGGATTGTTTGGCATTGTCTTTTTATATCGTTATTGCGACACACTTAATTTTACGGCCGGAGGCACACTGAACATTGCGGCCGCACAAGAGCATAGGGGAATCTTGCTTGCGGCAGTGTTTGTCATGCTTCTGGGATTCGGCGCCAAGGCGGGCATGTTTCCCTTGCATTCATGGCTGCCTGCCGCGCATCCCGCCGCCCCCTCTCCGGCTTCCGCGGTGTTGTCGGGGATAATCGTAAAAAGCGGTGTGCTGGCGGTTATCCGCACGGTGTACTACATTGTGGGGCCGGATTTTCTGAGGGGAACATGGGTGCAGTACGGATGGATGACATTGGCGCTGATTACGGTTTTCATGGGTTCTCTTCTGGCATACAGGGAGCCGGTGCTGAAAAAGAGATTGGCCTATTCTACGGTAAGCCAGATTTCGTACATCTTATTCGGGCTTTCTCTGCTGACCCCTGATGCAATGACGGGAGCGCTGCTTCACACGGCAGCTCATGCTTTCATTAAATGCGGTTTGTTTTTGACGGCGGGAATCTTTTTGTATCAGTTTGGATATACAAGGGTAGCTCAGCTTGACGGAATGGGGAAAAGGATGCCCCGGACGATGTGGTGCTATACGATTTTTGCAATGGCTCTAATCGGGATTCCCCTTACGGGCGGTTTTATCAGTAAATGGTATCTGGCGCAAGGGGCTTTGCGCTCCGGCATAGAGGTCTATTCATGGCTGGGTCCGGTGGTTCTGCTGGTCAGCGCGCTGTTAACGGCGGGCTATCTGCTGCCCGTTACCATGAAAGGATTTTTCCCGGGGGAGGAAGCGGCATCCATGGATCTGACGAAAAGGGAACCTTCTTTGCAGATGGGAATTCCCCTTGTATTGCTGGCAGCGTTGGTACTGTTGATGGGAATTCTGCCCAATCCCTTGATTCGCTTTCTTTATGAAATGGTGTCGCCTGTCTTTTATTAAGAGCGGAATAACACAAAATAAGAATTGATGTATTAAATATAGGAGAAAAAGCCGTGAGTAAGATGCTGATGTTAATTGTCATATTGCTGCCCATGCTGTCGGGGGCGCTGATTCCAGCGATTCCTTTTAAAAACAGGAGGGCAATGTGTATTTATATAGAGCTTTGTGCATTGATAGATTCTGCATTAGTGTTTTTGCTGCTGCATAATCCTCCGGAGGAAGCGCTTACGGTGTTCCGGTTTACCGGAAATCTCAGCGTCACCTTCCGGGTGGACGGCATGGGAAGCCTGTTTGCGGCTATGGCGGCTTTTCTTTGGCCGCCGGCGCTGTTGTACTCCTTTGAATATATGAAGCATGAGAGCAACGAGAAGTCTTTTTTCCTGTTCTATGTGATTACGTATGGTATCACACTGGGAATCGCTTTGTCGGAAAATATTCTGACCATGTATTTCTTTTTTGAGATGCTGAGTATGGTGACGCTGCCTCTGATTATGCACACACGGACCAGAGAGGCGGTTCTTGCCAGCCGCGCATACTTATATTATATGCTGGGTGGGGCAGCATTTGCTTTTATAGGCATGATTTTCATTTTGACCTATGGCACTACCTCTTCTTTTGTCATGGGAGGGGTTCTGGATATGGATCAAATTGCGGATAAGAGAAATATGCTGCTGTTTGTCTATGTGCTTTGCTTCTGCGGGTTCAGTGTCAAGACGGCGCTGTTTCCCTTTTCGTCATGGCTGCCCAAGGCGGGGGTGGCTCCCACCCCTGTGACGGCGCTGCTTCACGCGGTGGCAGTGGTAAATACAGGAGCCTTCGCGGCCATGCGGGTGACTTATTTCAGCTTCGGAACGGAGCGGCTGAGAGGGACATGGGCGCAGAATGTGGTTATGGCTCTGACGATAATTACCATTGTGTACGGATGCAGTCGTGCCTTGAAGGAGACTCATATCAAAAGGAGGCTGGCGTGGTCCACGGTCAGCAATCTGTCTTACATCCTGTTTGGCGTGGCAGTAATGACTCCGCTGGGGCTGACGGGCGCCATGTCCCATATGCTGTTTCACTCTTTTATGAAAATAACCTCTTTCTTTTGTGCGGGGGCGGTAATTTATAAGACCGGCCGGAATTATGTTCATGAATTGAACGGTCTCGGAAGGAAGATGCCGAAGGTTTTTGTAATATTTGCAACAGCCTCCTTTGCGTTGATGGGTGTGCCGGGACTGTGCGGCTTTGTCAGCAAATGGAATCTGTGCAGGGCCGCTGTGGACAGCGGCAATCCCCTTGCCTATGGAGGTGTGGCGGCTTTGCTGGTCTCGGCGTTTCTGACGGCGGTGTATATGCTGACAATGATGGTTCGGGCATTTTTTCCGGGGAAGGAGTTCGATGACGGGAGCATATCGGATGTGGAGGATCCCAATTGGATGATGCTCCTGCCCTTGGCGGTCTTTGTGGCAGTGATGCTCTGTTTTGGCCTGCATTCCGCCCCGGTGATCCGGTTCCTCCGGGAAATAGCCGGAATCCGCTGAAAATATTTGGAATAGCTTTATGGGTATGATCATAGAACCATTAACGCGATTTTCCGGTTTTGCACCAATTCATTGATTGTTTTTGCCGACTGCATCGGCATGTTTGGAAGTTTGGATGTAAACTTCCAAATATTAATTGGTATGTGCGAAAGAGGATGTGAAAGCACCCCTCTTTAAGAGCGCAGGAGGGTCTGAATATGGAATTTGACAGTATTTTAGCAGTGTTGGTATTTTTTCCTTTTGCAGCGGGACTGCTTGCATATTTTATGGGTAAGAGAAGCCATCTGGCGGCGTTGATTTCAATGGCGGCAGAATTGGGGCTGATGGCATATCTGGCGCTGTTGTTTTATATGCGGTCGAAGGTGATGCTTTTGTCCTATGTGGACACTTCCGAGACGGTTGAAATAATGTTGTCTTATACCTTGCCGGAAGTCTGCGGCTTCGGACTGCATTTCTGTATGGACGGCTTCCGGCTGCTCTATGGCTGTGTGGCGGCTTTTATGTGGATGATGGCCGCATTGTTGTCGGGGGAGTATTTTCAGGGGCATCACAATGTCAACAGGTTTTATCTGTTTCTGCTCTGGACATTAGGTGCAACCATGGGGGTATTTCTGTCCGCAGATTTATATACCACTTTTGTCTTCTTTGAGATCATGTCCTTTACTTCCTATGTGTGGGTGGCTCAGGAGGAAAACAGACCCTCTCTGAGAGCGGCGGCTACGTATCTGGCGGTGGCGGTCATGGGCGGCCTTGTGATGCTGATGGGAATTTTCCTGCTGTATCATTATCTGGGGACGCTGGATATAGACGGACTGCGGGCAGCGGCGGCAGGCTTCGGCAGCCGGAATATCCTTTATGTGGCGGGAGGGTGCCTGCTGTTTGGATTCGGCGCCAAGGCGGGAGCGTTCCCGCTGCATATCTGGCTTCCCAAGGCTCATCCCGTGGCGCCGGCGCCGGCATCGGCTTTGCTGTCAGGAATTTTGACGAAGGCAGGAATATACGGGATATTGATTTTGAGCTGTAATTTATTTCTCTATGATATGTTGTGGGGAAAGGTGATACTTGTTTTGGGAGTGATTACCATGCTGGGGGGAGCGCTCTTAGCCGTGTTTTCCATCGACCTGAAAAGGACTCTGGCATGCTCATCCATGTCACAAATCGGATTTATTCTGGTGGGAATCGGCCTGCAGGGACTGCTGGGGGAGGAAAATGTTTTGGCGGTACACGGCACGGTGCTGCATATGGTAAACCACTCCCTGATAAAGCTTGTGCTGTTTCTGGCGGCGGGGGTGATTTATAAGAATACCTGTTCTCTGGATTTAAACAAAATCCGCGGTTTCGGAAGGAAGAAGCCTTTGTTAAAGACTGTTTTTCTAACAGGCGCATTGGCTATCGGAGGTATCCCTTTGTTTGGCGGATACATCAGCAAGACGCTGCTCCATGAAGCTATTGTGGAGTACGGCGGGGGGCTTGCCATGAAATCGGCAGAGTGGCTGTTTTTATTTTCCGGCGGATTGACGGTAGCTTATATGGCAAAGCTGTATATTGCAGTTTTCGTGGAGAAAAATCAAGATGGAGTTTTGCAGAAACAGTATGACGGGAGGAAGAACTATTGGAACGGAAAATCTGCCTTTGCTCTGGGAGGCAGTGCGCTGGCGCTTTTTCTTTGGGGATTGATGCCTCATGGGGTGATGGGGCGGGCGGCGAAGCTGGCAGAGGGATTTCTGAATGTTTCCGCGGAAGGGGGAACGGTTCATGAAGTGCGGTATTTCAGCCTGAGCTGCTTAAGCGGCGGATTGATTTCCATTGTTATCGGTATTTTGGTATACGTATTTTTCGTCAGAAAAGTATTGATCCGGAAACAGGGGGAAGGCTCAGGAGGTTATGTGAATCTCTGGCCGCGGTGGCTGGATTTGGAAGAACTGCTCTATAGGCCGCTGCTGTTAAAGATTCTGCCTGTGATTTTTGCGGTGTTCTGTAGGGCGCTGGACAGTTTTACGGATACGATAGTGGTGATGCTGCGCAAGACGGTTTACAGAGACAGCCCTCTGCCCCATGAGCTTCCCGAAGGAAACGGGCTGACTTTCGCCTTGGGGAAGGCTTTGAACGGAATCCAGTTTGTGGGCAACCACACTTGGAATAGGCAGACGCCTGCGGACAAGGATTATGTCCATCTCTTTGCCTTGTGGAATGCGGAGCTTCAGGAAAATAACAAGATCATACAGCGCAGCCTGTCCTTCGGATTGCTGATGTTCTGCGGGGGGCTGGCATTGACCTTGATTTATATTATTTGGTTTTAGCTGAAATATGGTTCCTGTTCATTCGTTGCCGCCGCGAGGCGTTTTTACGCTGTTTTTGCGTGACGAACCTGAGACAGAGGTACGCGCAATCGCTGTTTTTGCGATTTCTGTGCATAGGGTGCCGTGAACGGAGTGGATGGTAACGAAAAATGTGTCAGGGTATAAGTTGACATGCCGAGGATGGTATGATATTTTAAGCATAATCTATCGGGAAACGGAATGACGGTATAGTGTGAAAAATACTATTATGCATAACCGAATATGCAGGAGAGAAGTTTTTGCAGATAGATAGGAAGGGAATAGCCGGAGATAGCGGCAGAAGAGTCAGGGGGTGTTTGGCATGGCAAGAACAGTGGGGATTGGAAATCAGGATTTTGAATCTATTCGGGAATCGGAATATTTTTATATTGATAAAACGCATTTTATTCGGGAATGGTGGGAAAGCGGAGACAGTGTGACACTGATTACCCGCCCCAGACGTTTTGGGAAAACATTAAACATAAGTATGCTGGAAAAATTTTTTTCCGTGAAATATGCCGGCCGGAGTGATCTGTTTGAGGGGCTTTCCATATGGAAAAAGGAAAAGTATCGGCTGCTTCAGGGAACCTATCCGGTTCTTTCGTTAAGCTTTGCAGATGTAAAGGAAACCTCCTTTGAACAGGCGCGGAAGAAGATGTGCCGTATTATCAGAGAACTGTATTATCAATTTCGATTTTTGACCGAATCCGGTGTGATGACTGATAGTGAAAAAAGAGATTTTTTGCAGATATCGGTTAATATGGAGGATAATGAAGCCGCCTTTACATTAAAAGCCTTATCCGGCTATTTGTCCCGTTATTATGGCAAAAAGGTGCTTATTTTATTAGACGAATATGATACACCTATGCAGGAAGCCTATGTGAACGGTTATTGGCAGGAAATGGTCAGATTCACCAGAAACCTGTTTAACTCGACTTTCAAAACAAATCCCTATTTGGAACGTGCTATTATGACGGGCATCACTCGGGTAAGCAAAGAGTCCATCTTTTCCGATTTAAACAATTTAAAAGTGGTGACAACGACTTCCGGAAAGTATGAGGATTGTTTCGGTTTTACGGAAGAAGAAGTCTTTGCTGCATTGGGGGAATTTGGTTTATCCGACCGTAAACAACAGGTAAAAGACTGGTATGACGGGTTTTCATTTGGGAAAAAAAAGGATATTTACAATCCCTGGTCTATCATTAATTTTCTGGATGAAAAAAGAGTAGGAGCTTATTGGGCAAATACCAGCGCGAACAGTCTGGTGGGAAAGCTGATACGGGAGGGAAGTATAGATGTCAAGGAGACCTTTCAAGCTTTGTTAGGGGGGGAAACACTCAATGTAGAAATAGATGAGCAGATTATTTATGAGCAGCTGCTCTCAAAGAAAAATGCCGTCTGGAGCCTGCTTCTTGCCAGCGGGTATTTAAAGGTCGTAAATACGGACTTTGTAGAAAGAACCGGACGCACTTATTACGAACTTGCGCTGACCAATAAGGAAGTCTATGTCATGTTTGAGAACATGATCCGGGATTGGTTTTCAGGTAATGACGATTATAATGATTTTATTAAAGCGATGCTGATGGATGATCTAAAGGCAATGAATCTTTATATGAATCGTGTGGCAGCAGAAATGTTTAGCAGCTTTGATTCAGGCACGAAGCCTTCCGGAAAGGAGCCGGAACGCTTTTACCATGGATTTGTGCTGGGGCTGATGGCGGATCTGACAGACAAATATATTATTACATCCAACAGGGAAAGCGGTTTCGGACGTTATGATGTAATGTTGGAGCCGCGGAGAAAACAGGGGGATCACGCTGTCATCATAGAGTTTAAGGTTCAGACCGAGGACGAGAAGGAACTGTCCGATACGGTAAAGGATGCGCTGCGGCAGATTGATGAAAAAGGCTATCAGGCAAATCTTATTGCAAAAGGATTTCCGGAAGAATGCATACGGAAGTATGGATTTGCTTTTTGTGGGAAAAAGGTGTTGATTGGCAGATGATGTAACCAGCACAACTAGGAAAAACAGCGGTTCCGGAGATTGGGAACCGCTGTTTTTATGCCCTCATTGGGTCTGGCTTTTCAGTAATTCTTTTGACCTGCATGTGCGTCTGTCACAGGCAGTGACACTAATATTGCTTCCAAAAGTTATAATAAGTACACAATAGCCTACTTCGCCGTTTTCTTCTTACCGCCTCCCACAAGTAAGAAACTGCAGAGGAGAGCTACCACATAGAGGCCGACGGTTACATACAGCACCGCCTGATAGCCCGCAGGATTTACGGAAATGGTTCCGCCATGCCCGTCGCTGATATCGGAAAAGCTGCCCACATGGTTTACAATAAAGGTTGCCAGCTGGTTGCCGGTGAGACCTGCGATTGCCCATGCGGAGAGAGTGATACCATGGATGGCGCTGATATTCTGCATACCGTAATGGTCGGACAGCAGAGTGGGAACATTGCTGAAACCGCCGCCGTAACCTGCGTTTACTACGAACAGCAAGATAAGCACCAGAACCATCAGGATTGTAGGCTGTCCCATTTTTGCGATACCTTGTGTTACGATGACTAATCCTGTAGCCGCAATGGAGAGGATAATCATAATCTTATATACCGTATTTCTGTCCTTCATAGTGTCGGCCCAAGCGGAGAAGCCCAGACGCCCGCCGGCATTAAAGACAGCCGTCACGGAAGCAAGTACGCCGGCCATGCCTGCAAGACCGATACACTTGATGATCATCTTCTCCTGAGAGATCAGTGCAAGCCCGCAAGTAATGTTAATATAGAACATCAGCCAGATGCCGATGAAAACAACGGGCTTTGTCTTGATGACATCCATGGCTCTGGCGCCCTTTTCCTGAGAAGCGGGTTCATGCCAGCCCTCGGGCTTGGCCAGAAGCAGATGGCCTGCGAACATCATGACAAAGTATACTCCTGCCAAAATAAAGAACATTTTATAAATGCCGGTTTCCTTGCCCAGTGAATCCAGCATTGCCTGCATAATGGGGCTTGCAATCGCTTTTGCGGCGCCGAAGCCTGCAACTGCCAGCCCGGTAGCCAGACCTTTACGGTCTTGGAACCACAGCATCAGGGTCTTGACAGGGGAGAGATATCCGGTTCCCAGCCCGATACCCATAATAAAGCCATAGCAGATATAGATGCCGATGAGTGCAAGGATACTGCCCTTGTGGTTGCCGCCGTACCAGATAAAGAAGCCGGTTCCCGCCATGCCTGCGGCAAAGCAGATGGATGCGATCAGGGAAGAGCGGTGGATATCCTTTTCTACCACATTCCCAAGAAAAGCGGCGGACATGCCGAGGAAAAAGATGGCAAAGCTGAATGCCCATTCGGTTGCGCTTTTGGAAAAACCAATGTGTTCGGCGATTTCCTGACTGAAAATAGACCAGCAGTAAACCGTACCGATACTACAGTGTAGGAGCAGTGCGGGAATGGCCGCACGGATCCATTTGTTTTGTACTTTCATAACATATTCCCTCATTTCTGATGTATTTGGTAACAAGCCTGAGCCGCATTGTTACATATCGAAAATATCATACGCTTTTTTGCCGCAAAATGCAAGATTTCCTTTTCAGATAGAGGGCTTCATGATAAGATAAATTATAGAGATGTTTCATGTGAAAAAAACCATTTCACTTTCCGATTCTGAATGCCTGTCAATGCGGTATATGGGAGTCGGAGTGAAAAAGATCAATTCACAATCTTGATTCGAGTGTCCGCTCAAGCGGACATATGGAAGTTAGGGGGAATATGAAGAGAGAAAATCTGACCAGAAACCTTACTTTTATTACTGTTGCCGTACTTGCGGCGGCGGCTTTCTTATGTGACAGTCCGGGAAATATCATGGAAGGAATGCAGAAAATATTAGTGTCGCACAGCCTCTTGATTACCGATTTCTGTACGGTGGGAGGAAGGGGAGCGGCCTTCTTAAATGCGGCTTTTATCCTATTAATAGGTGTAATTTTGGTAATGGTGGAGAAAATACCTTTTACGGGACCTACCATGGCTGCGCTGTTTATCAATGCAGGATATGGGTTGTGGGGGAAAACGCCTCTGAATATCCTGCCCATTTTATTCGGTATCTGGCTCTATTCCCGGACCCACGGAGTGAGATTGGGCAGGCATATATACACGGCTCTTTTCGGTACATGCCTTGCGCCATTTGTGACGGAGCTGTATTATCTGCTGCCATATCCCCTGATTGTGCGGGCTGCCATTGCGGCGGTTCTGGGGATTATTATCGGCTTTTTCCTGCCGCCGCTCTCCGCCCATACCACATCCATGCACATGGGGTACAATTTGTTTAACGTAGGGTTTTCGGCAGGAATTCTGGCGTTTGTGATTGTGTGCGTTCTGAAATCCTTGGGACTGCAGACGGAAACGGTGCTGCAGTGGGAAGAGGGAAGACCGGCGGGGGTGGCTGCGGGATTGTTCCTTTTTTTCCTTGCGGTATTTCTTGTGGGATTTATCTGCAGTGACCGTAAGCTTGACGGTTTAAAGAAGATTTTCACCCGTCCCGGACGTGCCGTTTCGGACTTTATATTGATGGACGGAGCAGGCCCCGCCATGATGAACATGGGGTTGATGGGAATTATTTGTACCACATATATCCTGTTGATCGGGGGAGATTTTTCGGGACCGGTAGTGGGAGCCATTATGATGGTGTTTGGATTTTCCGCCTTTGGAGCACATGTAAAAAATTATCTGCCGGTGCTTTTGGGTGTTTATCTGTTTACATTTGTCAGCCGTTATGAACCCACTACGCCGGGAATACAGCTGGCGGCTATCTTCGGGATTGGCTTATCGCCCATAGCGGGACAGTTCGGCATTCCTGCAGGGATTCTGGCAGGAATTCTGCATTCTGCCGTAGCTATGTGTACCGCCCAGATATACGGCGGGCTGAATTTGTATAATAACGGATTCAGTGCGGGCTGGGTAGCGGTGGTATTGGTGCCTGCTCTGGAGAGCTTTATCAAACAGTACAGGATCAAGAAGCTTTCACGCTGAAACAGGATCAAAGCACATGGCTTTCCCGGAAAGGGCTTGCTCACGGAGAGCTGGTGCGCTATTTAGCTGAAAGTAATCTGGCCGGCACACTAGTGCTCCATCCGGCCAGAAATTGAACCTTGGAGCTGCCTGTTTCGCGCCATTGCGTCGTTAAAATTTCTAGACGATGCCACCGCATCGCCGTCGAAATTTTGCCTGGCACTGGCACGAACCATACAGCCCCAAAATCCAATTTCTAGCTGGATGGAACACTGGTTCGTCTGTTCGGAAATTAGAATTAATGTTACATTGTTGGAGGATGAAATGACACATAACGAGAAAAAGCTTGCAAATATAGTGGAGGAGCTGACTATGTTTTTCTTTTCCATAGGGGCGAAGGATGTCCGGTCGGCCGTCCATGTGGAGAATAACCGTGCGGATATCGAAATAACGGCGGATTACCGGGAAGAATATCGTGAGAGAGTCGATGCCTTGGTGAAATATTTTAATGAACCGAAAAATGAAGGGCTGGAGGACTTTTATTGGGAATTGGCCGGCTCCGGCGATCCCGGTGAGAGCAGTCAGCTGCTTTTGATCGGAATGATGATAGACAATGCCGATGTCCAAATAGAGAAAAGCCAAGTGCGGATTAAGTTAAGCAAAGAGCTGCAGGCATAATAAAATAGTTCAATGAAAAAGAAATAAAACATCAAATGGTGAAAAGAAAATTATTTGATATGTACACGAAAAAGCAAAATATTTCTGGACATATAGTTAAAATGCATCAAGTAATTAGTTAACATAAGTCATTGCGGCTCTCCTTTTCTCGTGATAAGATGATTCAATCACAACGAAAAGGAGTTTGTTTATGGCAGCAATCGGAGAAAAATACGGAAAAACATATCATATGCCTCCCGAGGTGACTTACGACTGGGTGAGGAAGGATACTATAGAAAAGCCCCCTGTATGGTGCAGTGTGGATCTGCGGGACGGAAATCAGGCGTTGATTGATCCCATGAGTTTGGAAGAAAAGCTGGAATTTTTCCGGCTGTTGGTAGAGATCGGATTTAAGGAGATTGAGGTCGGGTTTCCTGCTTCCTCCGAAACGGAGTATAATTTTATCAGGGCTTTGATCGACAGGAATATGATTCCGGAGGATGTGACTATTCAGGTATTGACGCAAGCCAGAGAACATATAATCAAAAAGACCTTTGAGGCGGTAAAAGGAGCTCCCCGCGCCGTGGTACATCTCTATAATTCCACCTCTGTGGAACAAAGGGAGCAGGTGTTTAAAAAGGATAAGGATGCCATTCGGCAGCTTGCCGTTGACGGTGCAGAGATGTTGAAGATAATGGCGGAAGAAACAGAAGGGAATTTCATCTTTGAATACAGTCCGGAAAGCTTTTCCCAGACGGAGGCAGATTACGCTTTGGAGGTCTGCAATGCGGTTTTGGACGTATGGCAGCCCACTCCGGATCAAAAAGCCATTATTAATCTGCCCACTACGGTACAGGTGGCGATGCCCCATGTGTTCGCCTGTCAGGTGGAATATATGCACAAGCATCTGAAATACAGGGAAAATGTTGTTTTAAGCGTTCATCCTCACAACGACAGAGGCTGCGGCGTCAGCGATGCGGAGTTCGGCATTCTGGCGGGAGCGGACAGGGTGGAGGGTACACTTTTCGGAAACGGGGAGCGCACCGGCAATGTGGATATTGTTACGGTGGCAATGAATATGGTGTGCCACGGTGTGGACAGCGGGCTTGATTTTTCTCATATTATGAAGGTGAGGGAAGCCTATGAGCGCTTTACGGGTATGAAGGTTCATGCGAGAACTCCCTATGCGGGAGATCTGGTGTTTACGGCATTTTCCGGTTCTCATCAGGATGCCATCAGCAAAGGGATGACGTGGCTGAAGGAAGGGAAAAGCGGCAGCCGGTGGGATGTGCCTTATCTTCCCATAGATCCGGCGGATGTGGGCAGAGAGTATGAATCCGATGTTATACGTATTAACAGCGTCTCCGGCAAGGGCGGCGTGGCTTTTGTTTTAAAACAACAGTTTGGTTTTGCTCTTCCCGAGGCAATGAAGGAAGAAGTGGGTTATCTGATCAAAGGAGTATCCGACAGACGCCATCAGGAGCTGCTGCCTGCGGAAATTTTTTCGATTTTCGAAGAGGCTTACATGAATTCACGAAGTGTTTTCGACATTTCCGAATGCCATTTTAAGCAGGAAAAGGGGATACAGGCGGAGGTCACAGTGGAGCAGGGCGGGGAGCGGAGAGTGATCTGCGGACAGGGCAACGGCCGTCTGGATGCGGTCAGCAATTGTCTTAAGACTTTTTTCGGCATCAGCTATCAGCTTTCCGTTTATGAGGAACATGCCGTTTCCAAGGGTTCCAGCTCCAAGGCTGCCGCTTATGTCGGACTGTTGCAGAACGGGCATTATTACTGGGGCGTAGGAGTGGATGAAGATATTATTAAGGCTTCCGTAGCGGCGCTGGTTTCCGCCGTGAACAAATTGACCGCGGAACAGCATATTACCAAAGGCAGGGAAGAACGGATTGTGGATATTATCGGGTATGTCCAGAAAAATTACCGTCAGGTGACTTTGGATATGCTTTCCGCCGAGTTCCATTTGTCGAAACCATATCTTTCCAAATATATCAAAGAGAAGGCCGGAACAACCTTTCAGGAGGTAGTGAAGAAGGAACGCATGAAAAAAGCCCGGACGCTGCTGCGGGAGACCAACCAGACGGTGGAAACCGTGGCCGCGGAAGTAGGGTACGAAAATGTGGAACATTTTAACCGGCTCTTTAAAAAAAGTTACGGTATGACACCCGTACAATACCGAACCGGACATACTGAACCGGAACATTAATCCGCGGGGGCTTTTCTGTGCCTTACAGCCAGACATTGGTCTGAGGGGGAAAGGCACTGAGAAGGGGACTCGGAACTGGAATAGGAGGACTGGATAATGAGAAGGCACTTACCTTTTGACATATGGCTCTGCCTTGCCCTCAGCGCACTTGTGGCTCTGGCCGTGGGCAAAGGAGTAAAATTCATCGCGGACAGTACATATGCGGATTACGAGGAAGCACATATGGTGGCGGACGGTGATATCGGCGGAATTGCCGGAGAGGACGTGTTTCGGGCGCAAAGCATTGCCGATATGCTGGAACATGATACTTTCACCGTTATTTCTCACGGAATTCAATATAGAAATGAAGGGGGCGGATTCTACGGCAACGGGTATATGGATATGCTGCGCCTGCCTTCCGGTGAGCGGGTAGCCGCCCGCATTAACAATGAGAGTGTGCAGAGTCAAGGAAATACTATTTATGACGGTGACACGATTCTGCCGGTGGGCTGCATTGTATACGAAGACTTGACGCAGCATCCCACATTTTTGGATCAGATTCAGTTTAGGGATCCCTTGACCCGCACGGATTTCTACGTGGATATGATGGGGGGTGGCGCAAAGCTGAAACAGGAAGATTATTCGGAAGTGCCCGTTATGCTCTCTCAGATAATTACAGTTGTAATCTTGTTTCCGCTGATACACGCCTTTGGCGCAAGACTGGGCATTTTTCCCTATTATTTTCCGCCAAGGAAGAAGGAAGACAAGTAAGGGGGATATATAAGGAGCAAAATACTATAAAGAATGAATAGTGCAAAAAACCTCCTGACCGTGAAACCGGAAGGAGGTTTTATTTTTCCGGATAAAGCCATCCTGCGTATTCCAGAATGGATTGATTTTCCGAACGCTTGTCCGATTTAAGGATTTGTTTCCTGTAATCCCTCGGGGACATCTGCATAATTTTTACAAAATAACGATTAAAGCTGGAGACGGAGTGGAAGCCTACCATCTCCGAAATATTCAGTACGGATTCCTCTGTGCTGCGCAATAAGTGGCAGGCCTTGGAGATGCGGGTACTGTTTACGAAATCCAGAGGGGATGTGCCCATAATGTCATGGAAAACTCTGCGAAAATGCGTGGGGCTCCAATGACATAAGTCCGCCAGATGTTCTATGGTAAACTGCTGCATATAATTTTCTTCTATGTAATTCAGGGCAGGGGCTATTACAAGGGAATTTTCCGTCTCATTCTCCGCCGTTGGCGTCTCTTTGTTTTTAGGGTCAGCAGTGCCCCCCCCATTTTTTCCTAAGGTCTGTACGCGGTAAATTTCAATATACAAGGAAAGAAGAAGACCCTTTGCACTGAGCTGGAAACTGGGCTTCTGTTCTTCTAGCTCCCGAATAGCGGCTTCTGCCAAATAGCGGATTTGTGGGTATTCCCCCTTGTTTAAAATGGGTTTGAAATTGTTTAAGGAATATGTTGCTAAATCGTGATTCTGCCAAGTGGCGGGCAGCAGGTTTCGAAAAAGCTCCTTGGGATCCAGATAAATATAGGACCAGTGGCTTTCCGTTCCCGGAGTGCTGTATGTGGTGTGCGGAACATTCTTAGGGATCACTGTCACATCCCCTGCCTTGAAGTTCATTTGCTCCCCGAATATTTCAATATATCCGCTGTGGGAGTGGCAGATGCCGATTTCCAGACAATTATGAAAATGGAGTCTGCCGCTGGGAACGTCCGATATTTTCCAGTAGTCGCCGGAGAGCAGCAACACGGGAAAATGCATGGGCAGGTAATAACTTCTATATTCTGTTACGGTACTTTTCGGTTTTGCCATATGCTTATTATTCCAGTTCTATTTTTTAGGAGGGTACGGGATTGCTGCTTCCAATCCCGACATTACATGCTGCTGTGTGGCGGCCGGTGACTTCGGCCATGTTTCTGCGTTTCGCTGCAAGCTTTTTGTGCATTCGTTACACTTTAAGTTTGTTTTCTGAATAAATCATTCTCTTTTCTATAAAAAAATAACTCTTAATATTATATATATCAGTGAAATCGAATAAAATCAACCATAATTTAATGTAAGTACTTACATCTTTGTTCATAAACTATTCATAACATTTTCAGAATGTTCACATCTACCAAGGGAATTCATGTGAAAGTGCTCACAAAATTCTTCCATTTTAAGGCAATATGATGCAAAATTTCAAATCTCCGAAAAACGAACACTGGTTTAAATGGTCGTTTTTGCGCAGTTTTCTACGCTTATTGCTTAGAATTAATCGGCAATATGTATGATAATACTCTTGTATGAATTTATAATATGTGCAAATTGACGAGAAGAAATGCGGCGGGGTTTGTGCAGATTAATAGGAGGAGGTTGCATATGGCAAAGAGTAGTGGAGCCAAGGCAGAGATAAGAACCAAAACTACTTGGGCGAATGCTTTAAAAAGAGACTGGCAGTTATATCTATTGCTGCTGTTTCCTTTGGCAATGGTTATTATCTTCAGTTACGGAGCGTATCCCGGTTTGAGGATGGCATTTATGGATTACAAACCGGCAAAGGGTTACAGCGGCAGTGAATGGGTTGGAATGGGGACCTTCATTAAGATTTTTAAGGATGCGGACTTCATCAGAGCGTTGCGTAATTCTATTGTTTTTAACTTGGCAGATTTGTTGGTAGGATTTCCGATGCCTATTATTCTGGCATTGATTTTAAATGAACTTCGTTATCCGAGATTTAAGAAGGTTTCACAGACGATTCTGTATCTGCCCCACTTCCTTTCATGGGCGATCATCGGTAGTGTTGCCTACAATATGTTCCGTCCTTCCACCGGTCTGGTGAACGTTGCATTGATGAATGCGGGAATTATTGAACAAGGTATTCCTTTCCTGACGGAAAAGTGGCACTGGGCTTTCACGTATCTTTTCATCGGCGTATGGCAGGGCATGGGCTGGGGAACCATCCTCTATCTGGCAGCTATCACGGGTATCAACGGAGAGCTGTATGAGGCAGCCATGATCGACGGAGCGAACCGCTGGAAGAGAATGTGGCATATAACCCTTCCGGGAATCAAGAGCACCATTGTTACACTGCTCATTATGAATCTGGGCCGTGTGATGGGAAGTAATCTGGAGCGTTTGACAGTACTCGGAAATACACAGGTTAAGGAATTCCAGTACCAGCTGGCCGTTTACATATATGCAAAAGGTATTAATAACGGTAAATTCTCCATGGCCACGGCAGTTGGCCTGTTCCAGTCCCTTGTAGGTTTGTTCTTGGTATTGTTGTCCGACAGGGTTGCTAAGCAGCTCGGTGAAGACGGATTACTGTAGGAGGTGAACGGAATGAGTAAAAAGAAACAGACTACGAATGAAGTGACGACTTCTGCAGGCGGCGCACATGCCGTTAACAGATTCCGTATCAGCGATTTTGTGATGATGGCGATTATTGTACTCCTCTGCGCTACCTGCGTATTGCCGTTTATACATGTAATGGCAAAGTCTATCTCCGGTAATACGGCGGTAATGGCAAAGGCAGTATATTTCTGGCCTAAAGGTATAACTTTTGATGCATTTAAGCGTGTCTTCGGAGATGATTCCATGACTTATTCCATGATCTTCTCCGTGATAGTAACTTTGATATTTACGGTTCTCGGTATGTTGGTATGTACCTGTGCCGCATATCCGCTTTCGAAAAAAAGGCTGAAGGGCAGGTCATGGCTTACCTTCCTGTTGATGGTTCCTATGTATTTCAGCGCAGGTATTATTCCGGCGTATCTGCTTTATCAGGATCTGCATGTTTTGGACACAATGTGGGTGTTGATTCTGCCGTTGATTTACTCGCCTTATAACATGTTGATTATGAAGAACTTCTTCATGAGCACCATTCCGGACAGTTTGGAAGAATCGGCATTTTTGGACGGAGCCAGCAATTTTCAGATTTTGGGTAAGATTGTGATTCCCTTATCCAAGCCCATCCTTGCGACATTGTCCCTTTTCTATGCGGTTGGACGCTGGAATACCTATTCCGATAACATGTACTACACTCGAGATTCCAGCCTGAAATTGATTCAGTATAAGCTGTACCAGTTAGTGGCTTCCGCAAACGAAGCGCAGACAGCGTCTCTGGCGGATACCGGCGGTGTCAGCCAGTCCGCGCCGGAGGTACTTCAGGCGGCAAGTATTATGTTTGTTACCATACCTATTATCATTATCTATCCTTTCCTGCAGAAGTATTTTGTACAGGGTACCATGATCGGTGCGGTAAAGGGCTGATACATAAGAATTTTTGGAACAGATATTTGGTAAGCAAGGTTATTTTGAAATCTCTATTTTAGGATAGTTTTCCCCGGATACCCCGGGTTATATAAACTATATTTCTTTAAATTAAAAGGAGGAAACATTTTATGAAGAAGAATTCTCTTCAGAAAGTTCTTGCCACAGCCCTTGTAGGCGCTATGGCAATGGGTACTTTAGCCGGCTGTGGTGATGATTCTGCTGCATCCAACAGTAGTGCTGCATCAAGCAGCGCACCCGCAAGCAGTTCTCAGGCATCAAGCAGCGCACCTGCTGACAGCTCTCAGGCATCATCAAGCAGCAGTGAGACTGCAGAACCCGGTATTGCCGGATTCACAGCCTTCGAGAATAATGTAACATTGAGAATCCCCGTATATGACCGTGGCGATTCCGGTAACGGCTGTTCCGATGTTCAGGACAACTACTGGACAAATTGGGTACAGGAGAACTTCGGTGATCAGTATAATATTACCGTAGAGTATGTGGCAATTACCCGTAATGCCGTTATGAACGACTACGCTATGCTGGCAGCAGGTCAGGATCTGCCCACCGTATGTATGGAGTACGACTATGATAAGCTGGCTACATGGCAGGCAGAAGGATACTTACAGCCCTATGATATGGAGCAGCTGAAGACGGTAGCTCCCACTTTCTATCAGAATATGGTAGACAATAATATCGACATTTATACAAAGCTGAACGGTGAGGATTACCTATGCCTTGGTACCAGACCTTACGGTAATACCAACTACACATGGATTACCTGGTATCGTCAGGACTGGATAGAGCAGGTAGGAATGACCGGCTATCCTAAGACCAATGCCGAGAAGCTTGAACTGTTCCAGAAGCTGGTAGATGCAGGCATTGCCGAGCATCCCGCAGGAGGAGTTAAGGTTGCCGGTGCCGGCGCTGACCAGAACTATGGTTGGAGAGATCAGCCTCAGGACGAGCTTACATGGGCAACCACCGGTGACTATCAGGTTCCCGCACTGTCCACCGAGGCTCAGAAGAGACTGTTAAAGTTTGAGAACGAGCTGTACAACAGAGGATTTAAGGATCCTGAGTATTACACCAGAGACACTTCCGAAGCAAACTCCGATTTCATTAATGGTAAGATTTTTGAGTGGAGTGCATATACTTCATCCACCATTGATCCGTTGGTTGCATTCTATGAGACCAATCCTGATGCTAAGCTGGGTGTAGTAGTAAACAGCGGAACTCTGGAAACCGATCCTGAATGGGGAAGCACTAACTCCTTCAGACCTACCAACGTATTCGGATGTATGACCGCATTCTCCAACAATGCTACCGAGGATGAAGTAAAGGCTGCTATGATGTACATGGAGTGGCTGTCTCAGGAAGAAAACCTGTTCACCATGACATGGGGTATTGAGGGCGTTAACTATACTGTTGGTGAAGACGGTGATCCTGTAGCTGTAGCTGATCAGAAGGGTCTGGCAGAGCAGCAAGGCCACAACAACAACGTTGACTACTGGATGATCGTTACCGCAGCTAAGACTCTTGGTTCCGTAGAGAAGGATATCAAGGCTATCTCTCCTCAGGGTCTGCCTCAGGACTTCTACGAGGACATCCTTGCTAACTACAAGGGTCAGGACAAGTTGTACAATAACGGTGCATACTCCGATTGTAACTTCGCTACTTCTTTTGATTCCGTAGCAGAGTACGGCGACTCCCTGAAGGAGCAGGTATATCCTGAGTACCGTGATCAGCTGACCATGTGTAAGCCTGAAGAGTTCGATGCACTGTATGACGAGCTGAGCCAGAAGTATCTGGATGCAGGTTATCAGGCAATTATCGACGAGAGAAAGGAAGCTTACGAGGCAGGTCTGAGCACCAAACTTCCTCAGTAAAGCTGACTTGTAATCAGAATGAAAACACAATAGACGATACGGCAGCTACTATATGTAATGCTTATTGCCAAAAAACGGCCCTCCGGCAAAAACTGGAGGGCTGTAATTAAATACACACTTTTATGTTCTTTTTCCATTATTTATGATATAATACACTCAAGAATCCAGCCGCTGCGCGTCTGCCGCGCTTCGCGCTGAAAACACCACAAAATGAGCGAAGCGAACCACGTAAAACCAAAGTTTCTACGGGTTTCTGCCCATGAAAAGCGGAAGTTTGCAAGCTTACATTATAATGGAAAGAAAGCATAAAATTGCCGAAATGGCAGAATGGAGGTTATTTATGTTGCAGTTGGAGTTTGACAAAAAAGAAATCGAAGAGGTAATCGACAAAATCGTAAAGAAAACCATGAACATGGATCTGACATGGGACTGGCCTTGCGGCGTGGCTTACTATGGAATCAGTACAGCCTATGAGAAGACGGGTAAGGAAGAGTACCTGAATCTTCTGAAGGACAGGGTTGACGAATTGATTGGTTTAGGACTTCCTAAGGTCTGGACAGTGAATGCATGTGCTATGGGACATTGCTTGATTACTCTCTATAATGCCACCAAGGATCAAAAATATTATGATATTCTGATGAGCAAAATCGAATACATATCTAAGGATGCTCTCCGATTCGGAGATAGTGTGCTGCAGCATACCGTATCTGCGAATAATGATTTTCCCGAGCAGGCATGGTGCGATACTCTGTTTATGGCGGCCTTTTTATTGCTGAGAGTAGGAGTTATGAATAAGGATGAAGCTATGATAGATGATGCTTTGAATCAGTATTACTGGCATATCAAATATCTGCAGAATCCCAGCAGCGGTTATTACTATCACGGGTATGACAATATTGCAGGAGACCATATGTCCGGTATTTACTGGGGAAGAGCAAATGCATGGGCAGCTTTTACCATGGCTCAGGTAGGAGGCATCCTTCCGGAATGCTATCTGTATCCCAAGTACATTGATATTGCGGGTTCTTTGAATGAGCAATTGGCAGCATTGAAAACGGTGCAGACGGAGAACGGTCTTTGGAGGACGGTTCTGGATGATCCGGAATCATATGAGGAAGTTTCCGCTTCCGCAGGTATTGCGGCGGCTATGCTGACCAGAGGAAATCCGCTGCATTCCAAGTATATTAATAAATCCATCAAGGGGCTTCTGGACAATGTCAGTGAGGACGGCAAGGTTATGAACGTGTCCGGCGGTACGGCTGTTATGAGAGATAAAGAAGGATACAGGGGTATCCCCAAGGCATATATTCAGGGCTGGGGACAGGGGCTTGTATTAGCGTTCTTTGCTACGCTTTTGGTATCTGACGAGATTGAAAAGGATGGTGCGCTTTAAAAATGTTTCAAGGCAAATTCCTGTTTGGTATAGTTAATGATTCGTCCGGCAATATTTGTGTCTCTGCCGCCGACCTCTACGGGGCCGGAAAATGTTATGGTTTTGTAACGGAACAGAATAGAAGAGAGCAGGAACAGTTAAGGATTTTAGAGTTAAATTCCGGTTTTGATACGGTGTACTGGTATCAGGATGCAAATCTCACGGAGCTTCAGGAAGATGCCGAGGGCGTCTTTCTTGACTCGGACGGGGTGATTGCTTCTCTGGAGGAAAAGACCGGAGAGCCTGAGAAGGGAGAGCATAGGCGGATCCCGTTATCTTTTAAGGTGGATGTGCCCCGTCAAGGCAATTATAAAGTGACAGTTACCATATGTTCGAAAGAGCCGCTGAAGGATGTACTGATATATACCGGGAGGAGAAGACTGGGGTATCGCGGAGATATTCCGGCCGGAACTTTTACGCACACTATGACGGTGAATGTGTGTGATATTATACCTAGAGGACAGACAAGTCTTTTTGTGGATAAAACGCTGGATATTACCGTGCTGGCGGATAAGCCTCGTATCAGCAGTGTAACCGTTGAGGAGACTCTCTGCCCGACCATATACATAGCAGGCGATTCTACGGTAACGGATCAGAGCGCCGATTATCCCTATGCTCCGGGAACCAGCTATTCCGGCTGGGGTCAGATGATATCGGCCTATTTCAGGGACGGAATTGCGGTTTCCAACCATGCTCATTCCGGATTGACCACGGAAAGCTTCCGTGAGGAGGGGCATTATGCTATTATCGATGAATACGGCAGGCCGGGAGATTTTTTCTTCTATCAGTTCGGACATAATGACCAAAAGCTGGATAACCTGAAGGCAAGAGACGGCTACTTTGCCAATTTGACGAGATACATTATGGAATGCCGCGAAAAAGGGGCGTATCCTGTGCTTGTGACACCCATTGCCAGAAATACTTGGAAGGGAAATGACGGCAGTTACAACGATCTGCTTTCGGAATACGCGGAGGTTTGTAAGGAGATCGGAGCCGCCATTGAGGTGCCCGTTCTGGATCTGCACGGTCTCAGCATGGACTTTGTGGTAAAACACGGATTGGAAGGCTCCAAACCCTATTATTTTCCCAACGATTACACCCATAGCAACGATTACGGGGCATATTATATGGCGGGGATAGTGGCTCGGGAGATTATCCGCGTATGCGCCGACTTTCCCGATTCCGGTTATCATTTCCTTGCGGAATGTGTGACGGAAGGATTTGGGGATTGGAATCCTCCGGAGGAAATCATCCTTCCTGTGAAACCTGCAGTTTACGACAATGTGGTCAATCCCATGGAGGGAAACCGGCTGCTTTCGGAGATAGAGAATTTGCCGGAGAAGGCGGACAGGGTTTCCGTGCTGGATATGGTAATTAAAACCGCAAGGTTTTTTCCTACCAATGTCTATAATGATATGTTCACGGATGTAGTGGGACATGAATGGTATGCCGGGACGGTGGAATGCGCTTATCAAAACGGTATGATTGACCGGAATCTTGTGGATGGGCAAAAGTTTTATCCCTTGCAAGAGGTGACGTTGGAGGAATTCCTTGTGTTTGCCATGAATGGCTATAAGAGCCGCAAGGCTTTGCCGGAAGAGAGAGAATGCGCTTATGACGGCGGCTGTAGAGAGTTCGCGAGACCATATGTCAGGGCGGCAAGCGCTGTGGGGCTTCTCCCCGAGGACGGCAGCGCGGATTTGCAGAAGGTGATCACCCGCGGTGAAGCGGTTGAACTATGCCGTAAGATGAATATATAGCGGGATGAAAGATTATTCAGGTTTGTGTCTGCGCCGCATCCGCAAACCTGAAGGAAAAAAAGCGGTGCAGAAATGAGGGATAAAAAGATGTCTCAAACAAAAGGTGGTTTTACACTGCCCGGAGAGTCCGGATATGAGGCTCTCACATTAAAAATGGCGGAAAAGTGGGGAGCGGATGTAATCAGAGACAGCGACGGCACCGTACTTTCCGATGAAATTGTCCATGCAGGCTACGGTATTTACTCCACTATTTGTATTATCCGTGACCATAACGAGTGGGCGAAGAAAAATCAGGATAAGCTGCAGCAGACATTTCTCTGTACGCCTGCCGCAGTGGCGGAGGGAGAAAGTGTTACCATCGGACTGATGGACAGCTTCTTTACGGAACAGTTTACCGTCAATGACAGCGAAAGAGCTATGAAGTACTGGGAAGTGTATGACCGTACCACAAACACAAAGGTAGATGCGTCTAAGTGGAGCTACTCAAAGGCTTCCGGCTGTGTCACTTTAAACGGAATCGTACCGTTCCATAAATATACGGTGAGCTTTTTGGCATACCGAATCTGGGAAGAGATTTCCATGTACAACCACACCACAAACAATTGGGATAAGGAGCATCTGATGCAGATTGATCCCAGATATCCGGAGACGCAGGAATATATGCTGGGCTGGATGAAAAATTGGTGCGAGACTCATCCTGACACTACGGTAGTGCGTTTCACTTCTATGTTCTACAATTTTGTATGGATCTGGGGCAGTGATGAGAGAAATCGTCAATTGTTCTCCGACTGGGGATCTTATGATTACACTGTCAGCGACATTGCACTGGACGAATTTGAGAAAAAGTATGGTTATGCCATGACGGCTGAGGACTTTATCAACAAGGGCCGTCTTCATGTTACTCATATGCCCGGTAATCAGAAAAAGGCCGACTGGATGGCATTTACAAACGATTTTGTGATTTCGTTCGGCAGAAAGCTGATTGACATGGTACATGAGTATGGCAAAAAGGCTTATGTATTTTATGATGACAGCTGGGTGGGTGTGGAACCCTATAACGGCAGATTCAAAGAGTTTGGCTTTGACGGATTGATTAAGTGCGTGTTCTCCGGTTACGAGGCAAGGCTTTGTGCCGGTGTGGATGTGCCCACTCATGAGCTTCGTCTCCATCCCTATCTGTTTCCTGTAGGACTGGGCGGCGCGCCTACTTTTGCGGAAGGCGGCGACCCCACTTTGGACGCGAAGAAATATTGGAACAGTGTGAGGCGTGCGTTGCTCCGTGCCAAAATCGACAGAATCGGTTTGGGCGGATATCTGCATTTGGTGGAGGACTTCCCTGATTTTTGCGATTATATAGAGAAGGTGTCCGATGAGTTCCGCCTGATCAGCAGTTTTCATGATGCGGGAAAGCCTTACACCATTCAGACCAAGGTTGCGGTTCTGCATAGCTGGGGTGCACTGCGTTCATGGACTCTGTCAGGGCATTTCCATGAGACATACATGCATGACCTGATCCATATAAACGAAGCGCTTTCAGGTCTTCCTGTGGACGTGAAGTTCATTTCCTTTGAGGATGTTAAAAAGGGTGCTTTAGAAGATGTTGATGTGGTAATCAATGCCGGATATGCCGGAAGCGCATGGAGCGGCGGCGATCATTGGAAGGATGACGAAGTGGTTACGGTTCTGACGAAATGGGTCCATGAGGGCGGAACCTTTATTGGGGTCAATGAACCTTCCGCAGTGGACGGATATGATTATACCTTCCGCATGGCTCATGTGTTAGGCATTGACGAAGATACCGGCGCAAGAGTCTGCCATGGGAAGTGGAGCTTTGAGGCGGATGATATCGAAGAGATTTTACCGGAGGGAGCTACCGTGGAACCGAAGGATCATCTGTATCTCACCGACGGTAAAGCCAGAGTGCTGTTGGCAGATGACGACAGACCTTTGATAACGGTAAATGATTTCGGAAAAGGAAAAGGAATTTATCTTGCTTCCTTCCGGCAGGATCTGGAGAATACACGTATGCTGTATCAGCTGATCCGCTATGCGGGAGGAGAAGGGATGAGCGGTCTTTATATGACGGATAATCTCTATACGGAGTGCGCATATTATCCTGAGAGCGGGAAATTGGTGGTCATCAATAACAGTGATGTAGAGCAGACTACCACCATTCCTACGGAAAAGGGTGATAAGACCGTAACATTGGCTGCATATGACACCACATTTACGGAAATATAATAATTAAGAATGCTTTTTCGGAAAGTATATCGAAAATGCCGCCGCAGATTATTTGCGGCGGCATTTATATTTAAAATAATTTTATGCTAGAAACCTCCGAATCCGGGCATTGACATCGAGTGATCCATAGTATTATAGCGCAGCTGCATAAACTGTGCGCGGTTATTGTGGTACATTTTCCGCAGTTCATCGGAGTAGCCCAGCACCACCCAGGGGAATTGATCGCCAAAGCGTCTCAGCATCGTCTGTGCGGCCGATTCATTGGGAACACCGATGTTGGAAGCGTTTTTCCAGCCGTCCACCCAAACCATGATGCTGTAGGTGGTTCCGGTCTTAATGCCGTTGGTGCGGTGGGTGGTGGTATTCTGATAAGACCACATAATCTTAGTGTTCGGAATGGCACGGGGTTTACTGCCTTCCATGTAATAAGTAAAGAGACGTCCCACTTTCACTCCCTTGCAGATTTCAGCGGCCGAATTCCAATCGGAATCGGCGGAAAGCTCACTGACGCCGATGGAAGCTACATCTGCTCTCAGCTGCTTCAGATAACTTCCTGTCAAAGCTTTCACCAGACGTATTATGGCAATCACGATAAGAAACACACCAAACAGAAATGCCCCCACCGTGAATACGTTTTCCAACTGTTCGTTGGGGAATACCTTGATATAATAGGGAATGCTGTATTCTTCGAATTCCTCTTCGGAGAAACCGTTATCTATAACATACTCTTTAAAATAATTATATAGGTCATCATTCATCTTCCGGATTCTTCCGGAAAGGAAAATGGAATCACCGTATCCGTTCTGGGCCATTTGATCCATTCTGTTTCGGTATTCGATGGGGACGTTTACGGCCATAAAACGAAAATCGGTAGAATAATCATCCCCTGTCAAAATGATGTAATAGAGATCGACGGTTTTCGTTTGATTGGTATTGCCGACGGTCTCCGTGGTTTCGGCAAAAGACCCTCCGTTGGTTGTGAGATTCAAGGCGACCCACTGGTTTGAAATTTCATCCGGTGCCAAATCGACGAAAGATACATATCCTGTCACCACATACCATGTGCCTACGGCAAACCATACGGCCAAACCAATGCCTATGGCGCCGAATATAACGGTTAAAACAAGAGAGCTTTTAAGGCTCTTTTTCCTTAGTGCTTCAAACATGCTTTTCCCTCCACCCATCATTATAGAAATCAGTATACTACTTATATATTAGTCTCGTTTCCGGCAGATTTCAAGAAAAAGTATGGAATTCTAAGAAAAAATCATAGTAATCATAATAAAAATCATGTAAAATATAAAAATGTATATAAAATACTCACAAGCAGACCACCAATGCACTGCAAGATTCCTTCATAGTGCAAAGTGCCGCAGTTTTCAGCACTGGCTTGCGGGGGAGGGAGTCTGCCATAAAATTACATGATTTATGGAAAGGAAGGGTATCAGCATGAAATTTCAGGATATGCCGTATGAACGGGTAGATTTTACACAGGTGGAAAAGGAAATGAAGGAACTGATGGATGCCTTTGACAAGGCGGAAAGCGGTGAGGAACAATTTGAGGTGCATAAGAAGTACTATGCGTTGACGGACAGAGTTTCCACATTAATGACTATTGCAAATATCCGTTTTGACGTGGATACAACGGATGAGTTTTACAGCAAAGAACATGAATATTACGACCAACAGAGACCGATTTACAGTAATCTGGTGTTGGATTACCAAAAAAGGATGTTTCATTCCCCTTACAGGGATTATCTGGAGCAGAAGATCGGGCCGGTGGCATTTAAGAATATGGAGCTGGCGCAAAAGGCCATGGATGAAAAGCTGATTCCCCTGATTCAGGAAGAAAATAACCTGACCATGGAGTATGACAAGCTGATTGCGGGAGCAAAGCTGCACTTTGACGGGAAAGAGCTGAATCTGTCTCTGCTGCGTCCGTATTTGATTCATAGGGACAGGGATGTGAGGGCCGCCGCATGGAAGGAAATGAGTGCTTTCTTTACCGCAAATGCCGAAAAGCTGGATGAGTTATACGACAAATTGGTGAAAAATCGTACCGCACAGGCGAAAAAGATGGGCTATGAAAACTATCTGGAGCTGGGGTATTACCGCATGAACCGTAACTGCTACGGGAAAGAAGAGGTGGAAGCTTTCCGCAGCCAGATTAAGGAGTATTTCGTACCCTTTGCGGAAGAGCTTCATGACCGTAGAAGACAGCGTCTGGGATTGGAGCAGCTGAAATATATTGACGAGCAGGTGTACTTTAAGGACGGCAATCCTGAACCTACAGGATCTCCGGAAGAAATTTTGGCTTCCGGCCAGAAGATGTACGGCGAACTTTCCCCTGAGACCAAGGAATTTTTTGATTTTATGAGGGAAAATGAATTGTTTGATGTGCTGGGCAGGAAGACAAAGAGAGCGGGAGGCTATATGACCTATCTGCCCCTGTATCAGTCCCCCTTTATTTTCGCTAACTTCAACGGCACCAGCGGAGATGTGGATGTGATTACGCATGAATGCGGTCATGCTTTTCAGGGATATCTTTCCGGCAAGGATCCCATAAAAGAGCATGGGGATATCGGCATGGAAACGGCAGAGATTCATTCCATGTCCATGGAGTTTTTTGCGGAAAAATGGATGTCCCTGTTTTTCGGAGACAGGGCGCAGGACTATATAGACATGCACTTGGAGGATGCGGCGGCGTTCATCCCCTATGGCTGTATGGTAGACGAATTCCAGCATATTGTCTATGAAAATCCTGAGATGACGCCGGCGGAGAGAAAGGCCGCATGGAAGAAGCTGGAGAAGGAGTATAAGCCCCATCTGGATTATGGCGATGACGGATTCTTCGGTCAGGGAGGCTTCTGGCAGAAACAGCTCCATATTTATGATTATCCGCTTTATTACATCGACTATTGTCTGGCACAGACCTGCGCACTGCAGTATAAGGTGAAGATGGATGCCGATTTTGACGGTGCATGGCAGAGCTATTTAGAACTTTGCAAATTGTCGGCAAGTGATTTCTACACGTCTATGCTGAAAGAAGTGGGTCTGGACAGTCCTTTCGAGCCGGGATGCATCAAAAATATTGTGGAAAAACTTGAAAAATATGTGAAATAGCTTCACATTTTCCTCAAAATAAGATAAAATAGGCATTGCGCATAAATGCGTAGGGAGGAGACATTCCATTATGTCTGAGAAAGAAACGAAAAAAGATGTGAATAGCAGTGAAAATAAAGAGAGTACACTGAATAAAGAAGACACACAGAACAAAAAAGGCGCACAAAATAAGGGAAACGCACAAAACGGAAAAGGCGCGTCGAACAAGGGGAACGCACAAAATGCAGAAGGTACAAAAGAAAAGGTCGTTACAAAATACGATCTGAAGGTACAGCGCAGAGAGGCGGAGAAGGCTCAGGCAAAGAAGGACAAGCTTGTAGGAAATATTATGGGAGCGGTTATTGTAGCGGCGCTCTTCTGTCTGGTCGTTTCCTTTCCCATCCGCAATTATCTGGCGGTGAATGAGACTTATGCCAAAGTAAACGGCGAGAAGATATCCAGAGTAGAGTTTGACTATAATTATAATATAGCCCTCAATAATTACCTCAATCAGTACGGAAGTTATATGTCTATGTTCGGTATGGATCTGAGCGGGGATCTCTCCCAGCAGATGTATTCCGAGGAACTGACATTCCAAGATTTCTTTACACAGCTGGCCATTGAGAGCATCAGCGAAAACAAAGCTTTGCTGTCAGAGGCCAAAGCTGCCGGATTCTCCTATGATACTGCGGCAGACTATGCGGAGTACGAGCAGGAGGTCAAGGATGCGGCGGCTCAGGTGGGAATGTCCGTAAAGGACTTTGTCCGCGAGAATTACGGAACCTATGCGACTCTGTCCCGTATTTCCGGCTATGTGAAAGAGTCCATGTATTTGAGCCGGTACTATGACAGCATCGCGGATTCCAAGATGCCTTCCGACGAAGAGGCGGAAAGCTATTACAATGATAATAAGGACAGTCTCGATTCCGTTGACTATAGGGTTCTCACCGTTGATGCGCTGCTTTCCGAGGCTCCTACGGAGGAGGAGATCACAGCGGCCATGGCCGAGGCTAAAAAGGAGGCTGAGGCAGCTGAGAAAAAGGTTGCCGCAGAGGGGGAACCGAATGAGAACGTAACCGCTGACTCTGCACCCTATCTGCTGGAAAGCTGGCTCTTCGACAGCGCCAGAAAGTCGGGAGACACTACGGTAATCGAAAATACGTCCGGCAATTCCTATTATGTGGTGGCCTTTGAGAACCGATACCGGGACGAGACGCCCACGGTGAAAATCCGGGCTATACTCACGGCGGAAGATAACGCACAGGAAATTATGGACGAATGGAAATCCGGAGAGGCAACGGAGGACAGCTTCGCGGTAATCGCCGATAAATATAATGATTCTTCACTGATTGCCACGGAAGGCGGACTTTTGGAGAGTGTAAGGCCTCAGATGATGACGGGAGAGATGGGAGAATGGCTGTCAGACGGCGCCCGCACGACAGGAGACACTACCGTCATTATATCCGAGGATGATCCGTACTCCTATGTATTGTATTATTTGGGTGAAGGAGAACCTTGGTGGTCGGTAAGCGCAAAGAATGCGCTGTTAGGAACGGCTATGGAAGCTTATATGGCGGAAATTACGGCAAATATTTCCGTGGAGGATCCCAAGGGCAATCTGAAGTATCTGCATATCTCCGAGAACAATGGGGACGCGGCAGGAAGCTCCGAAGCCAGTGCAGATACCGACGCGGCAGGAAGCTCCGAAGCCGGTGCAGATACCGATGCGGCGGGAAGCTCTGCTCCGCAGTAATTGATATTGATAACAAATAGGCGGTGGGGATTCCTCACCGCTTTAGAGTATTCATAGTATATATTCGCGGCAGAGACGCAGCAGGCCGCAAAGCGGAGCGTGCAGACCGGAAGAATAGTTTTCCAAGAACGCTCCGAGATAGGGAAAAGAACAATGGAGCAGAAAGTATTGGTGCTGGATATTGACGGCACACTGACAAATTCTAAAAAGGAAATCACGTCGTCCACAAAGGAAGCCCTTCAGGATATTATGGAGAAGGGGCATAAAGTAATCCTTGCCTCCGGCCGTCCCACGCCGGGAATGCGCCGTTACGAGGAGGAGCTGGAACTGGAGAAATACGGCGGCTATCTGCTCTCTTATAACGGGGCGAGAGTGGTGGAGTGCCGCAGCGGGGAGATTGTCTACCAGAGAACTCTGCCGCAGATGATGATTCCCGGTTTATACGGCTTTGCCAAGCGTCATGGCTGCGGGCTGATCACTTATCTGGGAAGTACGGTCATCTCAGCCTTCCGGCCGGACGAGTATATCGAGTTGGAGGCGCGTATCAACGGCCTGCCTGTGAAGCAGGTGGAAAATTTCGTGGACTTTGTTGATTTCGAAGTAAATAAATGCCTTATGACGAAAGAAAGCGGCGAGGCTGCCGTATTGGAAAAAGAACTGCAGAAAAAATACGGGGAACTGTTAAGCATCTATCGTTCGGAGCCGTTTTTTATAGAGATTATGCCGCGGAATGTTAATAAAGCGTCTTCTCTGGAAAAAATGTTGGAGGCCATCGGGCAAAAACGGGAGAACACAATCTGCTGCGGGGACGGCTTTAATGATATTTCCATGATAAAATTCGCAGGAGTGGGGGTGGCCATGGCCAATGCCCAGCAGGAAGTGAAGGAAGCCGCCGATTATATCACTGCCTCCAATGACGAAGACGGCCTGATACAGGTGATTGATAAATTTATCGGGAAAATTTAATCATTTGTAACAGTTCAGATAGAGCGTTGAACCGTAATAATCATTTCTTTTCGGATTTTGTTTCTGTTGAAAACCGTATCTTGTTGAGAAAAAATGGTATCAAAGAAGAATAAACGTAAAATAGTATATGAAGGCACAAACTATTACTGGTATGTGAAAGTCAATGAACATGGTCATAGAGTGCATATTATATCTGATGATAAAAGAGTGCATTTAGAATATCCTTTTCTGGATACGGAAATTCCTGTTACACCGCAGGATATCAGAAAACATTTGAAAAAATATTATTCGAATATTTTATAGGAGATTTTTTCTGAAAAAGGAGTTTAATCAATGGTAGAGACCGAATTGGGAATAGAAAAGGAAATGAAAGCGGAACAGGAAATCAGAATAACCATACCGGAGAAGGCGCGGCATATCATAGACATTATCACTGCCTCAGGCCATGAAGCATACGTGGTGGGAGGCTGTGTGAGAGATTCTGTTTTAGGCAAGGAACCACAGGACTGGGATATTACCACCTCGGCGCGGCCGGAGCAGGTAAAAGCATTATTTCCCAGAACCATTGACACCGGTCTGAAGCATGGCACGATCACGGTTTTACTGGAGAAGGAAGGGTTTGAGGTTACTACTTACCGTATTGACGGAAAGTATGAGGACAGCAGGCATCCCAAAGAGGTTATTTTTACTCCGAATTTAACGGAAGACTTGAAGCGCCGGGATTTTACCATCAATGCCATGGCGTACAATGAGACGGTGGGATTGGTGGATGTTTTCGGCGGCATGGAGGATATCCGTTCAGGAACCATTCGCTGTGTGGGAGACCCGCTGGAGCGGTTCGGGGAAGATGCGCTGCGGATTCTCAGGGCAATCCGCTTCTCCGCCCAACTGGGTTATGAGATTCAGGCGGGGACAAAAGAAGGCATACGCAGGCTTGCTCCCACTTTGGAGAAGATCAGCGTGGAGCGTATTCAGGCGGAGCTGGTGAAACTGCTCACTTCCTCCCACCCTGAAACTCTTAGGACGGCTTATGAGCTGGGAGTCACGAAAGTATTTTTTCCGGAGTTTGATGTGGCTATGGAGACGGAACAGAATCATCCCCATCATATGTACAATGTGGGGGAGCACACGCTGCATTCCCTTTGCCATGTGGAAGCGGATAAAAAGCTGCGGCTTGCCATGCTGCTTCACGACATCGGAAAGCCTGCCACGTTAACCGTGGACAAGGAGGGTATCACCCACTTCTACGATCATCCCGCCGTGGGAGAGAAAATGGCGGAAGATTTTCTGCGGAGACTGCGATTTGACAACGACACCATCAATACTGTCTGCAAACTGGTACTCTTTCACGATTACGGTAACAGTGTGGCGCCCGATATGCGGTTTGTCCGCAGGGCGGCAAACAAAATCGGTGAAGACGTGTTTCCTGCGTTGTTTGAGATAAAGCGGGCAGATGTGCTGGCGCAAAGCGATTATATGCGGCAGGAGAAGCTGGACATGATCGAAAGATGGCAGAAACTGTATGAAGAAATGCGGGAGAAGAGACAATGCGTTTCCCTGAAAAGCCTTGCCGTCAACGGTTCCGATTTGATCAAAGCCGGTTGGAAGCCGGGAAAAGAGCTGGGGGAAGTCCTTCAGAAGCTTCTGGAACTGGTCTTGGAACAGCCCCAGTGTAATACGGCGGAGATTCTATTGGCCGAAGCGGAAAAATATAGAGAAAAACCTTAAACATACTTTTTACACCCCTCACATAAGATAGTTTAGATGCAAAAGCTATCAGGAGGGGTCCGAAGGTGAATGACAGGGCAGTAGGGTTACTGGAACAGTATGGAATCGAGGTGCTTGGCACCAGAAAGGGCAGAGGCGCCATTCTCTGCGAAACGGAGCAGGGATGTCTGATTTTTAAAGAGTATACGGGAAACAAAGATAGATTGGAATTACAGAACCGCATTTTAAAAGCTGTTCAAAGCGGAGGCTGTGTTGCGGTAGAGCAGATTGTGCCTACGGCCGAGGGAGCTCTCTTTGTTCAGGATAATGACGGCGTAAAGTATATATTGAAGACGTGGCAGGACGGCAGGGAATGCAGTATTTACGACAAGGGAGAATGTCTGGAGGCAGTCCGGCTTCTGGCAAAGCTTCATAACAGCATGGTTCTTCCGGCAGATACACCGGGGCTGCCCCCGCTGTTTTCCCCTGAGAAGGAATATGACAAACATAACAAGGAGCTTAAAAAGGTTAAGAAATATTTACAGCAAAGAAGCCAGAAACAGCCTTTTGAAATCAACCTGTTAAATGCATTTCATTATTTTCTGGAGCAGGCATATACCGTGACGGAGGAGTGGAATGCGTATTGTGCCGTCAAAAATAAGAGTGATGCCTCCGCGGCTGCGGACGGAAGTCCTATTACGATCTGTCACGGAGATTACCAATACCATAATATTGTAATGAGCGACAAGGGCTGGTTTTTAATTAACTTTGAAAAATGTATTTGTGACAGTCCCGTCAGAGATTTGTATTTGTTGATGAGAAAGCTTTTGGAGAAAAGCAATTGGTCCATTCCCTTGGGGAAAGAACTGTTGGAGGCTTATGAAAAGGTAAAGCCCCTTTCCGCCATCAATAGAATTGATTTGTATTATCGACTGGCATATCCGGAGAAATTTTGGAAAATTGCCAACTTTTACTATAATTCCGGAAAGGCGTGGATTCCCGGAAGAAATCAGGAAAAATTGGAAAAACTAATGGCACAGGAAAAGGAGAAACAGCACTTTTTACAGGAAGTGTTCTGTGATGTGAGTGCCTTGAAAGGTTAGAGGAGTACAAGTGACGCAGAAGAAAAAGGATACAAGAAACCAAAAAAAGAACTGGGCTTCCGTCATCGCAGCCATATTAGTCATGGTATCGGCTACGGCATGCAGCCTGCCGTTTCAGGGGGAAGAACCATTGCCAGAACCCACATCTTCTCCGGAAAGAGCGGATACGGGCTTTATCGTTACAAGGCCGGAAAGCTATGATTCCGCCGATACGGCTATTCTGGTAGACAGGGACGAGAAAGAAAATACATTGACTTTTCTGAATCTGGAGCTGGGCAGACGGTATACGCTTTCGATAGACGGAACCACAAGAATGTATGATAAATATGGGCAGAGTATGTCCTTAGAGCAGTTTGAGAAAGGCGATATTGTTGATATTACCTTTTTAAAGTCAAAAAAGCATCTCACTGTCATGCAGCTTTCCGCATCCGCTTGGACTCATGAGGATGTGGAGCGATATGAGTTGAATATGATTCGGAGGGAGCTTACCATCGGCAGTGAAGTCTTTAGGCTGACGGATAACACACAGTATTTGTCGGATAACCGGAGCATTGAAATGATGGATTTGAACCCCTCGGATGTGCTGAGTTTTCAGGGAATCGACAGTGAGGTATTAAGCGTCCGTGTGGATAAGGGGCATGGTTATCTGCGGCTGGTAAACGATGAAAACTTTGTGGGAGGATGGATCGAAATCGGGCAGTCCCAGATTCAGAAAATTACCGAGGATATGCTTTTGACAGTGCCGGAAGGAAGCTATCAGGTGAATATCACCAACAAAGGCGGCGGTGGAATCAAGACCGTTGTGATCAACCGCAATGAAGAGACTTGTCTGGACATCGGGGATCTGGAGATTCCCGAGCCTCAGTACGGTATGGTACTGTTTTCGCTGAGTCCTTCAAACGCAGAGTTATACATCGACGGGACGAAGACGGATGCGTCGGCGCCGGTTTCCTTGGAATACGGAATGCATCAATTGATTGTCAGAGCGGAAAATTATCATTCCGTCACACGGTATGTCAGTGTGGCTCAGGAGTCAGGAGGAGTTGATATAGTACTGGATCCCGTGAATGATGACACGAAGAACAGTAGTTCTTCCACAAATTCTTCCTCTCAGATCACTACGAACTATTATAAGGTTTACGTGGATGCGCCGGAACATGCGGAAGTTTACTTGGACGGTAATTATATCGGGATTTCGCCTTGCAGCTTTAGAAAGACGGCAGGATCCCACACCATTACCTTGCGGAGAACCGGTTTTGTGACAAGGAGCTATACCGTGCAAATTGATGATGAGTCAAAGGATCTGACGCTTTCCTTTGCGGACTTGGTAGCGTCGGAGGGGGAGACAATATATCCCTCCGCATCCTCCAATTCCTCCTCGGCCAACTCGTCGTCCTCCAATTCGTCCTCCGCCAACTCCTCCGGTCAGTAACGGATATCCGGAGCATATACTGAGAGGGGCGGCAAGAGGCGGAGAGCATCGTTTCTGCAAGGATCCGATGGCATTGGGAGAAGCTTTAATGGGTGGCAGTGCCTGCCGGTTGGCTTCCGTTGCCGGTCAATGGAAGGGAACAAATACTATGGAAAAGAAAAGATATACGTATGAAGAATTTTTGGAAATCATTAAAACGCTGCGGAGTGAGAACGGCTGTCCATGGGATCGGGAGCAGACTCACATGAGTCTCCGTCCCTGTATGATGGAGGAGGCGGCGGAGGTGACGGCGGCGGTCCGTATCTATGACAGGACGGGCAGCTTTGAGAATCTGCGGGAAGAGCTGGGTGATGTATTGCTTCAAGTGGTGATGCATTCTCGTATCGCGGAGGAGGAAGGTCTGTTTACTATGGAGGATGTGGTCTCCGAAGTGGCGGAAAAGATGGTGCGGCGTCATCCCCATGTTTTCGGCAGCGTGTCTGCCGAAACCTCCGGAGAGGTGCTTCGGAATTGGGAGGAGATTAAGAAGCAGGAAAAGGAAGGGAAGAAACAGGAGGAAACACCCTTGAGGGAAATTCCTATGGAGCTGCCCGCACTGACAAGAGCGTGTAAGGTATTAAAAAAGGCGGACAAGCTTTATGAGTCTCAGAAAAGTTTTGCGGCTTCCGCAGATAGGATGAAAGAGCTGTCCCTTAAGATCAGTGAAAGAGAGCCTGCAGACTACGATAAAGAGCTGTCCGATATGGTGGGAGACCTGCTTTTGGAGGTTTCCAATATTTCGCGTATTTGTAAGCTTTCTCAAGAACAAATACTCACGGATAAAATCGAAGAGACCATTGAAAAATATGAAAAAGCCCCTAAAAGAGCGGAAAAAACTTGACAAAAGCGGGAAAAACGGATATATATATATTTAGTGCTTCGAGAGGGGCATATCGTTGATACAAAAAGAAAGCTCATTACAGGAGGAGTTCATATGAACAAAACAGATTTAGTAGCAGCTATGGCTGAGAAAGCAGAAGTGTCTAAAAAGGATGCAGAGAAGGTTTTGAAGGCATTTACAGACGTTGTTGCAGACGCTTTGAAGAATGGTGATAAGGTTCAGCTTGTTGGTTTTGGTACTTTCGAGGTATCTGAGAGAGCAGCCAGAGAGGGTAGAAATCCCCGTACACGCGAGACAATGATGATTGAAGCTTCCAAGGCTCCTAAGTTCAAGGCAGGCAAGGCCTTGAAGGATATGCTGAATGCATAAGGATAAAATTCATTGCGGAGAACCTTTTTAAGGTTCTCCGTTTTTTAAATATACGGCCTTGCACCGATTCATTGATTGTTTGTGCCGACTGTGTCGGCATGACCGGAAGTGTGAGAAGAACTTCTAACCACTCGCAGCAAAGGGTGCTTCGCGGAGAAGTACTGAGTTTCACGCCGGAAAACGCAAAAACAAGCGTTTTTCGTTCGGATTTGAGTCGCAGCGCAGCGGCGACATGGAGGTTAGTATGAGATTAGACAAGTATTTAAAGGTATCCAGATTGATTAAGAGGCGTACCGTGGCCAATGAGGCATGTGACGGCGGCAGAGTGTTGATTAACGATAAGCCGGCAAAGGCTTCCGCTAATGTAAAAGCAGGCGATATCATTACCATCTCTTTCGGAAATAAGGAAGTGAAGGTGGAGGTTCTTGACGTTCAGGAAACGGTGAAAAAAGAAGAGGCAAAGGAACTTTTCCGTTATTTATAGAAGAAATCAGGTGCTTTTTTCTCCTTGGCTCTCATATACTTTATTTGTAATAGTATATAGACAGGGCAGGAGGGGCTTATGGAGGATTTAAACAGCAGTACACGTATGCACAAAGTGACAATGACGAATCGAAGGAACTGTATCATAGGCGGCGTCAGCGATGTGCTGTCCTTTGATATACATGAGATCCTTCTGGAGACCGAGCAAGGGATGCTTATGATTAAGGGTGATGATCTGCATGTCAGTCGTTTGACATTGGAAAAAGGAGAGGTGGATATCGACGGGAGAATCGACAGCTTTACTTATTCCGATGCCGGGAGTGCAGGGCATAAGAATGAGTCTTTGCTCGCCAAGCTGTTCCGATAGAGGTAGGCTATGTCATCTGAAAACGAGTTTTTGCTACATGCCCTGTTGATGGGCATTTTTATTACTTTTGTGTATGATATATTGCGTATACTGCGTAGAACAATTCCCCATAACGGATTTATGGTGTCTCTGGAGGACCTGATCTTTTGGATCTATTGCGCGGAAAAGGTTTTCCTTATGATGTACCATGAAAGTGACGGCAACTTAAGATGGTTTGCCGTCATCGGAGCTCTGACGGGTATGTTCTTATATAAAAAAATAGTCAGCCCGTGGTTTGTGAAATATGTCTCGCTGGGATTAGGAAAGGTTCTGGGGATATTTCTTAAGATTATTAATTTTTTGTGCAAACCTTTTCGGATAGCAGGCGCCAAAACGGGCGCAGCAGCGGGAGCGGCAGGAAACCGCCTTGTCAGATTCCTGCGCAGAGGGAAAAGATTCATAAAAAAGAAGTTGACGTTCTTTCTAAAAGTGCTTAAAATGTAATTATGCTGTCCTAATAGACATGATAGACCAGCTGAAGTTCAAGTACAATCAAGATAAAGTTTCAGACACAACAATGCCGAAACGGAATCGGAATAAAACAGTATCGCAGAGCAGGGACGGAACTGGAAGCGTATCAGTCCCGTAACGAAGATACCCGGAAGAAATTTCAGACGCGTCAGCGTCGGAACATTTCTTCCCTAGACAAGGGTATCGCAGAGCAGGGACAGAACTGGAATAGGGAGGCGAGTCATGGCTAAGAGAAGGGTGGCATACCGAAAAAGGCATCAAAACCGATTTAGTATGTTTCTTGTGACGTTGGTAGTGATGATGGTAATGACGGTTGTGGCCGTCAGAAGTGTGGAATTAAAGCAGAAGGTGGAAGCAAAGCTTCAGGAGCAGGAGCAGCTGAATGCACTGATAGAAGAAGAAAAGCGCAGAGAGCTGGAAATCGAAGAATTTGCAAAGGAAGTTCAGACGAAGGGTTTTATTGAAAATATAGCCAGAGAAAAGCTTGGTTTGGTTTATGAAGGTGAGATTCTTTTTAAGCAGGATGATTGATTGTCCTGCTTTTTTTGTCGCAAAACTTTAAGGAGAAGGCTCCGTTGTTTTGACAAAAAATCCGGCTGCCCCTTTCTATAATGTATACTGCTTTAGCCGTTCAGGGACAGATTGTCCCGCCGGCTGCTCCGGCATTTGGGAAAATGCTGAAATCACATGGGAATGGAGGAGTATTGGGACATGATAGCAGGACAGGAGCTGATGGGGTATTACAGGGGGAAAAAGGCAGCGGGCAGACAGCTTCGTGAGGAAGAACTTCGGACGGCGCAGGTTTCCGATTTGTGCAGAAGAAGGCTGCTGAATTATGCGGATACCTTCAAGGAGCTGTCCAAAAGCTACGACGGAGATTTTCAGCCTATGGAAGGGGACAGGCAGACGCAGCTGTCGGAGAGACGCCTGTGGGAAAATCGGCAGATTATCAGGGAGCACTTGACGGAGATGGCTCAAATTATGACGGAGGTGGCCGGTGAGGTAGTGTGCTTTTATCCCATGGAGGAGCGAAAGAAGCGTATGATTACATCGGCTTTAAAAGAGGAGCAGATTATCGCGGAGAGTCTTAGCTATCTCCCCCGGCCCACGGGAAGGCGTGCCGTAGCGCTGACTTTGAGCACGGAGAAAAAAGGGGGCATTTCTGCGGAGGAGGTGGCGGATATGATTTCCGTATTGCTGGACCGTCGGCTCCAGTTGTCCGTGTCCAGTCCCTTCCGCGTGGAAAAAACACCTCACAGTTTTATCTTGGAGGAAGAGGCAGGTTACTTGGTGCTCACCGGTTTTTCCCGTGCCACAAAGGAGAACGAGACTATATCCGGGGATAACTTTGCCGTATTCGAGGCGGAAAAAGGAAGGGTCACGGTGATGCTGTCCGACGGCACAGGCTCCGGGGAGACGGCGGGGAAGGACAGTGAGCGGGTACTGGATCTGATGGAAAAAATGATAGAGGCAGGCTACACCATGGAAGGCGCCATAAATATGGTCAACACGGCATTGTTTGTCACCGGGGAGGACCGCAACCACCCTACATTGGATATCTGTGACATAGACCTCTATCAAGGCAGCTGCCGGTTATACAAGGCCGGCGGGGCGGTAACCTTTTTAAAGCAGGAGGATAAGGTGGAGCAGCTGAAAGCCGGAACCTTGCCTCTGGGTATTTTTCAACAGGTGGATATACTGCCCTTGGAGAGGCAGCTTCAGGACGGAGACTATCTCATCATGGTTTCCGACGGCGTCATCGACGCGCTGGGGGTTCATGATTACGAAAATACGCTGGAAGAGGCAATTTCGGGTATCCGGGAGCAGAATCCGGGAGAAATTGCCGAAAAGATCCTGCGCATGGCAATTTACGCCGGAGGCGGGCATATAACGGATGATATGACCGTGGGGGTAATCGGAATTTGGGAAAATGCAACCTTTTCTTGACTTTTCTTATATTCATGAGTTAAATTTGTCATATGAGTATGCGGCGTAAAACGGAGGAAAAGATTTTTTCCTATTTAGAACAATATCATATGATCTGCCCTCACGATCATATTGTGCTGGGGGTATCCGGAGGGGCAGACTCTGTTTGCCTCTTAATTGTGTTATGGGAATATGCAAAAAGGACTCCTTTGACCTTGTCGGCAGTCCACGTCAACCACGGAATCCGTCCCGATGCGGCACGGGATGCCGGATATGTGGAGGCATTGTGCGGGAAATATGAAATCCCCTTTTACTTGATCAAGACGGATGTGAGAGAGTTTGCGGAGCGGGAGAAATGTTCGGAGGAGGACGCTGGCAGAAGGATCCGCTATGAAGCATTCCGCAGAATCGCTAAGGAGACAGGGGCAAATAAGATTGCCGTGGCGCATAACTGTAATGACAGAGCGGAGACTATGCTGTTCCATTTATTCCGGGGAAGCGGATTAAAAGGACTGTGCGGCATACGTCCCCTGCGGCAGGAAATCATACGTCCCCTCCTGTGTCTGGAACGGACGGAAATCGAGGAGTATCTGACAGAAAGACAGATTAACTGGTGCAAGGACAGTACAAACGATACCGATGAATATGCCCGTAACCGTATCAGGCATCATATCCTGCCCTATGTGGAGAGGGAGCTTGTGCCGGGATGTGTAGGGCGTATGACGAATACTGCGGAGCTTCTCACGGAGACGGAGGAGTACATGGGGCAGCAGACGTGGGCGGCAAGAGAGCGCTGTGTGAAAGAGACGGAGGAGAAGGTTGAAAGAAAAGCGCTTTCAACTATTGATTATGAGCCCGCCAAAGCGGACATGGAGTATAAATATGAGATTTCCGTGGAACGCTTTCGCGAATTCCATCCGGCTCTTCAAAAAAGGCTGATTCACCTGCTGGCAGAGGAGTTGTCCCCTACGGGAAAAGATATTTCGGCCGTCCATATCAGGGAAGTAATGTCCCTGTTTGAGGAAAGGGGAAACCGCAAGGTGGATCTTCCTATGGGAATATATGCCGCCCGCAGTTATGGAACGGTATTTTTGGGAAAGAATAGGGAATATGTGCGGAAACCTCTCGGAATATATGCGGATAAGAGACGGATTATGGAGGAGGAAGTTCTTCATGCCGACTTGGGAGAAGAAGGGATGCTGGAGCTAAAGGTTCTTTCCGGAGATCAATATGAAGAAGTTCCCAGAAATGAGTATACGAAATGGTTTGATTATGATAAAATAGAAAAACCGATATGTATACGGTACAGGGAAACGGGAGATTTTCTGAGTATCGCCGACGGAAACGGGCAGCTCATCCATAAATCTTTAAAAAAGTATATGATAACGGAGAAAATCCCCAGAGAGGAAAGAGACAAAATCCCTCTGCTTACGGACGGATGCCATGTACTGTGGATTATCGGGGGAAGAATCAGTGAATATTATAAGATAGACGGGAATACTAAGCATATTTTACAGGTACAATTAAGAAAGAGCCGCTCCGGCGGCAAAACGGAGGATGAAAATGAGTGAACATGTGAGAGTACTTTTGTCGGAGGAAAAGGTAGATGCCCGGATTAAGGCCATCGGTGAAGAAATCAGTAAGGATTATGCCGGTAAACGGGTACATCTGGTCTGCGTCTTGAAGGGCGGCAGTTTTTTTATGTGTGAACTTGCAAAGAGAATTACCGTGCCGGTATCTTTGGACTTTATGTCCGTGTCCAGCTATGGCAGTGATACCAAGTCCAGCGGTGTGGTAAGGATAATAAAGGATTTGGACGAATCCCTGAAGGATAAAGACGTCATTGTGGTGGAAGATATCGTGGACAGCGGCAGAACATTGAGCTATCTGCTGGAGATGCTTCGCGACAGAGGGCCTGCGTCTCTGCGTCTCTGCACGCTTTTGGACAAACCTGACAGACGTGTCATTCCTGTGGATGTAGATTATACGGGATTTGAGATTCCCGATCAGTTCGTGGTGGGATATGGTCTTGATTACAATCAGAGATACCGCAATCTGCCCTATATCGGAATTGTGGAATTTGACTGACAGCCCTCCGGCTGGTACAAATAAACGGTTGGAAAGTGCATTTCTGCCAAAGACGGAACCGAAAGCGCCTCAGACAGGGGCTCCGCCGGAAAAAGGGAATGGAATAAAAGGTTCCGGAAAGCAATGGAATGCAAGAAAGGTTCCGGAACGGAAATAGAAACAGGAGGCTTGTAAGTGAAGCAGAGCGGAAGAGGATTTCATTCATATTTTGTATTTATATTGTTGCTGCTTATGGTGGTAGCCGTGCTCAGCACCTTAAAGAGCAGTGAGCAGAACTATTCAAGGCAGGAATTTATTACCGATATGGATAGCGGACGGGTCATGGAGGTGGAGGTAAATCCCAACAGCGAGACCCCCACCGGCTATCTGAAGGTTATGTTGAACGACGGTACGTTAAAGCGTCTTTATGTGACGGACATCCAAGAGGCGGAAGAACTGGTAAGGAACTATGGATTTGATCCGTTGGTAAAGGACGTGCCCAGAGAGAGCTGGCTGCTTACCACATTGGTGCCCATGGTCATTGTGCTGGCAGTGGGTGTGTTTCTGTTTATGATGATAAATGCCCAGAATGCAGGCGGCGGCAACAGCAAGATGATGAATTTCGGCAAGAGCCGTGCGAAGCTGTCGCTGGGTGACAAGACCATAACCTTTGCACAGGTTGCCGGTCTGAAGGAGGAAAAGGAGGAGCTGGAGGAAATCGTGGATTTTCTGAAGGAACCCGGAAAATACACAAAAGTGGGCGCAAGAATTCCCAAGGGCGTGCTTTTGGAGGGTCCTCCCGGTACCGGTAAGACGCTGCTGGCAAAAGCGGTGGCGGGTGAAGCAGGCGTTCCTTTTTTCAGCATTTCCGGTTCGGATTTTGTGGAAATGTTCGTGGGTGTGGGCGCTTCCCGTGTCCGCGATTTGTTTGAAGATGCCAAGAAGAACTCTCCCTGTATCGTGTTTATTGACGAGATTGATGCGGTGGCCAGAAGAAGAGGCACCGGTATGGGCGGCGGCCACGATGAGAGAGAGCAGACTCTGAATCAGCTGCTGGTAGAGATGGACGGATTCGGCATCAATGAGGGAATTATTGTTATGGCGGCCACCAACCGCGTGGACATTTTGGATCCGGCTATTCTTCGTCCCGGACGTTTTGACAGAAAAGTGGCGGTGGGAACTCCCGATGTGGGCGGAAGAGAAGATATTTTAAAGGTTCATGCCAAAAACAAACCTCTTGCGGAGGACGTGGATTTAAAACAGGTGGCACAGACCACGGCGGGCTTCACCGGAGCGGATTTGGAGAATCTGCTGAACGAGGCGGCCATCAACGCGGCAAAGAGCAGAAAGGGCTACCTGACCCAAGAAGATATCCGCAAGGCATTTGTGAAGGTAGGGATCGGCGCGGAGAAGAAAAGCCGGATTATTTCCGATAAGGAGAAGCGGATTACGGCATACCATGAGGCGGGTCATGCGATTCTGTTCCATGTGCTGCCGGATGTCGGGCCTGTATATACCGTATCCATCATTCCCACCGGAATCGGTGCGGCAGGCTATACAATGCCCTTGCCCGAGAGGGACGAAATGTTCCGGACAAAAGGCCAGATGCTTCAGGAGATTATGGTGTCCTTAGGCGGGCGGATTGCCGAGGAGATTATTTTTAAGGACATTACCACCGGTGCATCCAGCGATATTAAGAAGGCTACAAAGGTAGCACGTAAAATGGTTACAAGATTCGGCATGTCAGATAACATCGGGGTGATCTGTTATGATGACGATGATGATGAGGTATTTATCGGGCGGGATCTGGCACATGCAAAATCCCACAGTGAAGCCGTATCCGGCGAAATTGACAGAGAGGTAAAAGCAATCATCGACAACTGTTATGCCAAGTCAAAAGAAATTATTTTGGAGCATGAGAAAGTATTGCACAACTGCGCAAACTTGCTCTTGGAAAAGGAAAAAATAGGCAGAGAAGAGTTTGAAGCGTTGTTTTCTTGTTAATTTTCACAATAAGTCGTTGTTGAATATGTACAAAAAATGATTGATAATTTTGTGAAATTTATGTAATGTGAGAATAGCCAAAAGAAGATATAGATGATATTATACTATTTGTAACCCCCCAATACATTATATAGTTTTTGCTATACCCCATAAGTAAGAAATACCTTCTCTAAAAGGACAGTCACCCCATGGCTGTCCTTTTTACCTTGAAAAAAAGTGTTGAATTAGGACGATGTTTTCAGTACAATAGTAATACACTCAGTTTATGCCAAGTATAGGAGATATTAAGCGGATATGAAGTTGGATTTGGAAAAGGTTAGATTGATAGAAAATAATCGGCGCTATATTTCTACCATGCGTCCTGTGTTCAATAAACGGGCGCTCTATACGGATACTACGGAGCACTTTATCAGCCCTGCCGAGCCGGCGGCGTATGACAAGGTCACTATAAAGTTCCGAACTGCCAAGAATAATGTGGATCGGGTGCTTTTGGTGTACAAAGGTGAGCGGAACCTGATGTATAAAACGGAGACGGAGGGAAACTTCGACTATTATTCTTTTGAACTCCAGCTGGAGAACGAAAAAGCTTCTTACTATTTTGAGATTCAGACCGGACGCCTGCGGTGTTATTATGATACCCGGGGGCTGGTTCAGGAAATCAATGAGTACTATGATTTTGTAATTATTCCCGATTTTAAGACGCCCCAATGGGCGAAGGGAGCCGTTATGTACCAGATCTATGTGGACCGATTCTGTAACGGAGATACCACGAATGACGTGCTCACCAACGAATACTTATATATCAACAGACCCGTAAACCGCGTAGAGGATTGGAATCGCTATCCGGCACAGATGGATGTCAGAGAGTTTTACGGCGGTGATCTTCAGGGAGTTTTGGATAAAATGGACTACCTTCAGGATCTGGGTGTGGAGGTTATCTACTTTAATCCCCTGTTTGTCTCTCCCTCCAACCACAAATATGATATTCAAGATTATGACTATATTGATCCCCATTTCGGAAAGATTGTGGACGATAAGGGCGAGCTGCTGTCGGAACAGGGACAGAGGAACTGCGACGCTACCCGCTATATTAACCGTGTGACGAATCTTGCAAACCTTGAGGCCAGCAATGAGTTGTTCATCAAAGTAGTGGAGGAAGCTCACAGGAGGGGCATGAGAGTAATACTGGACGGCGTCTTTAATCATTGCGGTTCTTTCAATAAATGGATGGACAAAGAACGAATCTATGAGAATGCGGAAGGCTATGAAAAGGGCGCATTCATCAGTGCGGACAGCCCTTACAGGGATTATTTTCAGTTCCATGACCAGAACAGCTGGCCATGCAACAACAGCTATGACGGCTGGTGGGGGCATGATACATTGCCTAAGCTGAATTATGAGGGATCCGAAAAGCTGATGGATTATGTGCTGCAGATTGCGGCAAAATGGGTATCACCGCCCTATAACGTGGACGGGTGGAGATTGGACGTTGCGGCGGATTTAGGGCACAGTCAGGATTTCAACCACCGTTTCTGGCAGGAGTTCCGCCGTGTGGTGAAGGATGCCAATCCGGACGCCATTATTCTGGCGGAGCATTACGGGAACACTCGGGACTGGCTTCAGGGAAACGAATGGGATACCGTTATGAACTATGATGCTTTTATGGAGCCTGTGACATGGTTTTTGACCGGAATGGAGAAGCACAGCGACGATTTCCGTGAAGACCTATTGGGGAATTCCGAGTCCTTCTGGGGCGCTATGCAGCACCACACCACAAGCTTTTCCATGCCCAGCTGGCAGGTGGCCATGAACGAATTGTCCAACCATGATCATTCCCGCTTTTTGACCAGAACAAGCCATAAAGTGGGCAGAATCGGCACTATGGGTCCTGAGGCGGCAAATGAGGGCGTAAACAAAGCGGTTTTCCGGGAAGCCGTGGTAATGCAGATGACATGGATCGGCGCCCCCACCATCTATTACGGTGACGAGGCGGGTGTCTGCGGATTTACGGATCCCGACAGCAGACGTACTTATCCATGGGGGCATGAGGATCTGGAAATGATTGCCTTTCATAAGGATATTATCCGGCTGCGGAAGGAAAATGACGAACTGCGGACAGGTTCCCTGAAATATGTGGACAGTGACTACAATTATATTTCCTATGGGCGTTTCCATAATAAGGGACAATGTCTGATACTCATCAATAATAACGATCATCCTATTACGAAAAGGGTATTTGTGTGGGAATTGAATATTCCCAAGAACTGTAAAATGAAGGTGCTGCTGCAGACGGACGACAGCGGATATCATTTGAACGGCCAAGAGTATGAGGTAAAGGCGGGAAAAATGACAATAGAGCTGCCGAAGAATTGTGCCGTTATATTGAAGCACATGTAGCAAAAATGATGCATTAATGGGTTATACTGGCTTTGCAGATGATGTGGAGCCGGTATTTTTTGCACAGTAGGATATTTTGTCCGTGCAGGAAGCGTTGTCTGCGTCACTTTGGGAAAGGAGAGGGTGGGTGTGAAGGGGAAAAGGATTTTTCTGGCCTTGACGGTTTGTGCCTGCAGTATCAGTCTGTTTTCCGCGAAGGCATCGGCGCAGGACAGTCTGGGGCAGATTATTAGTCAATATGAGGATTATGAAGAGCGTTTTTCCGCAATTGAAAAGGCTGAGGACATAGCGGAACAGGGATTTTACGCCATAGAGGATCAGAGCTTTCCCGTAATATTGGAGAGCTTTAGCCAGAGCGAGGTGATGTTCCTGCCGATTATGGACACAACATACCGCCGGATGGCACTGCTGATTACGGATGAGGGCGGGAATGTCTTATATAAGACAAACCAGCTGGAAACGAACAATTGCTATCTGGGAGAAATGAAGCAGCCCACCAGAGATCTGGCAGCGGTTTCCTTTCAGGATGTGAACAGGGACGGTCTGACGGATATTATTCTGATTACGAATTGTGTCAATGATGTGGGGGAATATTCGGGTAAGAGTTACAAAGTGGGAGACGTGCTGTTTCAAAGAGAGGGCGGTTTTTACCGGGACTGGCGGATATCCGACAAAATAAACCGTTTCAGTATGAATAAAAGCATTGAGTTTATTGTGGATTATGTGCGGAACGGAAATTCCACGGAGGTGCTCTATACTGCAACCACGTTGGATGAGCTTTTGAAGCAGGGATTCCAAGTGGTTCAGGAACAGAACTACTATAGAACCTTCGAAAAGCAAGGCCGTCTTCAAGTGGTTCCGGGAAGCATACGGATGGCAGAGTATGACGTATTTATGATATACCTTGTCAACGGCCAAGGGCAGATTGTCTGGAGCTTCCAGCCCATGGGAGATTACGATAATCTGTATGCTTTGAAGGGGATGGCCTGCCGCGATTTGGACGGGGACGGTATGAAGGATATACTGGTGCTGGCACGGTACAGTTATTCGGGAGAAGACGGCGAGTTATTGATTGATACAAGGTGTTCCATCTATTATCAGAGGACGGACGGATTTGAGGTGGACACGGAATTTGAACAGACTTATCAATGTACGGAAGAGGATACTGTGGAGGGCTTGACACAGCTGATACGGGAATATTGGGGGTGGACAGTAGAGGAATGATTAAGATACTGATTGTGGATGACGAGAAACCGATTTGCGATTTGATAGATATTAACTTGTCGGCGGCAGGCTATGACTGCAAGGCTGTTCAGGATGGTATTCAGGCCATCGACCTGATTGAATCCGAGCCTTTTGATTTGGTTTTGCTGGATATCATGCTTCCCGGCGCCAATGGCTACGATATTATGGAATACATAAGGCCTTTGAAGATTCCGGTGATTTTTATTACCGCAAAACATGAGGTCAAGGACAGGGTGAAGGGATTGAAGCTGGGAGCGGAGGATTATCTGGTGAAGCCCTTTGACGTGGTGGAGCTGGTAGCCCGCGTGGAAGTGGTGCTGCGCCGCTATAACAAGACGGACACGGTTCTCACCGCAGGGGATGTGGTGGTGGACGAGGATGCCAGAAAAGTTACAAAGGCAGGAAAGCCGGTAGTGCTGACCAACAAAGAGTACGGACTTCTGGTTCTGTTTATGCGGAACAAAAATATCGCTTTGTTCCGGGAGAGTCTGTATGAAAAGGTATGGGGGGACGAGTATCTGGCGGACAGCCGTACTTTAGATCTTCATGTTCAGAGGCTCCGCAGGAAAATGGGCTGGGAAGATAATTTGGTGGCAGTCTATAAGGTGGGGTACAGGCTGGAAATCTGACTGCGTCAGTTTACGGGAAGCCTTTTTCAGGCGCTTTCCGTAGAGCGCATAAGGGGTTGCAAATGAAATTATTATACAAGATTCTGCTGTGGACTATTATGATTATGGCAGTCGCTTTTGGCTTCAGCGGATACTTTTTTGTGAATTATGTGTTTGAGACGGCTCTGAACCGTGAGATTGAGCAGGCTATGAGCGACAGCAATATCCTGCAGTTCGCTTTTGAGACGGCGGCGCTGAATATTCCTACAAAGTACAATGTATTGCAGGATATTGCAGTGGAGCAGATCGGCTCTAAGCTGGAGAGCGGCGGACAAGGAACCGGCCGTCTGCTGCGCCTCTCCAACGAAGAGAAGGAGGTGCTCTATGCCAGTGACGGATTTCCGGAGGATGCCCGGCTGACTCAGCAGGTAGAGGAGAACACCAGAGTGTATCAGGTAATCCGTCAGGGAGAACATTATTACATACAGACGGGTATCATGGTAACTGTATTGGACAGAAAATTGTATTTGGAAACCATGGAAGATGTGACGGAGGTCTTCGCGGAGAGAGCCATGGGCTTTTCCGTATACCGGAAAGTTACCGTAGCGATGCTGGCAGTCTGTGCTATTGTTCTGTATTTTATCTGCTTTTGGCTTACCAAACCCATCCGTATTTTGGCCGGAGCCACCAGAAAAATGGCGGGGGGAGATTACAACTACCGCGCCCAGATTGTCAGCAATGACGAGCTGGGACTTCTAACCGCCGATTTTAACAGTATGGCCAACGTTTTGGAGGATACGATTGCCGAGCTTCAGGATGAGATTCGCGCGCGAGAAGACTTTATTGCGGCTTTTGCCCATGAGTTAAAGACGCCTCTTACGGCCATTATCGGATATGCGGATGTGCTTCGTTCCAGAAAGCTTGACGAGGAAAAGCATTTCCTGTCCTCTAATTACATTTACACGGAAGGAAAGCGCTTGGAAAATATGTCATTCCGTCTGCTGGATATTATTGTCACCAAGAGGGAGCGGATTGAGACGCAGCCTATGGCGGCGGAGAGTTTGTTTCAGTATCTGCAGGATATGTTCGGGGAACACACGGAGCAGAAGATAGACATTATGTTTGAACCGGCAACGATTCATGGAGAGATAAACTTAATCAAATCCGTTTTATTGAATTTAGTGGATAATGCCTGTAAGGCGTCTCCGGAAGGAGGCACCATAGAGGTGGACGGAGCCTGCCGGGAAGAAGGCTACCTGTTTCAGGTCAGGGATTACGGGGTAGGAATTCCCGAAGAAGAACTGAAAAAGGTAACGGAGGCATTTTATATGGTGGATAAGTCCAGATCCCGCAGTAAAAACGGAGCGGGGCTGGGACTGGCGCTGTGCGTGGAGATATTGAGACTCCACAACAGTGCGCTGCAGATAGAGAGTAAGGTAGGAGAGGGCACCAGTATCAGCTTCTGCCTGCCATGGGGAACTCCGGATTAATAACGCCTTGAGATGTGTATATTCATATGTCTCAGAGAAACTCTAAGTCTCACACCGAGAAATGCCTGAAATACGGCATTTCTCATCGGAGCTTTGGCTCCATGGGATTGTGAGTCGCAGAAAAGCTGCGACATGGAGGTTAGTGTGAAGAAGGATATTTCACAATCCTGATTTAAGTGCCCGCCAAAGCGGGCAGATAGGAGTTAGTGTGAAAATAGAAAAAATCAGTATGCTGCTGATTCCTCTTGCGGCTGTTATTGCGGCGGTGGCAGTGTGGGGGCCGGAAGCAATTGCCCAATATCGTGACAGAAATATATTGAATCAAATCCATGTCAGAGAGACGGAGACGGGCACGGAAGGATATCGCTATTCTTTGAGCAATAACGAGAGAGTATATATTGTATCCAAATGTCTGAACAACCAGATTCAGCCGGAGAGCGACCAGAATGCTATGACAAACGTGGATACGGTAAATCTGGATTATCAGGAATTGACGGGAACTTATGCTTTTGTGGTAAACCATAAAGATTCCTCCGGTTCGGAAACAGGGGAGACGGGGGGGATTCGGCTTTGCAATCAGGCAGTCTCGGAACTGAAGAATCTGGGAATCCTGCCGCAGGAGATAAAAGAGCTGTCTCCGGGCTCCTACAGCGAGGTTCTGTATTCGGCTATTGATGTGCCGGAGCCAAGAAACAATGTGCTGGTCTGGAAAATCAGCTTTGTCTCCGGAAAGCTGAACACCAATAAAGAAAACCGTCTGCTGGACGCATATGTGGACGCGGATACGGGTAAGCTTTATGAATTTTATGTGAGAACGGAGCTGGAATGGAAGGATATAGATCCGGATGAAATTATCCGCGTCTGGAGTGAATATGTGGGACTGGGAGAGCCTCAGGAGTACGAGAGTACAAATCCACTGTCCGAGACCACGCCCTATTTTAAGAAATACAGTTTTGCCGGAATGGAGGAAGGGAATACTATTGTAACCATCGGGTTTTATGAGGGAATTAACGAGCTGTACTTGAAAATCTCGAGATGATGCAAGTATTATGGAAAAAAGATGAAATTAATATGCCAAAAATATGAAAATATGACGGGGCTTCCCTGTATGCTGTATATAATAGCTGCGGGGAAGCCTGTTTTTATTCCTGCGGGCATTGAGCCAAGCGCCATGGCGTGGCGAATGCCGCAAGTGCCATGACCTTGCAGCTTGCCGGGGGATTTGGTTTAACAGGTGCTCTTCCATAGGTATTCTTCAAACACGCTCCGGTATGGACAGAAGATTGGAATTCGGAAAAGAGGATGATAAAATGTACGGAAAGATGGGCAGAAAAAACGTGAATAGCAAAGAGGTGCGTCTGGTGAGGGTGAGAACCTTCGACAGCAGGATGCATAACAGATCCGTAAAATGTGGAGGCGGAGCTGCAAACAGATTTCTCCGCCGCAGTCTTCTCGTTATAATTCTCTTTACCGCAGCGACAATCGCAGGGCTGGTTCTGATCTATTGGGGAAAAGAGTATTTGTTTGCCGCCGAGGAAAGCGTGGTGGTATCGGGGGAGGGGAATCCGCCTTCCGGTATGCCTCAGGCGGAGCCGCCTGCCGTATCGGGAAACGATATCGTAGTGATAGAAGAGGAGCCTTCCGTTCCGGTCATTGTCATTGATCCCGGGCACGGCGGTGAAGATACCGGCTGCAGCAGAGGAGAAGTGACAGAGAAGACGGTGAACCTGCAGATTGCTTTAAAGCTGGCGGAGAACCTGCAAGGGCTGGGCTACGAGACAGTGCTTACCAGAGAAGATGACGACACTTTCCGGACATTGGAGGAGAGGGTAAACATTGCGGAAGCGGCAAGGGGTGATCTCTTTGTCAGCATACATCAAAATGCCTGCGAGGAGAAGGAAAGCTCCATAGCAGGGATAGAAACATGGTTCAGCGGATGTCCGGAGAAGGAGGAAGGGGCAAACTGGTACTGTACCTGCTGTAATGACAGCAGACGGCTTGCACAGTTAGTCCAGATGGGGGCGGTGAGCCGGACAGAAGCCGTTGACAGGGGATTGCAGCAGAGTCAGGAACTGTATGTCATCCGTGAGACTTCCATGCCTTCCTGTCTGATAGAAACCGCTTTCCTGTCCAATAAAGCGGAGCGCACTGCCATCAGCAGCGAGGAGTATCAGGATAAGCTTGCCGCGGGAATAGCCCAGAATATTGACTACTATTTCCATCCTAAGACCATGTACCTGACCTTCGACGACGGGCCTTCGGAGGATAATACGTCGGCAGTGCTGGATATCCTTCAGGAGAAGGGAATCAAGGCAACTTTTTTCGTGGTAGGGGAAAATGTCCGCAGCCATCCCGATATCGCCCGCAGGATTGTGGCGGAGGGCCATACCATAGGCATCCACTGCAACAGGCATGATTACGATGAGATATATAAGAGCGTGGATGCCTATCTGGCGGATTTTCAGGAAGCTTATGACGCGGTATATGAAGTCACGGGCGTGGAAGTAGAATTGTTCCGTTTCCCCGGCGGCAGCATCAATGCACATAACGAAACCATATATGAAGAAATCATCGAGAAGATGACGGAGAAAGGGTTCATTTACTTTGACTGGAATGCCAGTCTGGAAGACGCGGTGAGCCAGTCCACACCGGAAGAGCTTTTGCAGAATGCAAGGGAAAGCACCCTTGGCAGGAAGAAGATTGTAATGCTGGCTCACGACATTGTCTATAATACCACCTTATGTCTGGAGCGTTTGATTGAACAATTCCCGGATTACCGGATGGAGCCTTTGACATCGGATGTGGCACCGGTGTGTTTTTAAAATAATTTAATACTGAATATTTATAAGCAGACAGATACCAGAATTCCTTATAATAGTAGGAAGCTGGTATCTTTTATTCATGGTAATAGACTTGCAGAGAGTGGCTTCATTTGTTTCCGCAGATAATTAGGCAACTGTCCGTACAAGTAGGGACAGCCGGTGAACCGGAGGGTTAATCCCATCCTTTGGGGTGTTTGAATTTTTGAAAGATAAAATTTTTTGTATTGACTATTTTGTATATACGATAAAATGTAATGCGGAATATAAAATATGATATAAGTTACTTTTAATGTATTTTAAAATATTAAAAAATAATAATATGAAAAGCTACGTTATTGACATTAATATAACAATATGATAACGTAAAACAATACAAATAAACTCCCTGCATTTATAGACAATGTGACAACGATTTATTATTCTAAAGTATATGCAAAGGCAACTACAGATGGCACGTATGAGAGCTTTTTGCTCATTATATGTGCATTTGCCAGACTTCCGGACTTTTATGCATGGTGGTTCAGCTGATTGTATGGAAGTTTAGTAAAGTATGAATTTGGAGTGAAGGTTGAATAAAATGCGTATTCAACTATTGATTTGAGTGCGCAAGAGGGTGTGTAAACACCCCTCTTTAGGCGCGCAGATGGGTATAAAAATGATAGAGACTACGGCTGCCACATCAGCCTCATGTTATTTTACATCATTCATGCTTAAGGAGACATATATGTTATGGACATCATTAAAAATACAAATGAATATCATGTTTAGGAAAAAAGAATATAAAGCAGCCATTATAATAGGGATTACTTATTCATGTTTAAGCTTTATATACATCCTTACGCAATTTTGGGGAATGGATCTTTCGTTAATAAAAGATGCAAACCAATCAGTGTGCTATTCTCAAGATAATAGGCTTTGGTATTTCTTTTCGGTAATTTATCCGTTTTTAGTGGTTCTTCCATATGCTACGTCTTATGTGGATGATTATAGGAATCAGCTTCTGCCAATATATATATCCCGTTCGTCTCGCAAAAACTATTTTTTTTCTAAATTGATGGCAGCTTTTATTGGAACCGGAGCTGTAATAGCAATTCCTTGTTTGCTAAATCTTTTTTTGTGCAATTTATTTTTACCCCATAATCATAATACATGGCTGGGCGAATATCAGATGGGAAATTACTATCGCAGATTGCTTGGAACAAATATTTTGTATAATACCCCTTATTCAAAATTACCTTTTTTAAAGCTCTGGACAGAAAGCCCTTTTTTATATAATTTATTATATTTGCTTTTTTTCTCGTTGTTTTCCGGTTTGCTCGGCGCACTGGCTTTGAGTTTTTCATTTTGGTGGAAGAGAAGTAAACTTGCTCTGTTTTTTCCGATATTTCTCTTAACGCAGATATCGCAGAATTACGATACATGGAAATTGTCGGATGCAATAGCAAATGAAAGTACTTATGTGAATACTAATATACTGGATTATGTAGTGCCGACAATTTCAAAGGGGCGCACACCGTTATTTATGGCAGCATTTGTCCTTATATGTATTATACTGATAGGTGTTTCCGTTTTGTATGCGATAAGAGAAGATTTAAGGAGTATGCAGTGATTCGGCAGAAGATATCTTTATTCGGGAAAATTTTATGGATTGTACCATATGTTCTGTTAATATCAATGTCCGATATCTTTCTGGCAGTACCGACATCGCAGCCTCTGCCTGATATGCTGTGGTATCGTATCTTTGGAAGGTTAAGTGCCGGGGAATTGCATACGGTGATTTTGTCTGTTAAGAGTATTGGGGGCATTTTTCTTTTCGTATTGCTGTATGGGAGCTGCATTTCGGACTACTTTGGTACAATAAGCGTATTTGTGTTTACCAGAGTTAACAACCGGAAAATTTGGTGTATTAAAAAAGCAGGGGAACTTTGTTTATTTTCAATGCTTTATTCATTTCTGCTTATCGCCGTTCATTTTGTGATAGGATTTAGGAATGTCAATGAATGGAGATTGGACGGCTCTGCTATAATGACATTTGCAGTAATTTGGGGAATTATTATGCCTTTGCTGGCGGTGGTCTGTCTGGCAGTAAATTGGATATCAATTCCATTTGATGTTCCGATCGCGGTTTTTTTGGTTTTTGTAGTTGTTATGATTTTGGAGTTTGTTGCCATATTGCTATTTGATAATATCGTGAATGTTATCTTAAATCCATTATGCTTTAACATATTGATTATAAATAATCCGGTATATGCGATTATGAAGATTTTAATAGAAGTATTATATCTTTTACTTATTATGGCCGGAATGATGTTTTATGTTAAGTATAGAGACATCTTTTGATGGGAGGTCATTAGGGTGGGACATTGCTTACGTGCAGAAAACATTACAAAGAGGGTTGGCAGAAAAGAGATATTGCATGAAATTTCATTGGAGTTAATCGGCGGTAATATCTACGGCTTTATTGGGGAAAACGGATCCGGAAAGACAATGCTGTTTAGAACCTTGAGCGGATTAGTCCGGCCAACGAGAGGAAGAGTATTATTAGACGGAAAAGATATTTACAGAGAAAGGAAAAATGTAAAAGTAGGTGTGATTATAGAAAATGCCGCGATGTGGCCTGAATTGACGGGCATAGAAAATTTGCTTTTTCTGAGTTCCTTAAATCATTGTATATCCTATAAGGATGTCAGGAGCACGATGGAAAGGGTAGGGCTGGATCCTGATAATAAGTTGTCGGTAAAGAAGTATTCATTGGGTATGAAGCAGCGTTTGAATATCGCGCAGGCAGTTATGGAAAGGCCGGATTTCCTTTTCCTTGATGAACCGACAAATGCAATAGACAAGGATGGAATTGTATTGATCCGTCAGATTATTTTTGAAGAGGCAAAACGCGGGGCGGTAGTTCTGCTGGCCAGCCATATAAGTCAGGATATTTCGGAATTATGTACGGAGGTTTATGGTATGGAGTCCGGTGCCTGTATGCAGATTGGGAGGAAAAAGGATGCCGAAAAAGCGGATTTCTTTTACTAAGATTTATGTTTTTCTATTGCTGACGATTACCGTTGCTTCAGGCATTGCATTTAGGAGGGATATTCCGGACTGTGGCATAGCGGATTTGTCAAATATTTCAGACATACGGCCGGATATGGTAACGCTGAATTATGCATGGGAATACAGAGATGGTATGAAAGAAATGAGTGCGGAAAGCTTTGGGCCTGCTGATGAGGGGTATGGCGTTGGCGGGTCATCAGTCATTGCCGTTGTTTCTCCTACGGGAAATATATGCCAGAGTGAAGGGAGTATCGGGCAGGAATTTGTTATAAAAGAAATAATCAGGGGAGAAAAGATTGCTTCCGTCGGAGAGGCAGGTTATGTATTTCAACATTTTGGCTTACACGAAAATGATGGGAAAATAGAATTCATGAATACACTTAACTTAATGAATACCCAAAATGAGTATCTTATTTTTATGGAAAAATCTCCGATATGCCAATTTACGGGTGAGTCTGTTTACATTTTAAATTCAGAATACTTCGGATATATAAGATTGTGGGACGGAACAACGAAAACGCTGGATAAGGATTATAAAAAGTATGATTTTACCGAGCTTGGCGATTATGAATTTTTTTCTGCTTCTGACCAGATTACAGAAATATTAAATGAAATCCGAACGGAGCTTCTTGATAAATATTATTATAATTAACTCAACTTTCCCACCAGCATAGTTGGCTTAATGCTTGATTTTTTAAGCAAAATTACTGCAATAAATGGTGTATTGACATTAAAACAGCACCTAATCTTTGGTATAATAAGATTGCGACATCCAATAACCAGTATAG
>CAJUTJ010000092.1 GCA_910589655.1 uncultured Acetatifactor sp. | reverse complement strand
CGTTTCCCCGATATAAACACCAAAGCACGCTGCCCATTCTGCCAGGATCTCATCACCTTCTTCTTCGCTGCACTGATTGACCCTCTCGTGAAAGGTCTCCATAATTTCATCGAGAACCTCAATACTCTGTGCGGTGTAATCCAGCACAACATGATGCGCCTTTGCATAGTCTTAAATCTGCTGTTCCATTTCTTCAAAATTCATCTGACTCCTCCTTTGAAATCTGCGTCCCCAATCTATTTCCTATTCCAGCTCCTTCCACACTGTCACTTTATTACCATTCCTCTTTCCTTGAAAATTCATTCCCTCCAGAAACGGATTGCTTCGTTACATATATGCTGCTTCTAATTCGTCTTTTAAAATCCGGGCTGTCCCATTATGGTATATTATGAGTGTATTAGGGTGATGTGTGCAATACTCTTTAATGGCGAGACCTTTTTTTGAACTCTGTATACCGGATTTACCGCAGTAAGGGCAAATTCCAGCACAGAAAAGCCTGTAATCATGCCCCGGGCATATGGCATTTATTCTTTTATCAAAATATCCTGCCTGTCCATTATAAAATTCTTCTGCTGTCAATGGGGCAATTACTAATTGTTTCTTCTTTGATGAATAGACGCTGCTGCAAAAACAGCTTACCATATCTGTATCCGCGGTTTCCGCTGCATAGTCAAATGCGTTATTACAACATCTGCACTGGGCAGAATAAACCATTAAGAGTTCAGCCGCTGATTTTACGATTTCCCTTTGTTTATGATCCATCTTTTCTATCTATGCAACCTCAAAACTTACTTTCTCTCCTTCCAGAATGTAATTAAAACAGTTTTTTAATACTCCAGCATCCGCGCGGCATACTGCTCCGGAATGATCGTATATTGTCCGTATTCCTTCCGCAGCGCTTCATACTCCGTCGGCGCGGTCAAAAGAGCTGTCTGCAGATCGTTCTGAACATGCATGACAATTTCCTGAAATAATGAAGTTTTGCGTACCTGTGTCATCGCCTTCTCCAAATCAGTTCCCCTGTTTGATACAACTGGTGTATCAGTAAGCCCGATACAGACATCCTCCATCATGTCAAGCATACACAGCGGCCCATAAAAATCAAGCTTCTCACACTCCTCAAAATCTTCGTGATCCACACGTCCGCCCTCTATGGAAACCAACTGCATCAACAGACCGCAACTCCACTCAACCGCAAACCATTCATAAGCATCCGGACACGAATCCGCAAAGTATTCTGCAAAATGCTCTGAGCAAAAGCCTTCGGGGCCTACATTGTGTTCTAACAACCATGCATAATAATCATTTGCAAAGTCCTGAAAATCCGCCGCCGCGGCACGTCCGCCCAGATAATCCCAGAGAAGCCCCTGCGCATACCGCAGGCATACACAAAGCTGTGCCTTGTCCGCGGTCAGCCCCTGCTGCACCGTATTGCAATAGCGCTCCAGAACCAGCAGGTTCCCCAACAGACGCGGGCGGCTGTCACTGTGTGCAAACGCTTTCTCAACAATATTCCTAAAATCTATTAGATATTCATTTGCATATGGTACCACCAATGCCGCAAAATTCGTTTTTAACGTGTACTCTTCCATAAAACCTTTTCCCTTTCTTCCTCCTCTTGCTCTAATGACAGGTTGCACAATGCACAAATAAATGGAAATAAAGGGCTGTCTTCATGCACTTCGTAATAATCACCGAAAGAATATTCGATGTCTATATGCCGGTCAATGATAGAAGCATCATCGCACTCAAACACATCTGTACGGTACACAATTTCAGATACATCTTCGCTTAAATCATTTTCCGATATGCCATTTTCCGAAGATATTATTTTGCTTATTTGTTTGACGTCATTTATTGTAATCATAATATCTATCCTTCAAATAAGAATCAGAATGACGAAATCCCCTGCATTTTCCCCATCCATTCCCGAACCTCTTCCCTTGACAATTCCCGTTTGATTTCTGCCAAAGGCTTAAGATAAGGATGGCAGCTTACAGCGAAGAATAAATCCCAGCTTCGTGGAAATTTTTCAGGACAAATCAATACCACAGGCATTTGCTCCACACAGGGAATCGTATCTGGCCCCATCTCTCCCCAGAGCATCTGACCATCACAGGAATAATAGGCGGCATGTGCATAAACCGAACCATTCTGCCTTGCTGTCTCTTCCCCCGATGCACAGGCAAATACTTTTAGGCTTTCCGGTGATTTCACATCTGCGGATAAGCCAAAACGCTGGTCCCATTCTTTCTGATAAAGTGCCCTTTCCAGCAAGGTCATCAAGTGGAAATTTGTCCCCACATCCTGAACCTTTATTAACGCTCCCTGCTCCTTTTTTGGTGCTAAAACAAGCACATCCATAGGTCCGCAGACAGGATAAATCCGAAGCAAATATGAGCCATTTTTCACAAAAGGCTCAATGCGCTCCAGATTATCATATAAATCCTTTTTACGCAGATACTCCCTGCTCTCCGGTGATTTTGCCAGTAAATCCATAATTGCCATCATCAGTGGCG
>CAJUTJ010000091.1 GCA_910589655.1 uncultured Acetatifactor sp. | reverse complement strand
TTTGACAAGTAAAGGCAGCGGTGAGGAAACTCCATACCCCGCTTTTGAGGGAGCGAAGCGAGCGAGAAAGTCAAGTGCTGTGAGAGGCGACGTAGGAGCCGCTCACAGTACTTGAGTGCTTGCACCGGGGTAGTTGATTGTTTGTACTGACTATGTCGGCACAATGGTATGTATGAAAGGAAGAGCTGATAATGATATTACATCGGAAGACATTATCAAAGAATATATTGATACTAAGGTGGAACAAGAAGATGTGGAATTGTTCGAAATAATGGCAAATGACATTTCGGAGGCTATAGAGGATATTGATTCCAAATTGTTGTCGGATCAGAATCGACCTTCTTTTGTTGCATTAGTAGGATATGCGGTAAAAATGGATGTGGACTGCGTGCTAAAGGAATGGTTTGCCGATTATGAAAGGAGAGAAGGTCACTTTGATATTGCCGACCAGAGAGAGAACTTCTTACATATGAAGAACGATCTGCATAATTACATTGACAGTAAAACCGTAGATGGCGTCTAAATTCTCATTCAATGTGTTCGCCAACAGGAATAAAAATCCGGAACTGTCTTTAAGAACATAATCAATGGACAATAAATATTTAACGAAATTTCAGCTTTAAAGTAACTTTCAAACTACTAATTTATTCAATGTCATGAGATCGAAGTCAAAAGGTTAAAAATCTGATGCAAGTTCACTTGCAAGAGGATTTTTAACCTTGGGATCCGATACAACGCCGAAAGGCAGCCGTTTTGGGATAAATATGAGCGGATTTGAGTTGTTTTATGGTTACGGAAGTATGGAATGCAGAGCAATTCGTTTATCGAAATTGTGTTGAAATTCTTTCCGGCAAAAATTTAAAAAAACATCTAGCCAAAATTTTTCTACTGTGTTATAATATAATTCGTTAAGTAGTAATGCAGATATAGTTCATCGGTAGAATGCTAGCTTCCCAAGCTGGAGAGGCGGGTTCGATTCCCGTTATCTGCTCTGAAAAACCTTGAGTATTCAAGGTTTTTTTGTACATGGTAATCAAAAGATAATCAAAAAGGTAATCGGACATATGTTCGATTATTTTTTTTGGGGCTTTGATTTTAGAAATCAGATAATTATCCGGCCAATTACTCCAAATTGTTTTTATTATATCAGCTATAAATGACGCGGAATATTACAGGGATATATTTGCCGAAAAATTTTTTGAAGCTTACTTTTTTAATATTTTATGTATAGTATAAGGTAGTATGGATAAAATACTTTTCCATAAGGAATTATGATTCCGAAAAAGCAATTCAAAGAAAATAGTTCGGAAACTTATTCATCCGGCAGGAGGCAAACAAGTATGAAACTGTCATTTAGATGGTACGGAAAAGAAGATAAGGTTACGTTGGAAAACATCCGGCAGATACCCGGCATGTGCTCCATCGTTACAGCCGTCTATGACGTACCCTCAGGCGAGGTTTGGAGCAAGGAGAGCATTGCTGAGTTGAAAAGACAGATTGAAACGGCCGGACTGCGGTTTGAGGTAGTGGAGAGTATCCCTGTTCATGAGGATATTAAATTGGGAAAGGCTTCACGTGACGGATTTATAGAGAATTACTGTGAAAATATCCGCAGGGCAGCCGAAGCGGGAGTGAAATGTATTTGTTACAATTTTATGCCTGTGTTTGACTGGACCAGAACCGAGACAGCCCATGTGCTACCGGATGGATCTACCACACTTGCTTACTATCAGGAACAGGTGGAAGCTGTGGATCCTATGCAGAGTGAAGGTGATCTCACACTGCCTGGGTGGGATGCCAGTTATTCCCGGGAAGAGTTGAAGCAGGTAGTGGCGGAATATCAGGCCATGACAGAAGAAAAACTTTGGGAGAATTTGGAATATTTCTTGAAAAGAATTATCCCTGTAGCAAAAAAGTGTAATGTCAATATGGCAATTCATGAAGATGATCCGTGCTGGAGTATTTTTGGACTGCCCAGAATTATTACTAATGAGGAAAATCTGGATAGATTCCTGAAAATTGTGGATGAGACAAACAATGGTATTACATTATGTACCGGTTCGCTTGGCTGTTCCGGCCACAATGATGTAGCTAAAATGGCGGCAAAGTATGCAGCCATGGGAAGAATCCATTTTGTGCACATGAGAAATGTGGCGGTATTGGAGAACGGTTTTGAGGAGCGCGCCCACCTGTCATCCTGCGGAACCTTAGATATGTATGCCATTATGAAAGCCTTGTATGACAATGGTTTTGACGGTTATATCCGCCCCGATCATGGCAGAATGATCTGGGGAGAAACGGGCAGACCCGGCTATGGGCTTTATGATCGTGCTCTGGGAGCCGCCTATTTGAACGGATTGTGGGAAGCAATCGAAAAACAATAGTATGATCCTCGATAGCTCAATGGTAGAGCACTCGGCTGTTAACCGAGTTGTTGTAGGTTCGAGCCCTACTCGGGGAGCGGTAGCAGCAGCTACAAAAGCCCGTAAACATCAGTGTTTGCGGGCTTTTTACTATAAGCAAAAAAGGAAAATGCAAGAAAAAAACAGGCAGTGAAATGTTAACCGGAAATAAACGGAGATGGCGGGCAGAGCTTTATCCTGCCAGATGCTGCAAGGCCGCAGTAAGCAAGTCCCGAAAGCGTTCTGTCAAAAAGACAGGCGCTTTTTTTATTGGAGAAATCGGATACGGCAGATAAACAGCGGGAGGACATAGCAAAGGAACCATTTGGGAAACAGGATATTTGTGAACTATTCAGGATAGCTTTTTTCGGTAAAGGTGGTATGCTTTTGTCCTGAGAGAGGAGGCAGGATATTTTTGATGCTGGTGGAAATTATATGGATCCTGAAGGATATGAAAGCGGGACAACCATGTATGCAGGGGGAAGAGCCAGAGACACAGATAGAAGATGAAGATCCGCAAGTATCAGGCGGCATACAGATTACGAGGATACAGGCACAGGCCGCAGTAAAAAAGAAATTAACAAGGTCAGAGGCAGTAAGGAGGGGCTTAAAGCGCATCCTTGCGGTGTACTATGAGCAGAATGTAACCACGGAGCGGTTCGAGGACTTTGACGGGGAGCGGTGGATCATGCCGGAGGACTAGGCAGGGAACGGATTCCCCCACGGGAACAATTTCCTTTACAGGAAATGGAAATTCCGGCTTACTATTGCGGGGAAATGTGATATAATGATCCTGCTGATGCAGAATCCAAGCCAGCTAAAGCTGTCTTGTCAGCGCTTTGCGCTGCATTATACCAGAGCCACTGTTTGAAAAGTAAATGCCCCTTCGGGGCGCTTCCTTTTCTGCGCATGTGTCATACTGTAAGAGGAAGTTTTGAAAGAGAAGGAGGGCTTTTTTGTGGACTATCGGGAGCTGTGCCGGAAAAAGGAAGTATACAGCCGGTGCCGGGAATCCATCCCGGAATTTACCATGTTCACCTTTGAACAGGCATTTGAAATAGAATATACCCACAATTCCACAGCTATAGAAGGGAATACCCTGTCGCTTATCGAGACAAAGGTGCTCTTAGAGGACGGGATCTCCATCGGGGGGAAGGCGCTGCGGGAGATCTATGAGGCAGTCAACCACCGCAAGGCGTTCCGCTATGTGAAGGAATGCATCGGGAAGGGGATGCCTCTGGACGAGGGGAAGGTCAAGGACATCCATGCCCTGCTGATGGAGAACATCCAGATTGGCGGGGTATACCGGGACGTGCAGGTGTATATCTCTGGCGCACAGCATATGCCGCCGTCCCCGGCGCTCATGTACCGGCAGGTAAAGGACTTTTACGCGGACCTGTCCTGGAAGGGGAAGGAACTGAACCCGGTGGAGCTGGCGGTGTGGACCCATGCGGAATTTGTGAAGATACACCCGTTCACGGACGGGAACGGGAGGACTTCAAGGCTCATCATGAACTACCAGCTCATGGCGGAAGGGTTCCCGCCCGTTTCCATCGCCAAGGAGGACAGACTGGAATATTTCAAGGCATTGGAGGCTTATGCGGTGGAGGGGGATCTGCAGCCCTTTGCGGAGCTGGTGGCAGGGCTTGTGGACAGGCAGATGGAGCGGTACATTGAGCTTTCCGGACCACAGCAGGAGAGGAACCAGTCCCTTGCATTACAGTAAGGCCATAAACAGAAGAAAGAGATTTTGAGACGGCAGGGCGCCGGATGCAGAGATGTGTCCGGTGTTTTTTGCGCACGGGCACCCAAATGAAATATGCCAGCAGGAGCTGACGGGTGCCCGGCGCGCGTGCAATGGGGAAGGGAATTCCCCTGCCCGATTGCCAGTAAACCCAGAAGGGGGCTGCCGGGCGGCAGGCTTTCCTCGCATCATCTGATTGGAGGTGCCTATTTGAAAAGAGCAGAAAATGTCCCGGCAGGGACACCGGGAGCTGCGCATATCTAGGAATTCATGGATATGATCGCACCCTCCGTCATCAAGTTTGAGACGGACCACTTCATCTGCGGGAACACATACCGCTGTGTGTGGGCGCTGCGGGAATACCCCACGGCGACCGGTGAGCAGGCTATCCTCTCCTGCCTAGGGGAGAAGGACGGCGTGACCCTGTGCATCTACACCTGCCATGTGACGCCGGTAGAGGAACGGAAGATCATCTGTAACGCGGCAAATAAGAATCGCATGGATCGGGGCAGCACAAACGACCTGCAGGCCACCGTGCTGGCGGAGAGCAACCTGCAGCACGTGGCGGCCATCGTGGCGCAGATGCACCGCAACAGGGAGCCGCTGCTGCACACGGCGGTCTATCTGGAGCTGTGCGCCCATGACATGGACCAGCTCAAGCTCCTGCAGACGGAGCTGCTGACGGAGCTGATCCGCTCCAAGCTGAACGTGGATAAGTCTGAAAGAATAGTAGTTTATTGCGGATTTCTAGGCACAGCAAATGGCTGGCAATATTATGTTGTAGAGTGCTTTGCTTGAGTAAGAAATGAAGAAACAGATTTAATGACATAATAGTAGTATTATATTGTATTTGGAAAGGCATGAAAGTAATATACTTTGATGCCTTTTATAAATGTGTGTAGGCTAAAAGGCAGGTGGCATTGTGCAAGAAGCCGATAGAATTTTTATAGCTTGTTTTACATTCTCAAGAGTAAGCCCTATTGTCTGATCCGTTTTCACCTGATGTTGTTTGATCTGATCATTGTGCAAATCGAGGTCATCAAGAACTACCCATTCCGTAACATTATTATGCAATTTCAACCACAAAAGAATTTCGTCGGCTTTTACCAGACTAAATTTCTTTGTTTTTCTGATTTCATCTGTGGTCAGATCTGGGGTTATCCCGCTGATATATAGATTTTCCTTTGATAATGACTCCACCAATCTATTTGCTTCTGTACATAGCGGTTTTAATTCGCTGTCAAATCAAAATCGTCAGCCGGAATGAAGAATGATTTCTGAATCTGTTTCTCTTATCAAAAGCGCCAACAGTTTGACTTTTTCTTCATCAATCAATGTGCCGTCACTAATTTCTGTCTGATGACTGTCATTCCCCAAATTGGAATTGAGCACGCCATCTATATCAAGAAATAAAACTTTTGACATTGTTTTGTTTCTCCTATAAGCTTAGATTTTACCTTCTCAATTGTACCATAAGCGCACGCACAAAGTAAATAAAGTTTCTTTAATCGCCCTTTACAGGCATGATGAAGTGTTACTGTTCATTTCGTTCACAGTAACGATGAAGTCACTGGTGGCATTGGTACTGTTAGCCTTTGCAAACTTTATTTCAAAAAAGTGCGCGGAACCATCGTATTTTAGAGAGGAGGAGAAGAATAATCAGCTGGTAAATCTGGGGCTGATAAATATCATTCCCGGAGGGATACATTTCGGAAATTAGGTTAAGATCTTTTAAGTGGAGAACCTGAATGATATAATACCCCTTAAGTGGATAAGGTAAATAACCAAAAGCTATTTAGGGGGGATTTTTATGTCAAAGCCTATATATTCATCGGAGTTTAAGATTAGGAAATGGGTACCCATTTCCGTAAATCTGCCCGCCAGTGCTATGGCTTGCCGGACAGATTTTGCTTGTTGGGAAGAATCCCAACCCTTTTGATAAGTCCTCTCACTACCTACAACACTGCACAAGGCGTTATTGACATTACGGCTCACAAGCAGGGATTTCTGAAGACTACGGAGGGTGATGTGATCCATTATGGGTTTACGGTGGTTCCGTTCGGGCAGGGGCTCAAGGATATGTCGCCGCTTACGAAGAGGCTGATGGCGCTGGTCTTGGAGAGGAATGTTGCCAATGGCGGGCATCCGGTGCTGCGGTGGATGATGGACAATATTTTTGTGCAGACGAACCCGGCGGGGAACATCTAGCCGGATAAGGAGAAGTCTACGGAGAAGATTGACGGTGCGGTGGCGGCGATTATGGCGCTGGACCGGGCAATCAGGCATGGAGGAAGCACAGGGAGCGTGTATGATGAGAGGAGGATTTTGAGCTTTTAATGTTGGCGGTTTTCTGGTATACTTGATGGCTGAAAATAGGATGTGAAGAAAGGAATTTGAAGAGTGGAGGCTAAGGGGAAAAAACATGTAATAACACAGGAAGATATCATGAATCTTTTGGATTCCTGTTATGAAAAATGATTAAATGGTATACCGAAAGTCAGTCCAAGTGTCGAGGATATGGCTGCTGATTATTTGAAAAAGCATAAATCAACATTGACTAAAATAAATCAAAAAGTAGGATTCAGGTTTATTACAAAATTCGGTACAAAGGGTATTATCAATTTAGGAAAACTTCTTCCGGGAGTAGGTGCTGTGGTTGGCGGGGGATTGGATTTAGTGGAAACTAAGATTATTGTTGACCGCGCCTATAAATGGTTCCTGAAAGGTGACTTTTCAGTAAAGGGTGAGGAAGAAGATGAGGCAATAGAAATTGATGAGGCTGATTTTGAAAATGTGTCAAAAAATGGCCTTTTTATTAAATAAGCGGGAGGATTGCCTGATGAAGAATATATTGGTTGTGATGGGTGGTGGCCGTCCCAAGAGAAACACGGCGCAGCTTTGCCGGCCGTTCCGGGATATAATTTTCATACATCATCTTCATCTCCCATTCTGTAATAGATTTTACCTTATACCGGATAAACCTGCTGATGCAAGATATAAAAAAGTAGATAAATAGTTGATAATTATACTGTATGCTGTCTTATGGAGGTGCGTTTTATGAGAGATAAAATCTTAATTGTCGATGATGAAGCTGATATAGTTTCTATGTTGAAAGATTATTTTGAATTTAACGGATATGATACCATAACAGCGGTTAATGGTTTGGAAGCAATTCAAAAAGCTGAAAAGAAGCCAGACATTATTTTGCTGGATATTAATATGCCGGATATTGACGGAATCGAAGTATGTATGAGGATACGAGATTTTGTATCCTGTCCTATCCTGTTTTTAACAGCAAGGATTGAGGACGGTGATAAAATCAAAGGATTTGGTGTCGGAGCAGATGATTATATTATAAAACCTTTTTCTATAGATGAACTTGGTGCAAGGGTGGCGGCACATCTAAGGCGTGAACGCCGTCAAAGAGAATCTGCAGAAGTCCGTTTTGATGATAAATTAGCAATAGATTATACCGAAAGAAGTGTGTATTATAACGGTGAGCAAATACCTTTTGCTAAGAAAGAATTTGATATTATAGAGCTTCTATCCCAACACATAGGACAAGTTTTTAGCAAAGAGAGAATATATGAACTCGTGTGGGATTATGACAGCGATGGAGATAGTTCAGTTGTTGCAGAGCATATCAGACGTATACGCTCTAAATTTACTAAAATGAAAATGAAACAGTATATTGAAACCGTTTGGGGAGTAGGCTACAAATGGATGCGGTAAAAAGAAAAAAGAAATCATTAAAATGGGATTTTGTAAAATATTTTTTGATATGTATAATATTGATCTTAACGGGAAGTTTGATTTTGGGAATCTCAGCCGATAAACTGCTTTCCTCAGGCGCAAGTGAATATGTTCTCTTACTTAGCATTGCAGATTTAGTTCAGAGTATAGCTATCACGCTATGGTCATTATTATGCGTTGTTGCATGTGGAATCATATTTTATCATCGTAAAATAGAAAAACCAATCGGCGTGCTATTGGAAGCTTCTGAAAATATTTCAAATAATCGGTTGGACTTTTCTGTGGAAGTGCCGGAGAAGAATGAACTGGGTGACCTTTGTTTGTCTTTTGAAAAGATGCGAATTGCATTACGGGATAACAATTTAGAAATGTGGCGTCAAGTTGAAGAACGAAAACGCCTAAATGCTGCTTTTGCCCACGATTTAAGAACGCCTTTAACCGTATTAAAAGGGCAAAGCGAAATGCTTGTTAAGTATGCTCCCCAAATGTCTGGAGAAAAAATCATTTCTACAGCCGAAATGATGGGTAGGCACATTACAAGACTTGAAGCATATGTTGGTACAATGAATGAGCTGCAGCGTTTAGAAGATGTTGAAATTAAAAAGGAATTAGTTGCCATAAAAGATATTGAGAAACAAATGCGTATTACGGGAACGACGGTTTGCACGAAAAAGGAGTTTGTGTTTCGACAAAACATACCGAATGCCTCAAATGTTACGATAGATATCTCAGTTGTAATGCAGGTGTATGAAAACCTGCTGTCAAATGCTCTGCGGTATGCCGATACTAAAATCGAAGTGCATATTGATAAACAGGACAGTTTATTTGTATTAACGATTGCAGATGACGGTGCGGGCTTTACCTCTAAGGACTTGTCAAATGCAATGAAACCATTTTACAAGGCAGAAAATGAAACCAATAATGAACACTTTGGAATGGGGCTGAACATATGCAAAATTCTTTGTGAAAAACATGGCGGTTATTTTAAAATATCAAATAATAACGGTGCAAAGGTCGTTGCAGCATTTAAGGAATAAAGTATAAAACTTCTTGTCAGAGATGACAGGAAGTTTTTATTTTGTAGATAAAAAGTTGAAAATTACCCTTTATGATAGAACTTACAAGATGAAAAACATCTTTGAAAGGAGTCCTGACAATGGAAAATTGTATTGAAATCAAAGAGTTAAATAAGTTTTATGGAAAGAAAAAGCAGGCATTATCAAATGTTAATCTGACTATCGAACAGGGGATGTTTGGCTTGTTAGGAAGAAACGGAGCAGGAAAAACAACACTGATGAAAACACTTGCCACACTGCTTAAAAAACAGAGCGGAAGTATATCCATATGTGGAATTCCGATAGAAAACGCAAAAGAAATCAGAAAGATTGTCGGTTACCTGCCACAGGATTTTTCAATGTATCCTACGATGACCATAATTGAAGCTATGGATTATTTAGGCATTCTTTCGGGGATTGGTACTAAGGAACGCAAAGAACGTATTGATTTGCTGCTCAAAAAGGTTAATCTTACTGAACACAAGAATAAGAAAGTCAAAGCCCTCTCTGGTGGTATGAAACGCAGACTTGGTATCGCACAAGCGTTGTTAAATGACCCTAAAGTTCTAATTGTTGACGAACCTACCGCCGGACTTGACCCAGAGGAAAGAATACGCTTCCGCAATCTGCTTTGTGATGTATCAGAGGAAAGAATTGTTATTCTTTCAACACATATTGTTGGAGATATTGAAGCTACTTGCGAAAATCTGGCTATTTTGAATGAGGGAAGTATTCTGTATTGCGGAACGGTATCAGATTTGCTTGATACAGCAAATGGAAAGGTTTTTTCAAAAACGGTTGATAAGCGTGACCTTCCGAAATTAAAAAAGGAGTACAACATAATTGGTATGCACTCACAGGGAAACAAAACTTATATCCGCTTTTTAGCCGAGCTTCCTTATCCGGATGCAGAAAGCTGCGAGCCGAATATTGAAGATGCTTATATGCTGTATCTTTGGAACAGCGGGACTGCCCCAATCCTTTCCGGAGGTGAAGAATAATGCTTTTGGGAAAAGAAATTAGAAAGACGGTTTTATCACTCACCTTCGTTGCATTCATAATTGCTTTGCTGGTAATGACAATCAGCCAAGATGTATTGAACTTTTCTGATGAAGTAATTGTATTCCCCAAGCAGGGAGCGGATTACGGAATACAACAGAAGGAAGTTCCTGAACTGATTATGCCTGCTGCCTTCTCATCACTTTGTGAAGAATTTGCAGCAAATGAATATATTGCCTATCCTATCGGTTTTTACAAGAGCGTAAAGCTGAATGATACTGACCGAGAAAAAATGGCAGACATCATATCTACACTTTCTGGAGCCGAACAGGAAGATGGTTCAATCATTATTGGCAAGGACGATGAAGTATCCGAAACGAAAGGCGACATCGAGGTTACTTTATCTGACGATATTTCCTATGAAGAATTCAGAGCGTGTATGAAGCAAGCTGATGATTTAATTGGCGGCGGCTCAAATTACTCTGAAAATAATCTGCTTAACTATAGTTATGTGGCGGTAACTTATGAAGAAGCCATTGAGAACTATAATCTGATTGCAAGCAAGGATAAATTTACAGGAGCGTATGCTCGTTTGTTTTGCGACTTTGTAGGTATAATCCTGTCCATATTCCCTGTATTTATCGCTGTTACAGTATGTTTGAAGGATAGACGGGCAAAAATGAATGAACTGATTTATGCCAGAAAGACCTCATCATTCAAACTGATTTTAACTCGCTATTTTTCCGTAATTATAGCGGCAATGCTTCCGACGATTATTTTGGCTTACATCTCCAACATTTCCGTGTGGGGACAATACAGCGGAATGAGCCTTGATTATTTAGCGCCGTTAAAATATACGATTGGTTGGTTAATGCCCTCTGTTATGATTTCAGCAGCAATCGGTATGTTTTTCACAGAACTTACAGGAACACCGATTGCCATAGCAATACAAGGACTGTGGTGGTTTATCGACATAAATGTAGGAGTAAGCAAATTGAGAGGTGTTCATACGCTGTTTGAATTAGCGCCTCGTCACAACGCATTAAGAAATACTCAAACATATCTCGATGAATTTAATACTCTTGCAGCAAACAGGCTGATTATTGTAGGTGCGGCATTACTGCTTGTTATTGCTACGGTAATTATTTATGAACAAAAAAGGAGGGGCGAATTGAGTGGATATGAAACAATCAAAACACACATTGCAGGTTTGGCAAATCGCAAAAGTAAATCTGCGGCATAACTTTTTGCCTTTACTTTTATTATCTGTCATTATAATGATGCTGACCCCGGCTTTGTTCGGAATAACACATCTGGATAGTAAAGCTACGGCAGTTCCGCTTGAAATGTTCCTTTCAATTATAGGTATTATTTTGCTCGTTCCGATTTTTCAGCCAGAGCATGATGATGAAATCAAGGATATAATTGCATCGAAATATATTGACAGCACCTATATTCATTTAATACGAGTTGTATATTCAGTTGTTGGAATTATCGTGTTAGTTCTGATTTTCTCATTATTTATGCTTTTGCGCGGTTGTGAAATTACGATGGCACTTATTTGCGGAACAATTGCAGATGCAATGTTTTTAGGGTCAATGGGACTGCTGGCATTAGCAATTACAGGTAATTTGCCTGTTTCGTTTATGGTATCGCTTTTATATTATGTGATAAACATTGCGATGAAAAGCAAACTTGGAAACTTCAATTTATTCGCAATGATGGACGGAAACTATAAACCTAACAGTTATCTCTTTGTTGCAAGTATTATATTCATTACTATTTCAGTTTCGGTAAAGAGAGGTTTTGCAAAAAAGTGATGGATACTAATGGGGTAAAAGTCAAAGAAAATACAGTATTACATAATATTCCCCTGTTTTACCCTAAATGCAAACGAGAAATTTTAATCAATGTAAAAGACCTTATAATTTCAGTCATTAAAGAGCAAGACGCATAAGACGCAGAGCCGATGAACAAGTGAGCAATCACGGTGATATGATACCTCTAAAGCAGACAGAGATACATGCCGTTGCAGATTTATTGGATGAGATTGAAAACGAAAATCTGTATCGGGCATTGCTTGTGGTGTACAAGCGTACCCTGCAAATTGTTCTGCTGAAAATGCAGGTGTATTCCGCAAAGGAGATTGCTCCGCTGAAAGCATCAATATCTCTGTAAATGGTTCTTACGGAAACTTCGAATTTTGTGCTAATTCCGGAGCGGCAGCCTGTCCTTTGTCAAGGAGATGATACACAATCTTAAACAATCTGCTTTCCTGCATTGGCAATCCCGCCGTGATATCCTCCTTCTTTATTTTTGATTTCTTCTTCCGTGCTTTATAATCCAATCTTGCGTCTTGCTTTGCCCTGATTTTTCCCATTGTGAAATAATATAATCTGCTTTCTCCGGGTCATCCTTATACAAGTCATTGAGATTATTCCCCACACTTTTTTGGACGAATTTTTCCGGATCATCTTTTAGGTTTGTAAGAATATTCATATACCGTTCAAATTCATCCAATGCAACATATAATTTCTGCGACCAAGGCAGCCGTATTCTAACGCCTTCACTTGCAAGCCGTCTGACATGAACATTTTCATCCAGCGTCCAATGTATTAACTCATCCATTACTTCCTTGGGGTGTTCTTTTAACAAAGGGCGAATAGCATATTCGCCGGTAAACCTTTTTGTCAATTCTTTTAAAAAGGAAAGGGATAAAATCCAGTTCTCATTTCCGTGTCGTTCTACATATCTGCCAATGGGCCATAGCCACCATCCCAGATTGAACATTCCCTCGGGCTGCGCTAGTTCCGGTCCCAGCACATTAAAAAATGCCTGAATATTTTTTGAGTAATCGTCAGTCATGCTTTCCTGCATGGCATCCGTGATACAATCAAGCCTTGCAAATAACTCTTTATCATCTAACCTGCCGATGAGGGAATGGCAAAAATTTTCTTCGTCAAAATCCGGCATCACTGAAAGTATCTTTTGAGAAAAATTAAAAATGTAGTCATCATTATAATGGTCTTTATGTTTCATGCCTTTTTTGCTCCTTGTAAGATAATATCATTATTATACCCATACCAATCAATATTTGGAAGTTTATTTCCAAACTTATAGCACACAAATCATAACACACAAATCATTCTTTATCGGGAATCTATGTCATTAACAATGACATAAAAGGAAATATAGTGGCTGCCGTAATTTTCATTTTGTGTTCTTATGTTTTCATAAAAAACAATGACAAGATAAAAATATTCAGTTGAGTTAATTCCAATCAAGCCGAACAGAGTGGGAAAGTTTCTGTTTTCATGATGCATGATTATCTGCCAACCTGTCCACACTATGTTAAAAGTGTGAAGGAAATCACTAAGCTCGACAAGACCTCGCTAAGTGATTGCACGCTCTGCAAAGCAGAGCTTCTTCCCAAACTGCTAAAGCAGTTAGAAGAATCGCAGTAGCGATTCTTCCGGATTTGCACCGATTCATAAATTGTTTATGCCGCCGATGGCGGCATGTTTGGAGATGAAAAGGGCTGCCTTCAGGCAGCCTTTTTTCGATAAAGAAAACCGCTTTTTTTAATCCGATACACCGTCCACAACAACTTTTCTTCCCGGAAACAGTCAATCCCACACGGATATCGGCTGTCAGGTCATATCGTATATTTCTATGTATTTCCAGAAAACCTTAATTTAAGATATAATCGTACAGGGACTGCATTTCAACAAATACTATATTTCCGGAGTTTTTACAGGCAGGCCGTACTGCACTTTCGTGAATATTTAAACCGGCTCCGGCTGGACTACGCCCGGAAAAAAAATTTCAATTTTTTGATTTTTGAAACTTTTCGGATGTCTGGAAAATCTATATAGTAAAAGAATAAAAAGGAAAGGTATGTGCCGGCATGAAGCAAATATTATATGAAAGGCTGATTCAATATATTCTTGATAATCAAGACCGATTTTACCGAATCGCATATAGTTATACCAGACATCAAGAGGACGCTCTTGATGCTGTCCAGAGTGCTGTCTGCAAAGCTCTTGAAGCACATGGGAGCATAAAGAATGCAGATGCCATTAAGACATGGTTTTACAGAATATTGATTAATGAATGCTTAAAAGCATTAAAGAGCAGAAAAAGAATAGTTTTAACCGCGGATGCTGTGGAACAGGAGGAGTATTCTGAAGAGAGGTTCGAGCAAGGAGGTGATATAGCAAGGGAATTAGAGAAGCTGGAGACGGATGTTCAGGGAATCATAAAACTGAGGGTTTTTGAAGAAATGTCCTTGAAAGAAATTTCCGCTATTACCGGACTGAATTTGAATACAGTAAAAACGAAACTTTATCGGGGATTAAAGCAATTAAAAGAAAATATGCAGGAGGCAGATGTGTGGGTAGATTAGAGAAAATGAAGGAAAGCTATGATCAGATTACGATTCCGGAGGAGCTGAATGACCGGATACAGCAGGAGATAATGAAATCACGAAGACAGCAGGCGGAGAGAAACAGTGACGGCCGAAGGTATAAAACTAAAAAAGTCATCCGCGGCATGGAAGCGGCAGCGGCAGCTGTATGCATTCTCTTTACGGCAGCTCTAAATACGAGTCCGGTATTTGCAAAGGAGGCGGCACAGCTTCCCGTGATCGGGGGATTGGCTAGAATATTGACAATCCGTTCTTACGAGACGGAAAAAGACGACATAGCAGTGTCCGTGGAAATTCCGACGATTGAGATGATTGCGGAGGATACCGGAATAACGGTGGACGGAATCAATCAGGAAATTCTTGACTACTGTAATCAGTGTGCTGATGACGCTGTTGCGCGTGCAGAAGAATACAGAACCGCTTTCTTGGAAACGGGAGGAACGCTGGAGGAATGGGCGGAACATAATATTAAAATTACTGTAAGCTATGAGATAAAGCAGCAGAACAGCGACTATCTGTCTTTTATTGTAAGGGGAGTTGAAAACTGGTCCAATGCCTTTAATGAATCAAGATATTACAATTTGGATTTAAGTACTGGAAAAACGGTTACATTAAAAGACATGTTGGGTGATAATTATGTGGAACTGGCAAACAGGGACATCGGAGAGCAGATTGCTGATAGACAAAGGGCAGGAGAAGTATTTTTTACGGCAAAAGAAGGAGGATTTACAGGGATTTCGGAAGATGCTAAGTTCTATATAAACGAAAATAACCGTCCGGTCATTGTTTTTGAAAAATATGAGATTGCTCCCGGTTCGTTAGGAGAGATTGAATTTGAAATAGGAGGAAATTAAAATGAAAAAGAAAAGTGTCGTTGCCATGATTTTAAGCTTAGCCTTGACAGGAGCCGTTTTGACGGGGTGCGGCGAAAACTCCCAATCCCAACAGGAGACCCAGCAAGGAACCCGGCAGGAGACCCAGCAAGGAACCCAACAGGAGACCCGGCAAGGAACCCGGCAGGAGACCCAGCAAGGAACCCGGCAGGAGACCCAGCAAGGAACCCAACAGGAGACCCGGCAAGGAACCCAACAGGAGACCCGGCAAGAAACTTCTGCAGGAGCAACGGATACGGAATCCACAGAAAAAAGCGCTGAAATGACGGCGGAATATGAGGATAATTTTGCAGTTGACAGCGAGGCAGCAAAAGAATTTGCCGGGAAGGTTAAAGAGGCAGCCGCAAATAAAGATTTGGAGGCGCTGGCCGCCCTCACCGCATTTCCGGTTTATGTAGGTCTGCCGAATGTCAGTGTGGTGGAGTCTAAAGAAGATTTTCTGAAGCTTGATGTGGAAGCAGTGTTTACTGAAGAACTGCTGAAATCTATAGAAAATGCCGATATCGAAAATTTTCAGCCCAGCAGAGCGGGATTTTCCATTTCCGATGGAGGAACGGCAAATATAAACTTCGGCGTTGTAGACGGAAAACTGGCCATCAACGGAATCAATTATTAACCGATCTGAGGAGCACCGGATGCAGGAATGCATTCGGTGCGTTATTTTCATATGCCGGCTGTCCGGAAGGAGGGCAGCGGAACAGCAGAAAATCCTCTGAGTATCGGTGCAGGGACGCTCTGTCTTTGCGCCGGAGGCAGAGCAGCCTGCAGATTACATGATATCCGTCATAAGATCCAATACCGTATCAAATCCTTTTTCTGCGGCAAGCTGTGCGGGAGTCTCCCCCTTATTGTTGGGGCGGTTATAGTCCGCACCTTTTTTGATCAAGAAGCGGGCCTCCTCCAGTGCGCCGTTTTCCAGAGCATAGTGCAAAGCGGTATTTCCTGTGTTGTCTGCCACATTAATTTGGGCGCCGGCCCGGATAAGCTCTTTGATAATATCTTTATCCATAATGTGCATTATGGCAGTTCTGCCGACATGATCGGTATGATTCACGTCCGCGCCCTTGTCTAAAAGTATGGGGAGGAGTTCTTTGGTGGTATGCCGGAGAAGCATAAGAGGGGTCTGGCCGTCCTCTCCGGGAATGTCAATATTTTTCAGCTCCTTTAAGAGAGCGGCTTTTTGTTCCGGTTCTAATTCTTTTCCACGTATGCTCTTCCTAAGTATAAGATGGGCGGGCGTTTCGTTATTTCCGTTTAGTATGGTATCGTCCGCACCGGCGGCGATGAGCAGCTTTACCACGTCCACATGTCCATGAAGGCAGGCCAAATGAAGAGGGGTTACTCCCGTTTCGCCGGGGTTGTCCTCTGTAAGATTGATATCCACACCCTTTTCTGCCATAACCTTCAGCATACCGATGTGGCCGTTTTTGGCGGCAAGATGAACCGCCGCTTTTCCGGTATGATCTGTCTCTTCCATGGATGCTTTGGAGAAAAGTCCGGCGGCTTCCCCATAAAAAGCTTCATGTTCCCTGTCGCACTCCCGGTCATCGGATGCAAGGATATTGGCGGGAGTCCGTCCCTTGATCACCGCTTTGTTCATATCTACGCCCAGAGCCGAAAGCTTCCGTAAAATGTCTGTTCGATAGCTTACGCCGAGGCATTCATCCCGCAGACAGAGAACCTGATTACCGCAGTAAATGGGCTGGGTAAAATCAAAACCGGCGTCCCGGCAAAGCTTAAGCCCACGGGCATGTTTGTCCACGGACAGAGCGCGGGGCAGGAGTTCTGCAACTTTCTCCGCGTCATCGTCATCATCCGGGTCTGCCTGCCGAATCGCTTTTTCTGTTATGTATAGTGCAAGATCCAGTCCGTCCCGGTTGTCGTCGTAAATACCGCCGAGGGCGTTGTATGCGGTTTCACTGATGCCGTCTATGTCTGTGGGATTGTCCTCCTCCGATTCCGCCCCATGTTCTCTCAATACAAAGCAAAGGGCATCTTCCCGGTAACTGAGGGCGTGGCGGATGGGGGTAATCCCTTCGTTGTTTTCCGCATTTATCATTTCCGGACAGTGTTGAATCAGCCGAAATGCAGCCGTTCTATGGTGGTTTTGCAAGGCTGTCATCAGAAGGGTATTGCCTTTTTCGTCCACATAACCGGTTTCCGCGCCTTTTTCCAGAAAGATTTCCGTCAGCGGCCATGCGTATTTGGCGCTGCTTTCGACGGAAAGCAATTGTTCCAGCGGCGTGAATCCGTCTGCGTTTTTACGGTTGATGTCGCAGGTCAGAAGGCGGGCAATTTCTGCTCTTTGTTCCGGGCTGTGTTCCAGACCGGGAGTCCTGTATAATATTTGTCCGTCAAATCGGGGACAGGTCAGAAAATGATATGCGTTCCTGCCTCTTTTGTCGCTGACGGAATCATCCGCCCCGTGGTTCAGCAGGAGCCGGACCATAGCCAGATTCCCCTGAAAGCAGGCCAGTAAAAATGGAGTAAGGCCATGACCCCTGTGATCGGGAATATTAACATCCGCTTCATTGATTCTGCCGTCGCACAGCATTTTCTCCACGGCAGAATAGAAATTATGCAAGACCAAGAGGTGAAACAAGGTAAGCCCCCAACTGCCCACGGGAGAGAGAAGCTCATTCGTTCCGCATTCTGCCGCACAACTGTCAGCCTTTTGGACGGTCTCTTTGTCCAGAATATAATAATGATAGGTATAGTTCTCATAATCTTCCACCCACCAAGGTATAAACTTGCATTGGCTGATATTTTCGCTGGATGTTACCAATAAATCCGTTAATTCTGTTTTGGTCATAATTGTCTCCTTCCGGTGCACGGTTTCATAAATATTCCGCCAAATTTTTGTGCTCCGTCCGGTCTGGCGGCTTTTTTTCAGTCAACGATGCCGCCTTCGCCTTGTATTCCCTCAAACGTTTGTTTTGACATAGGGCGTCTATCGGCGGCTGCACAGCTCAGCCTTTGGAGCAGTGAGGCAATGAGTTCTCATCGGCTTGCAGGCTGATCATTTATGGGCTGTTTTTTGATTGAAATATGGTGTTATTATAGCATGGAGGCATGGTCTGTGTCATTGTTTTTATTCTATGAGTTCCTTCTTCTGCCTGATCCGTGGGGAAGCCTGCGCCCCGCTTTGCCCTGTAAACAGAGTTATCTCTTGTGGAATAGTCGGTTATGCATATTTACACATATTTGCCTTAAATACTTGAAACTATTCGGTTGAACGCATACAATTATGACTGTTAAATATTTGAGAAGAGGTGAGTAAGAATGTTTGAGTATATTTCTGCGCCGGAAGCCGCAAAAAATGGGGCATTTCAGAAAGACGGGTACAGAAGCTGTGTGAGGACGGGCGCATATTGGGAGTGGCAAAATTCAGCCGTATGTGGATCTGCATATCAGGCTGCTTGCGCGGTATTTTGGAACTTCGTGGAGCTTGCCGATAGAACTGTCTGCCATTATTGTTGTGTTTTCCATCGTTGCCGCTATTGCCGCGGTTCATGCTCCGGCAAAGCGTATCCACAACATGGAAATTACTGAAATAATCAGCGAATTATAGGAATGAGCGAATTGGCCACTATGGAAAACCTAATATAATGTCTGCCGGACGACGGCAAAAGAAAAAAGCAGTCGTCCGGCAGACATATCAGTATGTTTGTTTAGAAACAGCGGTTTCCCGTGGGAGACATCGGGTTATATGATTGGCGGCAAATATCATATTTACTATTGGCTGAAAAAGTGCTAGTCTGTAATGGAAGAAATTTACACCGGGAGCCGTTATGAACAACATTTGCCACGATATTTTCCGGGCCATCCATGAAGGAAAATGGCTGAAAATAGAATACAAAAATAGGGAAGACAAGATTACTAAATATTGGATAGGAATCCGCGGCTTAAATGCGGCTAAGCGCACACTGTCCGTGGACGGTCTGCATTTGAGCAAATTTACAACGGATTCTTATGATACCATTTATGTAGACTCCATCCTTTCCTCTCAGGTGGTCGAGGGCACTTATTGTCCGGTTAATTCCGGCCTTGTGAGGGATATCTATTTAAATCCTCATAAATATAAAGCTTTGTTTGATAATGTAGCCAACTTAAAGATTCTGAATTATTTGGAGATGTGTAACCGTATGGATGCTACTCCCTATTATTCTGACTTTGAGCTGGTTCAGTATTTGGACAGGGAAAGCTTTTCCGGAGAGAGTTATCAGCTCACTGACGAGCAGTTCCGGGTGATTGTGAAGAACTTCCAATATAAAATGGAAGAGAGGGAGAGAAAGGACGGAAAGCTTGTGATCCAGCAGCTTGCCATGAACGTCTTAAGCATACATACGCAGAAGGGACTGTATGTGCTGGCATACCGGAAGCTGCAGCTTGACATAAAGGACAAGGTTCTGCGGCCGGATGATGAGATTACCATCTGTACGGAGTTTGCCTTCGGGGAGACAAAAGAGAATATCCGAAAGTATCTGGATGCGGAGGAATATGAGCTTTTAAAGGACTTCGAGGCGAATCAGGAGCGGATCAAGGACTGCGTGACAAAGCATATCAAACAGGTTATGGGCGTGGACGATATGCCCTATGTAATCGGGCTGGGGATGGAGGTGGCGTTGGATCTGCATCGGGAATACAGAGCCATTATTGATAAATACAATGAAGGAAAAGCCACAGTGCCGATAAAAGCATTTTTCGGGGATTTATTGAGTCGTCCCATAAGGCGGAAGGAGTATCCCATTACCCTGATTGATGCGAAGATTAATCTGGATCAGCTTCTGGCAATCAATAACGCTATGAAATATCCGGTGGCGTATATTCAGGGGCCTCCCGGCACGGGTAAGACAAACACGATTATCAATACCATAGTGACCGCCTTTTTCAATGAAAGAACCGTTCTCTTTGCCTCCTACAATAATCATCCTATTAACAGTGTATTTGAAAAGCTGCTTCAAATGGAATATAGGGGGAGAAAGATACCGTTTCCCGTGCTTCGTGTGGGAAATGTGGATAAGGTAAAGGAAGCAATTAAATATATTCAAAACGTATATGCGCAGGTGCAGACAATCACCGTATTTGAATCCACTCTGGACAGAAACAAAGACGACAGGATCGCCCGCGCCAAAAGGCTGTCAAGCCTGCTGAAAAGATATGAGGATATACTGGACTTAAAAGAGCGGCAGGAAACGCTGAACCGTATGGTGGAATACCAGAACCGGGTAAAAGCTTCTCTGGAAATGGTTTCCTTTCAGGCAGACCTTCAGGGACGGCAGTTAAAACAGGTTCAGGACAAGCTGGGCGCTTTGGGGGAAGTGACGGACAGAGAGGCTCTTGCCTTGCTGGACCAGAACTTGGAAGAACTGTATAAATACCTTTTTTATACATCCGCACGCTATATCAAAAGGCTTGACGAGGAAAAGTACAAGGAGCTGCGGTATATTTTATTTGAGGAAAATCCGGAAACGCAGGTGGCCAGTTTCAACAAATACCTCAGTAAGACGGAGCATGTAAAAAAGCTGCAAAGGATATTTCCGGTTATGATTACCACCTGCATTTCCGCCCATAAGCTGGGGGGGCCGGAGCCGATGTTTGACATGACGGTGATAGACGAAGCCAGCCAGTGCAATACGGCTGTTTCTCTTGTCCCTATTGTGCGAGGGGAAAACCTGATGCTGGTGGGAGATCCCCAGCAGCTGAATCCGGTCATTCTGCTGGACGAGATGGCGAATCAGAAGCTGCGGAAAAAATATCATGTGGCGGAGGAATATGATTACAGGAAGAATTCTATTTATAAAACTTTTCTGGCCTGCGATGCGGTGAGCGATGAAGTGCTTCTGCACAATCATTATCGCTGCAACCGCAAAATCATAGAATTTAACAATCAAAAATATTATAATTCCAAGCTGAACATCTGCTCCGGCAGCACGGAACGGCAGCCCCTTGTATATATGGATGTAAAGAGCAATCCCGGGAGAAATAAAAATACGGCTGACCGGGAGGTGGAGGAGATTGTCCGGTATGCAAAGGGGAATCAGGGAAAGGCTATAGGGGTTATCACGCCTTTTGTCAATCAGAAGAAGCTGATCGAGGAAGCCATACGGCGGGAGAAACTGCAAAATGTAGTATGCGGCACGGTTCATGCTTTTCAGGGGGATGAGAAGGATGTGGTACTGTTTTCCACGGCCATTACCGACCAGACACAGGCCGGAACCTATGAATGGCTGAAAAACAATAAAGAGCTGATCAATGTGGCTACATCCCGCGCAAGAGAAAAGTTGATTGTGCTTTCGGATTCCCGGAATTTGGCGCGGCTGCACCAGAAAGCCGGTGAAGATGACTTGTTTGAGCTTGTGGAATATGTGAAACGGAACGGACAGTCCCAAGTCACCGGAAAGCAAGCCAATTCCAGAGCATTGGGGGTAAAGCCTTTCAGCACGGCGACGGAGGAAGCGTTTCTGGCGAATCTGACTCATGCGCTGGAAAATATCTGGCTCACCCAGAGCCGTTTTGAGGTAAAAAAAGAGGTGCCTATCTCACAGGTTTTTCAGAATAATATCAATTACAGTGATCTGTTTTATACGGGGCGTTTTGACTTTGTGGTGTACGAACGTCAGGGAGGGGAGAGCATTCCTGTGTTGGCAATTGAGCTGGACGGAAAAGAGCATTTTGAAGATGAGGCGGTAAAGAACCGCGACCGGAAGAAAAACGAAATCTGCCGTGCACATAATATGCAGATTATTCGCGTGGAAAATTCTTATGCCAGACGCTATAACCATATCAAAGAGATTTTGCTTCGTTATTTTTCTGTGAGACATTGATGCTGTTTACGGTATTACCGGTGCAATTAGAATTTTGCGGGCCGGCTTTTCGAGAGTCCGCTTTGCGGCCTGCAGCGCCTCAATTTAGGAGGCGCTGTCCCGCGGTCTCTCCTAAATTGAGACATACATCTCCAAGGGGTGACGTACACTTTAGAGAGAGTATTTTAAACATGAGCTAAAGTAAATAGTTATTATCCTTGTCGGCTACCTGTAGGGAAGCAAGAATATACGTTGCATAACCCTCGGCAACAAGCGGCTCCAACTTACACAAAGCTTCGGCTTCTTCATAGCTTTCTGTTTTAAAAATGACCATACCGGCAACACCGGGATAACCCTTGAAGGGGCCGCAAAGCTCAATTTTGCCTTCGGAATCCAATTTTTTTAAGTTTTCCACATGCCTTGTGATTACGGCTTTCGTCACTTTATTATAGGATTTTCCTTTTTTTATTGTCATTACATATAACCATTTTTCCATGCATATACCTCCGAGCGCACTTTAGAGCGCGTTTTAAATTATAGTTTTGGGAATAAAATGCTGTTTGCTATGCCTATCCAGATGGCAGAAAATCGCCTCCTTCCTTCGTGTCGGTAAAAAATTGTGTAATATCGCCGCAGATAACGTGAACATTAAAGCCTGTTTGAAAAATTATTTTCCCGGTTTGCTTGTCTCGCTTTGCGGTCTGTCCTCCAAAGAAAGCATTTTCAAACACGCTCTAGGAATAGATATTCACAATTTCAGCAGCCCTTTTCCGGAGCATATTGCGGGCGGTTTCCGGTTCTATAATCTCCACATGCTTTCCGAAAGACAAAAGATAATGAATCGTCCAGTTATTTAATTCATATGGAGCCGAGACATAATAATTTCCGTCATCACCTAGGCGGACTTGGTTCTCTTGGAATTCATCAAATAGCCTGTATGCAATTTCAGGTGAAAATTTTAATTTTAGGACGGGAATCTTATATTCTCCTTTGCATTCGGACGTCAGGGAATAGTCCGGCGGTAATTCCCGCTCAAAAATTTCCGGAACAATTTGAAGATGCTTGATTCTGGAGAGACGAAACGTTCTGATTTCTTTTTTGTACCTGCAATATCCGACAATGTACCATGCATGGGATTTAAAAACCAGCTGCAAAGGTTCTATTGCTCTTTCCGATTTATTACATTCGGAATTGAAGTAGTGGAATGTAATCACATGCTTATTTAGAATAGCATATTGCAAATCCGATATTTTTATCTTTTCCTTTTCATCGCTTCCCCAATATGAAAAATCAACGGCAAGCCATTTAGGCTCCAATGCGTTTCGGAAAACAGCGCTGATTTTACTTAATGCCGTTTCTGCGTCGGGATACTTGGCAGCCTGCAATATTTGCAAACCTTGAAAGACGCTCTGCTGTTCCCCTTTGGATAATAGTGACTTGTCAATGGTGTATCCGTCCATTAAGGAGATCCCCCCACCGGTTCCCTTCGCAGACAATATTGGAATTCCCGCAATCGTCAAAGTGTTTATATCCCGATAAATTGTTCTTGTCGATACATGAAAAAAATCGGATAATTCTTTTGCCGTAACGTGTCCGTGATTGACTATATAAAAAACCATCTGAACCAACCGCTCAATCTGCATCGTAACCGCTCCTTTAGCTGTAAATAAACTATAGCATATTCAATATGACACGTAGCTGTCTCATTAGAAAAAATATGATTAGTTACAATATAGCGTATTAAAGCTGACTTTACAAATGCATTTTTGGGAGAAATAAGCAGCCTTTTGAGAGAAATAAACTGTCTTTTAAGAGAAATAAACTGTCTTTTAAGAGAAATAAGCTGTCTTTTAAGAGAAATAAGCTACCTTTTAAGAGAACATAGCTGTCTTTTAAGAGAAATAAGCTGCCTTTTAAGAAAACATAACTGCCTTTTAAGAGAACATAGCTGCTTTTTAAGAAAACATAACTGCCTTTTGAGAGAACATAGTTGTCTATTTATGAGGTCCATATGTATTTTTCGGGGAGGTTTCGAGAGATTGTGCAGCTTTGTCAGGGTAATTCTTGAAAAAGTCTGTACACTGTGATATAGTGAGTTAATACTTTCGGAACCAAATAATAAAAGGACAAATTCAATTGTACATCCAAGAAATTCACCGGCTTTCCCGTATGACAGCGGGTAGGATGTAGGGGAGTTTCATTAGAATAGGATATTACTATATGATAAGGCTGAAGACGGAAAATTTTGATCCGGCGCAAATCTTGCGGTCGGGCCAGTGCTTCCGCATGAAAGAAGAATCGGAGGGGTTGTATTCTGTGATTGCCGGACAGCGTTACCTGACGCTGGAGCGGCAAGGGGCGGAATGTGTCTTTCATTGTGACGAAACGGAATTTTATGATTTTTGGGAACAATATTTTGACCTCAAGGAAAACTATGCTTCTTATATAGAGAGAATTGCGCCGGAGGACGTATATTTAAAGAATGCTGCGGATTTTGGCAAGGGTATCAGAATACTGCATCAGGATCTCTGGGAAATGATCGTTTCTTTTTTGATTTCGCAGCAGAATAATATTGTGAGAATTCGTCGGTGCATTGAAAATATCTGTGTGCACTATGGAGAAAAGCTTACAAATATCCACGGCAGTACATTTCATGCTTTCCCCATTCCGGAGGCATTGGCTGGGCTGGAGGAGAATGCGCTGATGGCATGTAATCTGGGCTATCGCAGTAAGTATGTGGTACGGACGGCAAGGAGCGTGGCGGAGGGAAAATGTGATTTAGACTATATCGGAAAGGCGTCATATAAGGAGGCGCGGGAAGGACTGCTGCAATTATTCGGAGTAGGGGAAAAGGTGGCGGATTGCATCTGCCTTTTCGGCTTGCACAAGCTGGAAGCATTTCCTGTGGATACACATATCAGACAGGCATTGCAGAAGCACTATGAGAAGGGCTTTCCCATGGACTATTATAAAGGAGTTCAGGGAGTAATGCAGCAATACATATTTTACTATGAACTGGCAGGCAGGAATTTTGAAGATCCCAAGTAGTAAGTGTGAACGGAATGAAGATTTTCTAAGGTTGGAAAGAGGGGGTGTAAACACTCCCTCTTTGTACCCAACCTAAGAAAATCTAAGTCATTCCGGGAAGAACGCAAGAACAGCGTTCTTCCGGCCTTGCACCAGTTCATAAATTGTTTGTGCCGCCGTTGGCGGCATGTTTGGAAGTTTGGAAGTTAAACTTTTAAATATTGATTGGTATGTGTGTAAGAGGGTGTGTAAACATCCCTCTTTAAGCGCACTAGAGGTATAAGAATGGATAATATGGCAATGGATTCCGTTACGCGGCAATTGATGAAGGAATTAAAATTTACACGGATAATATGTATGATTTTGTCTGTACTGACACTCTGTTTGTTGGCGGGCGGGCTGTTTTTATATGGAAAGGTAAGGAAGCTGGCCGAAATCTGTGAGCCTGTGGTGGAACAGGTATCACAATTGAATGTGGAGAGTCTGAACAAAACCTTGGAGCATGTTAATGTATCCATGGAAACCGTGGACTGGCAGCAGGTGTCGGATGTATTAGGAGAACTGGATGTGGATGCGCTGAATTCGGCAATAGAAGGGCTGGATACTGAGGAGATCAGCAAATCACTGAAGAATCTGAATGACGCTGCGGACAGAATCAGGGAGGTAAGTGAAAATTTGAGTTCGCTGGCGCAATGGTTTGGGGGATTGTTCCATAACGGCCAATAACCGGACTGTTTTTCCATTCTTGTCCACAGCATCGTATCAATTTTCTGTCCTCTGTCAGTGATTACTGCGGAATCCAACAGAACAGGCATTCTGCAGTAACTGACTATCTCACTTTTTCCCGAACAAACGGCTCCTCAACTTTAGAATCAATTAAGATACCGTATTTCTCCGGACGGCGGTAAGCGTTGCCGTGTACTTCGCTGTTACGGTAGCGGCGGAGCTGTGCCAGATCCAGTTCGGCAATATAGATGCCTTCATCTTTGCCTGCCTGAAGAATACAGGTGTCCCGGGAACCCTTTAGTTCGGGAAGATAAGCCACACCGTCAAAGACATTGGAGCCGCCGTTACAGTCGGGCACGGAAGCCGGATAATTGCAGGTTGCAATGGCAAGCATATTTTCGTATGCCCTGCCGCGGAGTTGGGAAAGCCGGTTGAGTTCCATAGGACATGCATTGGGAACCAGAATCAATTCTGCTCCCTTTAGCATCAGTATTCTTGCGCTCTCGGGAAACTCTCTGTCAAAGCAGATCATGGCTCCTACCTTTACTTCTCCGCAGGCGGTATCCAACGAGGCGACGTGAAAATCTTCTCCGGGGGTCAGGTGCCGCTCAACATCAAAATCACAGGTATGTACCTTGGCATAAGTAAATTGCTGCCTGCCGAACCGGTCAAAGAGAACCATAGAATTTCTGGGGTGATTTTCGTACTTTTCAAGGAGAGTAATGCCTACAGCCATATTGATTTCACCGGCAAGGACTCCGAAGGCTTTGACAAAATCACTTTCCACGGAGATGGCTTCGGCTTTCCATTCGTCTACTGGCCGGTCATAGATACGATATCCGTTGCTCCACATTTCGGGAAATAATGCGATGTCGGCGCCTAATGCCTTTGCCTTTCTGCAATAGTCAATTCCCTTCTCAAGATTTTTATCCAATGAGTCACATGGAACTATTTGTAAAAGTGCAATTTTTAGAATGTTCATTTTTATACCCTCTGCGCGCTGCGGCGCGCACTCAAATCAAAAGTTGAATACGCATTTTATTCAACCTTATACCCACTGCGCGCTGCGGCGCGCACTCAAATCAAAAGTTGAATACGCATTTTATTCAACCTTATACCCACTGCGCGCTGCGGCGCGCACTCAAATCAAAAGTTGAATACGCATTTTTATTCAACCTTATACCCTCTGCGCGCTGCGGCGCGCACTCAAATCAAAAGTTGAATACGCATTTTATTCAACCTTATACCCCTCTGCACGGTATATTTGAGCCAAATTGTGACGCATATCTGTCAGAAAGCAATTTTCAAACACGCTCCGGTAGATTTTTCAGGAGCCCTCATTCCGGAAAACCCTTGCTTTCAGATTTTGGAATATGAAAGCATGAATTTTCTGAAGGGAACAGAGTCTGCCAAAAGGCGTCTCTTCCGTTCAATGAAATGGTATCTTGGAATACGGGAAAGCGCGTTTCTGTATTTGGAATATTGTATAAAGTATACTTTTTTAAACTTTACCATACTTTATAGCGATTGGCAAGAAGAAAATAAACTTAATAAAAAAATTTAGGAAAATATAATTATTATAATCTTGACACGCAGTAATTCATATGATATTCTATGAGAACTCTTTGCACTGCATATAAGTCTACAGTACAAACTGAACAGACCGTGGCAATAAGTCATGGAGTCGGGTCACATAAGTGACAGTGGAATCTTTCATCTGCGGGACAGTAGCTGTTAATACTGATTCGTGGGTGTTCCTTATTCTTTTTTTCAAAAGTGTTCACGGAAAACTCCCATAAATATTTAGTGCCATAGAGCTATCTTAAATTTTGGAGGTAACTGATATGGGGAAAAATGATAAAACGAACGAAGATAACTTTCAAAAAGTAGCAAACGAAGTGTCGGTGGTTACTATTATCGGCAATACGATACTGTCTGTAATAAAGCTTTTTGCAGGCATTATCGCTCATTCCAATGCCATGGTCAGCGACGCGGTACATTCGGCGTCGGATGTATTCAGCACCATTGTAGTAATTATCGGTATCAGGCTGGCGGCAAAGCAGTCTGACAAGGAACATCCGTATGGACACGAACGGCTGGAATGCGTTGCCGCAATCATTTTAGCAATGGTTCTTTTTATTACAGGTCTGGGGATCGGCATGGAAGCGCTGAAAAATATTTTCACTGGTGATTATGTCAGTTTGCAGATCCCCGGTATTTTAGCATTGATCGTAGCAGTGGTTTCAATTTTGAGCAAAGAGGGCATGTATTGGTATACAAGATATTATGCAAAGAAGATTGATTCAAGCGCATTAATGGCGGATGCATGGCATCATCGTTCGGATGCATTTTCATCCGTTGGCGCACTGATAGGAATCGGGGGTGCGAGACTGGGTTTTCCGATTATGGATTCCGTTGCAAGTTTGGTTATTTTCTTGTTTATCGTTAAGGCGGCTTTTGATATTTTTAAGGACGCCATAGATAAGATGGTGGATCATTCCTGTGATGAAGAGACGGAGAAGCAGATTTTTGATTGTGTTATGGAGAATGAAAATGTATTAGGGATTGATTTGCTGCAGACCCGTATTTTCGGTAATAAGATATACGTAGATGTGGAGATTCAGGTAGATGGATCATACACTTTGCGGGAGGCACATAATATAGCGGAATCGGTGCATAAAAAAATCGAACGGAATTTTTCGAAGGTAAAACATATTATGGTACATGTGAATCCAAAAGCATAGGAGAATGCTGAATTGCATTAATGGATGAAAACACCCGACTGGATTTAATCAGTCGGGTGTTTTCGCATCCGAAGCTTACGGCTGAAATGAGAAAGCCGGAATATTGACATTCGGAAATAATAAGAGTAATATATAGATATATAAACAGTTTATATAATCGGATTATATAAAAGGAGCCGCTATGCCGAAACAAAGAATTACAAAGGAAATGGTAGTTTCCGCCGCATTTGAAATAGCAAGGAATGATGGCATGGAACAGGTTATAGTAAAAAATATTGCCAATAAAATAGGATGTTCTGTACAGCCCATTTACAGCTACTGTGATAACATGAACGGATTACGAAAGGATGTAGCTCGTCGGGCCGGCTGCTTTATACAAGAGTACATAGCAGCACATATTGACAAAGACGACTTATTTCGCAGCACCGGAAAGGCCTATATCCAATTAGCGGAAGAAGAGCCCAATTTGTTTAAAATATTTATTTTACATCAAAGAGAGGGTATCTCTTCGCTGGACGATTTGTACCGCACGGCAGCCAGCCCCAAAGTTGCCGGATATATTGCAGCGAAACTGGGTATCGGTGAAGAACAGGCAAAGCGGCTGCATTTGAATATGCTGATATATACTATCGGGATCGGAACGATCTTTTCCATAACATCACCGGGCATTCCGGCGGCGGAAATTTTTGCACAACAGGAATTTGCATATGAAGCGTTTCTGAATAAGATTTTGGAAGAACAGAAGGGGGATTAAAATGGGGAAAAGGATTATAGTCATTTATAAAAGCAGTACCGGATTTACAAAAAGGTATGCGGAAATGATCGGGGAAAAGGTAGAATGTACTCTTTTGGACTATAGGGCGGTAACGGAAAAAGCGTTGTCAGGGTATGATATTATTGTTTTCGGAAGCCGTGCTCATGCAGGCATGATCGACGGGTATAAACATATTAAAAGTATGCTTCAAAAATGTACGGCCGGTAAAGTGGCATTGTTTGTGACCGGGGCAACTCCCAACGCTGCGGAGGATACTATAAATGAGTTTTGGAGACAGAACCTTACTGGCGATGAGCTGAAGAAAATACCGCATTTTTACATGCAGAGCGGTTTGTGTTATGAGAAAATGGGTTTTGTGGATAAACTTATGATGAAGATATTTGCGGCCATGATGGCAAAGAAAAAAGATAAGTCATCCTATGAAAAGGATTTGGGACAAGTAATTTCGAGTTCTTATGATATTTCCTCCGAGAAATATGTCGAACCATTGGTATCTTTTTTGAAAAGTGAGCTTTGATGTCAGGATGTCATTCGATGCAGCCTAATTAGCAATATTTGAAAAGAATATGACAACACCCGGGCAGAAACGAAACGGTGCTTATGGTACAATGAACCTATTAACACTGAGCGTGAGCCGATTGGTGTTGTCTTTTTGTGGTACATTGACATTGGAGCAGTTATCAGGACAGCTCTTGTAAAGAAAAGGAGCCGGAGTATGGAGAAAACAAGAAGTTATCGAAATGTATTTGGGCAGATGGGGATTCCGCAGGAACAGATTGAGCGAAGGCTGGAGGAAATCAAAAATACTTTTTTCTTTGAAGAGGAGGAAAGAGTGTACTATCCTGTGGGAGAGGATATGGCCTACATTATGGATACGGGGAATAACGATGCCAGAACGGAAGGAATGAGTTATGGTATGATGTTGTGTGTCCAGCTCGATATGAAGGACGAATTCGACAGGCTGTGGAAATGGGCGAAGACATATATGTGGATGGAAGAGGGGGAAAATGAGGGATATTTTGCTTGGTCGTGCTCCACGGACGGGAAAAAGAACGCGTATGGTCCGGCGCCGGACGGGGAGGAATATTTTGCGATGGCACTGTTTTTTGCTTCGCACAGATGGGGGGACGGAGAGGGCATCTTTGCGTATGACAGAGAGGCCAGAGATATATTGAAAGCCTGCCTTCACAAAGGAAAAGGAGGGAGAGCGGGATGTCCTATGTGGAATCCGGAAAATTATCAGATTCTCTTTGTGCCGGGAGCGGACTTTACGGATCCTTCCTATCATCTGCCTCATTTTTACGAATTATTTGCGCTGTGGGCGGATGAGGAAGACAGAAATTTCTGGAAACGTGCAGCCGCTGCCAGCCGTGAGTACTTGGCGAAGGCATGTCATTCCGTAACGGGGTTCAGTGCGGAATATGCGGAGTTCGACGGTACGCCTATGTCTAGGGCGCTGCCATGGACAAAGGACAGGCATGATTGGTTCTACAGCGATTCGTACAGAACCGCTGCCAACATCGGACTGGACTATGCATGGTTCGGGGAGGACAAAGGGCAGAGAGGAGCAGCCGACCGGATCCAGCAGTTTCTGGCGGAAGACGGACGAAGAGGAACTTATCATGTGTACGAGGTAGACGGCAGAGTCGCTGCCGATGTGCCCTTGCATCCCACTGCCATCACTGCCACGGTGGCACAGGCTTCTCTGGCGGCGGATAATGACTGTACGGAAGAATGGGTGGAACGTTTCTGGGAGCTGCCAATGCGGAAGGGAGACAGGAGATATTACGATAACTGTCTGTATTTCTTTGCTTTTCTGGCACTGAGCGGAAAGTACAGGATATGGTAAATATAAGAGGCTTTTGGCGGATCGGACAGCCAAAAGCCTTTTGAACTTCCTATAAGAGTTTCTGGGTGATTGCTTCGGCAGTGGCAGAGCGTGCCTTTGCATATACTTCGGGATTGCGTTTACAAAAAACATAAAACAGGCACTCAATCAGGAAAAGCTGTCCTAATTTGGCGGCCACGGATCCGGATTGAAGAGGACTTTCGTTATAGCCGCAGAACAATACCACATCCGCAAACTGTGTTGCTCTTGACTTTGGAAAATGAGTAACCAAAATTACGGAAACATGACGTTTTTTCGCGATGCGCATTACGTCTTCCATATCCTTTGTGGAACCGGAATACGAGAAAAACAGGATAATGTCTTTCTCGGTGGCCAGCGCAATGTTCATGACCTGCATGTGGGAATCCTCAATGTGCACGAAACGTGAGGAGGCGGTGGAAAAGCGTGCCCACGCCTCCATAGCCATAACCATGCTGCCGCCTTGTCCAAAGCAGAATACTCTGTCTGCGGCGGAAATGAGATCCACCGCTCTGGAAATTTCGTTTTCATCCAGCAGATCCATAGTTTCGTTCAGAGAGAGAATATTGGCGGCATGGAGCTTGTTAAAAATACTGCCAAGCGTATCTTCGGAGGTGATGGTATCGGGTGATTCCAGAGGTTCTCCCATATCCGTAACATAGGCCGCTTTTGCAAGTTCCAGCTTCAGGTCATTATAACCGGACAGCCCCATATTGTGGCAGAAGCGGGTGATGGAAGCCTCCGAAACACCGCTGTTCTCCGCCATACTGGAGATGGACAGATACTGTGCGTCATGGGCATTAGTAAAAATGTAGTCGGCAAGTTTTTTGCCGGAGCGTGTGAGAAAGTGATATTTTTCTGTAATCTGTTCTATGATGTTTCCGGTCAAAAGTCTACCTCCTTTGCTCTAATACCGCTGCACCCAGCATACCGGCACGGTTGCCCAGAGCCGCTTTTTCTATTTTGACATGATGGAAGGAAGGCATCAGGTTTTCCCGCAGTCTTTCTCGTATTTGTTCCAACACGTAGGTCTGTTCCATGACACCGCCTCCCAAAATGACGCAGGCAGGATTCAACATATGAATAACGGAGGTCAGTCCATATACGATTTCCATAATCCACTGATCGACAATGGATTTAATGTGTTCTTTTTCTAGCTGTTCAAATATGGCACGACCGTTTGTCAGGGAAGGATCCACGGCAGCAGCCATACGGACCAGAGCGGTGGTGGAAGCATATTTTTCGTAGCATCCGGAAAACATGTCTTGTTCAATATGACGGTCTTCAGGATGAGTGACGATGGCGCCGAATTCTCCGGCGGAAAAGCTGCTTCCGGAGTAAAGATTACCGTTGAGGAAGATGGCTCCGCCTACCCCCGTACCGTATGTGAGACATGCAAAGTCGGAGATGCCCTTGCCGGCGCCGAATACGGCTTCTCCGATTGCCGCCGCATTGACATCATTTTCCACAGCGGTGGGAACCCGGAATTCCTGCTCCATGATTTCCTTGAGAGGAGTGCCCGTGTAACCGGGGAGGTTTTCGTTGGCGTAAATGATGTCACCCCGCAGCGGGTTTACCTGTCCGGCAGTGCTGATACCTATGCGTTGGAAGGAGCATATTTTTCGATAATCTGCGATGAGTTCCTTGACGCGGTTCAGCACATGATCTCGGCCTTGCTTTGCTTCGGTGGGGATTTCCCTGATTTCGGAGAGTTCTCCGTTCGTATAAAGACCGGATTTGATTGCGGTGCCTCCTATATCTAAAACAATTGTTGCCATAATATTCTCCATTTCTGCGCTGCCTTTTGTATATAAGCGGCATTGTAACAAGCTGAGAGTGGTTTTGCGGTACCCGGATACGCCGGCGGATTCGTCCGGCGGTTTTCCACAATTATGCTTAACATTTGGGATAAATTCGGCACATCAGGGTTTGGTTCCTGTGAGACGGACGGGAACCGAACGATGGAAGACCGCTTTCAAATCTAAATCTTGATCCAAAATCACTATATTTCCGAATTTCCCGGGGGTAAGGCTTCCGTAAGCTTCATAAATTCCGATTGCCTTGGCGGGATTGACGGCGGCACATTTCACGGCGCTGGCAAGGGGGATTCCCATATCCTGAACGGCTCTGCGGACGCAATTCATGAGATTGGTGACGGAGCCTGCAATAGTACCGTCTTCCAGAACGGCCAGATTTCCTTTGACGGTGACGGTCTGTCCGCCCAGATCGTATTGACCGTCCTTAAGGCCTGCAGCCCGCATACTGTCGCTGATCAAAATGATACGGTCGTCACCGAATATTTTGAAGGTAGTCCTTACTGCCGCCGGATGGATATGGATGCCGTCACAGATCAATTCTACCATACAATGTCCGTTGTCGGCGGCGGCGCCGATAGGTCCGGGAGCCCGATGACTGAAAGGCATCATAGCATTATACATGTGTGTCAACTGGGAGGCTCCGCTGGAGAGAGCCTTTACTGCCGTATCATAATCGGCAGTGGTGTGTGCCAGAGAAATATTGACGCTTCCGCCGTTTGCGCGGATAAAGTCCATGGCGCCTTCTGTCTCCGGAGCGATGGCCACGGTACGAATCATACCGCCGGAAGCCTGCTGCAGGCGCTGCAGCATTTCCGTGTCGGCAGGCCGGATATAATTTTCGTTCTGCGCTCCTTTTTTGCCGGAGCTGATGAACGGCCCTTCCATATATAAACCACAGAAATCCGCTCCGTTGTCACAGGAGAACCCCTTAGCCGCCTGACAAATCGTAGTTAATGTTTCCTCGGACATGGTCATGGTGGCGGGGGTGATGGAAGTCACGCCTTGCTGCAGTTCATACTCGGCGATGGTGCGGAAAGCTTCCCGTGTGCCGTCGCAGCAGTCGCTTCCCATGCAGCCGTGAAAGTGAATGTCGGTCAATCCCGGAATGACATAGTTTCCTTCCGCATCCGTCAAAGCTTCTTCCCCCTCCGTGAAGGTATAGGTTTCTTCCGATACGATTCTGTCATCACAGAGATAGACGGATTCGGGCTGAAAAGCTCCACTTTCCAGAAATACAAGTCCATTGATTATTTTATGTTTTTTTATCATAGTAATCTCCATAATTCCTCTCTGCGGAATCTGAAATCCGGATAAGTAATGCCCATATCCCGCGGCAGCAGGCCGTATGCCCGTCTTGAAGCTTACGGCACACTGCAAGGGAATTGTCCATGTACGATTTTGAATTGGGTGCGGCTCCTATAACCGGGACAGCGCCGCTTCATCGGCCACAAGAGTCACATGACTGTGAAGCTGTAGAACGGACGCAGGCACTTGAGGGGTAATAGGGCCGAAAAAGGCTTTCTTTACAATTTCCGCTTTATCCTCTCCGGAAACGACTACCAGAATCCGGCGGGCAGACATGATGGTCTTAATACCCATTGTATATGCCTGACGGGGAACATCCTCCTCCGATTCGAAGAAACGGCGGTTTGCCTTGATGGTTTGGTCGGTCAGTGTGACACAGTGGGTTTCCGTTTGAAAGAAAGTATCAGGCTCATTAAAACCAATATGGCCGTTATGACCGAGACCGAGAAGCTGTATATCCACCCTTCCAACGGAGGCGAGGACATCGTTATATTGTCTGCAGGCTTTCTCGCTGTCCGGCTCCGTTCCGTCGGGGAGAAAAGTTTTGTCTTTGTCGATATTCACTTTATGAAATAAATTTTCATTCATAAAGTAATAATAGCTCTGAGAATCCTCTCTGGTAAGACCTTTGTATTCGTCCAGATTTACGGTAGTAACCTGTGAAAAATCAAGATCTCCCTTCTCATACCACTCCGCAAGCTGACGGTACAGTCCTACGGGAGTGGAGCCTGTAGCCAGCCCCAGCACACAGTCAGGCTTTAAAATAATCTGTGCGGAAATAATGTTTGCCGCCTTCCGGCTCATGTCGTTGTAGTCCTTTGTCTTACAAATAATCATGTTGACCCCTATCTGCGCGTTGCGGCGCGCGTTCACACAATGAAAACAGTTTCATTGTAATGATATAATTGTTGAATACACAGTTTTATTCAACTTTAGAATCATACAGCATAAATCATCTGAATTCCTGAGTGTATTATACCATATGCCCTTTCTTCTTTCAATTAGAATGTAATAAATTTTCAATATGTACAAGCTATGAAAAGAATTTTCAAAAATGTATTGACAAACGAACAAAGCAATTATAAAATGAAGTTACAGTTAGTGGTACGGAGTTACAAATTTTACAATTGCGATCTGCAAGATCGTGTAAAAAAGGAGGGCTTATTATGAAGAAGCGTAAAATCATGGCATTGGCGTTAAGCTGTCTAATGGTGCTTTCCGCTACGGGCTGCGGCAACGGTAATAATGGAAATGCATCCAGTCCTGCAGCAGGAAGCAGCGCGGCTGCCGGCAGCCAAAGTTCCGCACAGGCATCGGCATCAACGCCTGCCGCAGATGGTGCAGAAATTACTCTCTGGACCTATCCCATCGGTAAATGGGGAGATGCGGCTACGGTAGACGGCCTGATTGCCAGCTTTAATGCAGTACATCCCGAAATCAAAGTGACGGTTGAGTATCTGGACTATTCCAACGGTGATGATCAGATCAACACCGCTATCGAGGGAAATCAGGCGCCTGATATCGTGCTGGAAGGACCGGAGAGACTGGTTGCTAACTGGGGTGCCAGGGGATTGATGGTAGACCTTGGTGATTTGTGGACAGATGAGGCAAAGGCTGCAATCTATGATTCCGTAGAGAGCGCATGTAAGAGTAATGACGGCGTATATTATGAATATCCTCTGTGTATGACGGCGCATACCATGGCGATTAACCGGGATATCTTCGAGGCGGCAGGCGCATTACAGTATATTGACGAAGCAAACGGTACATGGACCACAGAGAACTTTATCAAAGCGGTAAAGGCGGTTTATGACAGCGGTCAGGCTAATGTGGGCGCGGTATACTGCAACGGTCAGGGCGGAGATCAGGGAACCCGCGCATTGGTTAACAATCTGTACGGCGGAACTTTCACCAATGCAGAGCATACAGAGTATACGGCTAACAGTGAGGAGAATATCAAAGCGCTGCAGCTGCTGCTGGATATGGAAGGAATCAATTACGACGCGTCTATCGTAGGCGGTGACGAGATTAATATGTTCTGTAACGGCACATTGGCAATGGCATTCTGCTGGAACGTATCACAGGAGAAGAATAATCTGGATAAGATTAACTTTGACGTACTTCCCATGGCATTCCCTTCCACCGGTGATCCGAAGCTTTGCGGCGGTATCTGGGGATTCGGTATCTTTAACAACGGTGATGAGGCAAAGATTGCGGCGGCAAAGACTTTCATCGACTTTATGGCAAATGACGAGAAGCAGGCAGTGGAAAGCGTAAAGGCTTCCAATTACTGGCCCGTAAAGGATCTGGGCAATATCTATGAAGGCGACGAGCTGATGACCGAATATGCGAAGTTCGTTCCTTACATGGGCGACTACTATCAGGTAGTAGGCGGCTGGGCAGAAGCCCGCACTGCATGGTGGAACATGCTGCAGCAGGTTGGTTCCGGAGTGGATATTAAGACTGCGGTGGAGGAATTTGTGACCACATCAAATGCAGCAGCCAAGGGGGCGCAATAAAGATAATAAGCTGAGCAAGAGTCCTTTATATAAGTGGCCAAACAAAAAGGAATCCGAGTAAAATGTTCTTATAAACAAAACAGTGCAAAGGAATCCGGATAGAAGGTCTATATAAACGGACAGCAAACGGAGTCTAATAAAAGTTCATGTAAATGAAGTTTAAGTAAATGAAGCGTTTCATGTGAGACTCGCGACCCTTCCCGAGGAAATCTGCGGGGAGGGTCGTTTGCTTTGCGGCGATAGATATGTAGAAATCAATTTGATACGGGAGGGAGGAATCCTTATGGCAGCTGAAAAAAAGAATCCCATGGGTAAAGCTTTGGTGCGCAGGGAAACGATGGCCGGATATGCATTTATGCTTCCCAGTCTGGTTTTCTTTTTGGGATTTGTAATTTATCCGATGATCCAATGTGTATTTACCAGTTTCTTTGACGCTACGATGAATCGGGAAGATATTTTTATCGGGGTGGCAAACTACACGGAATTATTTCAGGATACGGTATTTCTCGGCGCGTTACGGAATACCGCGGTGATCGTTATAGTTTCCGTTCCGGTAGTGTGCATCTTTTCCTTGTGGGTGAGCTCCGTAATATATGATTTAAAAGGTGCGGCATGTTCCGCTTTCCGATGTATTTTCTATCTGCCGGTGGTAACGGGTTCCGTTGCCGTTACGGTAGTATGGAAGTGGATGTTTAATAACTACTATGGTATTTTCAACTATGTGGGAACCAGCACAGGGCTTTTGGAAAAGAATATCAATTGGCTGGGGGACGAAAAATATGCTCTTGGATGTATTATATTGATTCTCTTGACCACATCGGTAGGACAGCCGATCGTACTGTATGTATCGGCGCTGAACAATGTGGATCAGTCTCTTGTGGAGGCGGCCGAAGTGGATGGAGCCACAAAATTCCAATGCTTCTGGAAAATTAAATGGCCTCAGATTATGCCTACAACATTGTATATTCTCGTTATTACGACGATCAACAGTTTCCAATGTTTCGCGTTGATACAGCTGTTGACCAGCGGCGGTCCGAATCACAGTACGGATACTATTATGTATTACATTTATTATAATGCGTTTAAACTGTACCGCTATGGATACGGTAATGCAATGGGCGTTGTCCTTGCCGTTATTATAGCAGTCCTTTCCGCTGTGCAGTTTAAGCTGGCCGAGAGAGATTAGGGAAGGGGGAAAAATGTATGAAACATAAGAAATTTAATCGTTCTACCTGTTATAAGATCCTTTCAGTGGCTGTTATTACGATTTTGGCGTTTGCGTTTGCCTTTCCCCTTTACTGGATTGTGACCGGCTCTTTTAAGACTTCCGCAGCTATCAATGCCACAACACCGCAGTGGTGGCCGGATGAATGGGTATTGGAGAACTATCGGAAGCTGTTTAGCAGACAGTATGCGCCGTTATGGGAGATCCGCATTCCCTTTACGGAGGTTCTGTTTGCAGGCCCCGAGGTTCCGGCGGCTATCCGATGGCTGCTGAATACCGTGTTTATGGCGGTTGCCGCTATGCTGCTCACCTGTATTACGGCGGCTATGGCAGGTTATGCTTTGGCAAAAAAACGATTTATAGGGCGTACTCTTGTCTTTTCCCTGATTGTTTGTGCAATGGCTCTGCCGAAGCAGGTAATTCTGATCCCGCTGCTGCGGGAGATGGCGTCTTTGGAATTATATAATACCATATGGGCGGTGATTTTCCCCATTGTAGGCTGGCCTTTCGGCGTGTTCCTGATGAAGCAGTTTTCGGAAGGGATTCCCGGAGAGATGATGGAAGCGGCAAAGATCGACGGTGCGGGAGAGTGGAAGACATTCTATACCATTGCGCTTCCTTTGATTAAGCCGGGTATCGGTGCGCTGGCAATTTTCACATTCATTAATTCATGGAATGATTATTTTATGCAGTTGATTATGTTGACCAGCACCAAGAATCTGACCATCCCTCTTGGTATTGCGAAGCTTCAGGCGGAGAATGCCATGGACTTTGGTTTAATAATGGCGGGGGCATCACTGGCGGCGATTCCCATCATCATTATTTTCCTGATCTTCCAGAAATACTTTACGAAGGGTATTACCATGGGAGCGGTGAAAGGATAGGGTGCGGAACAGGAGGTGCAGCGTTGATTTATACGGAAATTAGCAATATCGGGCATTATCGCGGTATGGGAGAATATCTGGATAAGGCGTTTGATTATCTGGCGACACATCCCCTGAAAGATGTGGAACCGGGGCATTATGAGATAGACGGTAAGAAGGTTTATCTAAATGTGCTGGAGTACGAGACGATTGCTGAGGAAGATGCTTTTTTTGAGGCTCATGCGAAATATGCGGATATCCATATGACCGTCACGGGAGAAGAGCTGGTAGGCGTCTCGGATATGGCTAGAGTGAATGTGAAGACTTTCGACGAAGATGCCGATTTATACGAGGTGGAGGGGCCGGTAGAGCATTATATCAGACTGGTTCCGGGCAAAGCGCTGGTGGTTCTGCCGGAGGATGCCCACAAGCTGAAGCTGGCGGAGAAGCAGCCCGCAGCGGTGAAGAAAGCGGTTATCAAGGTGTATGTAGGATAGTGTAAAAGCAATTCAAAGTATCCCCGGCGGTTGTTTGAAAGTGAGGAAGGAGGTTATAGGTATGGGAGATATCAAGAAATATCAGGGAATCATACCGGCATTTTATGCGTGTTATGACAGCAAGGGCGAGGTAGACGGAGAACGTGTGGAAATGCTGGCACGCTATATGGTGGAAAAGGGGGTAAAAGGCGTTTATGTGGGCGGCTCTTCCGGAGAATGCATTTATCAGACAGTGGAAGACAGAAAGCGCACGTTGGAGCATGTAATGCGTGTGGCTCAAAATAAGATGACGGTGATCGCCCATGTGGCATGTAATAACACGGCGGAGAGCAGAGAGCTTGCGGCTCATGCCCAGAGTCTCGGCGTAGATGCCATAGCGGCCATTCCTCCGATTTATTTCCATCTGCCGGAATATGCCATTGCGGAGTATTGGAATGATATTTCCGATGCGGCTCCGGATACGGATTTCATTATTTATAATATTCCCCAGCTGGCAGGAGTGGCCTTGACCATGCCGTTGTTCCGGGAAATGAGAAAGAATCCGAAGGTCATTGCCGTTAAGAACAGCTCCATGCCCACACAGGATATTCAGATGTTTAAGGCGGAAGGCGGGGAAGGCTTTGCTGTATTGAACGGTCCCGACGAACAGCTGGTGTCGGGGCTTGCCATCGGAGCGGACGGGGGAATCGGAGGCACTTACGGTGTTATGCCGGAGCTTTATCTGAAAATCAAGGAACTGATGGACGGAGGCAGGATAGAAGAGGCTCGGAAGATACAGTATGCAGCCAACGAGATTATATACGCAATGTGCGCCTGCCGCGGAAATTTATATGCCGTGATTAAGGAAATACTTCGCATCCGGGAAGGAATGGATATTGGAAGCGTGCGCAAACCGCTGCCTGCATTGGTTCCCAAAGATATGGAGCAGGTTAAGAAATGTGCAAATATGGTGGATAAAGCCATTGAACAGTATGTGAAGGATTAACCCAAGAGGGTATGGAAATTTCCCCGATTTATGCGATGCGGTGAACAATGAGTTATTTGGTGTATGATAAAATGATTGCCATGAGCGGCGATTACATTAAGAATAGAAGGAGGTACCGAGTTGAATAAAGAAGAATTGTTTGAGCGGATCAAGGGAAAGGTAATTGTATCCTGTCAGGCAGTTAAGGGAGAACCTTTGTATGTGGAAGAAAAGTCCGTTATGTATCTTATGGCCAGAGCAGCAAAGCAGGCAGGTGCACCGGCCATCCGCACCAGCAGTATCCGTGATGTCATTGCGATTAAGGAAGAAACAGGTCTTCCTGTAATCGGGTTAATAAAGATACAATATGAAGGTTTCGAAAGTTATATTACCCCTACCATGAAGGAAGTTGACGAGCTTGTAGAAGCGAAAGCGGATGTGATAGCTCTCGATTGTACCAATCAAAAGAGGGGCGACGGCAAAAGCATCAGTGAATTTATTTCGGAAGTCCGTGAAAAATATCCCGAGGCTGTTTTGATGGCGGATATTTCTACTTATGAGGAAGGTGTCAACGCATGGAAGCTGGGAATGGACATTGTGGGGACTACCATGAGCGGATATACGCCTTATACACCTAAGACCGACGGTCCCGATTATGAGCTGGCAAGGCGGCTGTCAGAGACTTTGGATATTCCTGTAATCGGAGAGGGAAGAGTACATAGCCCCGAGCAGGCGGTGGAGATGCTGAAAACAGGCGCACATGCGGTGGTAGTAGGAGGCGCCATTACGAGACCGTTGGAAATTGCACAGCGATTTATGAAAGCGGTTTCCGCATTCCATGATTAAGAAGTCAGACTGGCATGTGTATCAAAGAATGCAAATCACTAAGCTCAAAAGAGCCTCGCTAAGTGATTTCACGCTCTGCGAGGCAGAGCTTTTTCCAGACTTGCACCAATTCATTAATTGTTTGTGTCGGCTATGTCGGCCTGTCTGGAAGTTTGGAAGTAAACTTCCATATATTGATTGGAGTGCGTGCTGAAGCACGCAAGGAGTATAGGGATGATGAAAAGACATATTGTGTGTTTTGGGGATTCCAATACGCATGGTTATTGCGCCATGACGGGTGGGCGGTTCGATGAAACGCAGAGGTGGTGTTGTCTGCTTCAGGAAAAGCTGGGAGATGGTTTTCTCGTGGTGGAGGAAGGTCTAAGCGGGCGTACCACTTGCTTTGAGGATCCGATCCATGAAGGATTGTCCGGACTTGAGTACATTTATCCTTGTCTGATGAGCCATGAACCGGTGGATTTGCTGGTCATTATGCTGGGTACCAATGATACGAAGGAGAGGTTCGGCGCGTCGGCTGCCTGTATCGCACTTGGGCTGAAAAGGCTGATCGCCAAGGCTAAAGCCACTACGGATTGCTGGAGGGACGGTAAGACTTCCATCCTGATAGTCGTGCCCCAGAATATAGATAAACAATATGCGGCTACGGAGATTGCAGCTACAATGGGACGGGGATGTGCAGAGAAATCGGAGGGGCTGGCAGAGGAATATGCCAAAATTGCCGAGCTTACCGGCTGTTACTATTTGGATGCAAATCAATGTGTTGCCGCACCGACCAATACGATTGACTATATGCACTTGACGGCGGAGGGCCACCGGCAATTGGCGGAAGGGCTGGCTGAGAAGATCAGGGAGATTTTCCCTGAAAAATAAGGAAATAGTCTGAATTAATTCAAAAAGCAATAGCAATAATCAATAATGCCGCAGCCATGAGGTTTTTAGCAAGGCTGCGGCATTATTTTGGTTTTCTTTTCATTCCCCGTGGCAGAACCCCGGCATGTTATTTTGCGGGAGCCTTGGCGGAATGCGAAGGGGCTAAATGTGCCTTTTGCAGCGCCAGATAAAGTATAGGAATCAAAATTAACTGCAGGATAATTCCCGGAAAGCTGGATACAAAATACCCTGTGGCCCATGCCTTCCAGGAGTAGCTTCCTGCGGAAAAGATTAGCGCTCTGACAACTCCGGTGATAATACGTCCCGACAGCATGGCAGCTATCAGGCTGACATAAATATCAACGATTTGCTTTCCCGTATGTACGAATCGTATCATCAATCCTACAACCAGACCATAGACTGCCAGCTCCACCATCATGGTGGGCAGATAACCGATACCGGGCATTCCCGTGATAAAACAGGAGAGCATGGGCCCCATCAGACCGCAGGCAAGCCCGTAATGCCATCCGCAGATCATGCCGCAGAGCAGCACGGGCAGGTGCATAGGCGATATCAGCGTGCCTGCATTGGGAATGGCGTGGAGCGCGATTGGCAGAACCACACAGAGAGCCATACAAACGGCGGTTACGGCACACTTTACAATGGGTGACATTTTGTTATTGTTCATATTTCCTCCATTCATAACAAAAAATAAGCCCCGAAAACAGCCCCCTTCAGAGAGCGAAAGCCTTCGTGGCAGAATCGTGGTTCCGGTGCTTATGCGCATCGGCTTACTTGTTATAACAAATTTTTATAATAGTGTATATAATGATGAATAAAATTTACGTCTATGCATTTTTCTAAATGCGTTGTTTCTTCCTGAAACAGTCTTTTTATTATAGGAAATACCGCCATAGCGTAAGTGCAGCCTGCGGCACCTTTTTATAATATAAACTGTGGTAATATAAAAAGTCAAGGGTTTTTTATTTTGAGTTTCCCCATTTTTTCTGTACGCTTTTTGCAAGACCGCATAAATACCAAACAGATGGGGGACCGTCGGCGGTGATTACCTCTCTTATGGAAAATACTGATTTGGTACGGAGTTCAGAGATACGAATTGCAAAAATGGGGAAACTCAATTTTTTATGTCATGACTGATTTATGGAAATCAAATGTTGCTGTGAACGGTAATGAAATTTTTATAAAGCTTATTCCATTTGGAGAGCCGTTGCAGTATAATAGAGCCATCAACAAATCGGTAACAGTTCATCCATACAACATTGAATCTACAAAATGACGTTGGGAGCTTGTTCACAAAGGGTATTTTGTAAAGCAAATTGTACAATCCAACAACTTATGCATGGCTGAACTGTTACGCGAATCGAAGTTAACAGAGGAGGTTATCATGCTTGATATAATACCTGACGCAGAGCAAATGACACTCTTAGTCGGACAACCTTTATATGAGATATGGAATAAACTTTGCGCTTTAATTAATGAAAAATACGAGATGGATTGCCTGTGGGATAAAGGCGGTAAAGCGTGGACATATGAATATAAATACCGTCGAGGCGGTAAAACTCTATGTGCGTTATATGCAAGAGAAAACTGTGTAGGATTTATGATTATCTTAGGAAAAGATGAGCGCTTAAAATTTGAAAAAGACAGGGATAATTACTCAGAGGAAGTTCAAAGAATTTATGATGAAACGCAAACATACCATGATGGAAAATGGATGATGTTTGAGCCCACAGACACTTCTTTGTTTGATGATTTTATCAGACTGTTGGGTATTAAAAGGAAACCAAACAGAAAACAGAGGATAAATTGACAACTACAAGACCGACCGCTGCAGGAACGGTTATTCCGACAACGGCTGTTTTCATTTTATGCAGGAAACTCAGTGGGCATTTCTCTTACATACTTAAAATGGCCTCTCGCATTTTACCCGGATAATCGCCGGAGTTTCGGTTTTCGATGAAACTTCCATTCTGTATGACGGATAAAAGATTATGACTTACTGATTGAGGATAATAATGTATCCGAAGATTTCCTGATATAGGTAAGGGAACTTGGAGCGGCTATAGAAACAGTTAATTTGATGGGGGAATAAGGTTGAATAAAAATGCGTATTCAACTATTGATTTAAGTGCGCGCCGCAGCGCAGATGGGAATAAAAATGTATTGTATATTAGTGACAGGTATTCCGGCAGCAGGAAAAAGCACTATAGCAGAGGTCATGTCAGAAAGGTTAAAGCTGCCTGTTATTTCAAAAGATTCCATAAAAGAATTGCTGTTTGACAACGTTGGTTTTCAGTCGAGAGCAGAAAAAGTAAATCTTGGAATTGCCGGCATGGAAATTATGTATTATGTCGCAGGTCAGCTTATGAAGGCAGGACAACCTTTTATCTTAGAGAATAATTTTGAATATTCGTCAGAACATGGAATGAAAAATCTTTTAGAAAAATATCGATATTCTGCAATGACCATTACATTAACAGGTGATTACAAGGTCATCTACCAGCGTTTTCTGGAACGGGAAAGCAGTCCTGACAGGCACAGAGGGCATGTTGTGAATGACTGTTATCCGGAAAAGAAAGAGAATCATATAAAAACTCCAAAGGCAAAAACTCTTTCTTGTGAAGATTTTATCCATGGGATAGAAAAAAGGGGATTTGATGCCTTTTATGTTGGCAGCAGACAGATTAAAGTCGATACAACAGATTTCTCAAAAATTAATATGGAAGAATTATTTTCACAGATTGCGGCATGGAAGGAGGAAGTTCTGGGAGTTTTACAGCAAATGTGAGAAAGCCAACTTCCAAATATTGATTGGTATGTGCGCGCTAGGGGTATAAAAATGTGCTTGAGCAGTTGAAAAATCCATCAAATAAAACGGCAGGTTATCGGCAACAAGTGATTCAAAAAAAGGTTTTCGCCTGAATTCTTGGAACAACCACTTGCAATAGACGAAAACAGGATGACAATGGCGGAAGGCAATACCAGATGACAATACCGGATGATTTCAGTCAGGCAATGTTGGAACGAGAAGCACGTTTGAGAAAAGTTTAGAGGGGATATTTATGGAAGAAAATAAAATTTTAAAAGTAAAGTCATGGATATATGACTGCACAAATGCTGAAGTGCAGGCAATGGTTAAGCAGACAGAAGATGCAGAGATTCTATATAGTTATATGTATAATTACAATTGGGATAATGGGTTTGAAATCCCGCAAAGCATTCTTGATAATGGAAAATGTGATTTGAGCACGGCACTGCTGGCATTTTACATGGCGGACGGGATGGTTTATTTATTTGACAAAGCCGAGAACGGGAATCTGCCTCAGTGGTCTGCTTTTATTCGGAAACTGTACGATTCTATTTTAGAGGGAAAGTATGAAAAGGGGCATATTGGGTTTAAAATTCCGTTATCGCGGGTTCAATTATATAAATTAGGGAAAAAATTAACGGAGCCGGAAAAATTTTTATCAAAGATATTGAAGGAGTAAATTTAGACGTATCTTTGTAGAATCAATTTTATAGAAAGGTGTCGGAAACGGCAGAGTCATTCCTTTCAGAACGCAAGAGAAGCGTTCTGAAAGGATATGCACCTACCGATTCATCAATTGCCTGTGACATCGGTCCTCAATTTTTCCGATTCAATTTCAATAACCTTTTTATCAATTCGTTGAAACAGAATTTCTACATCCGGGAGCGGATAACCGGCGGGGATGGATTTTCTTTCCCATTTGTTGTTTATTTTCAGCCATCCTAACACTTTTTCCGATGAAAACGGTAAAAATGGGGATAGTAATACCGCCAAATTGGCAATTATTTGAACACACTGATACAGTGTGTTATCACATGCCGCTTTATCGGTAGTTCTTGTAACCCAAGGCTGCCGGGCGTCGAAAAATTTATTTGCGTTCCTTACAAATTCAAAAATTTCAGCAATGGAATCCTTGAAAGCGCCGTTTTCAATCTGTCTGCCAACGGAAAGAAACAAGTCATCTATTTGTCCGGTTATATCGGGGCTGTCTGTTCCGCATGGTACAATACCGCCGCAGTATTTTGCAATAAATGCTAAGGAACGGTTCACGAAATTTCCGTATGCTCCGAGCAGTTCACCGTTGTGGCTGTGAACATATTCTCTCCATGAAAAATCCGTGTCTTTCTTTTCGGGGCCGTTTGCCAAGAAAAAGTAACGAATGGAATCCGGCTCATAATGATCCAGCAAGTCCTTGACCCAAATAGCATAATTTTGGCTGGTGGATATTTTTCTTCCTTCTAAAGTCAGGTATTCGCTTGATATGATTTGATCCGGCAAATGCCAGTTTTCACCGTTTGCCAATAGAAGTGAAGGTAAAATAATGGTATGAAAAGGAATGTTATCTTTTCCGTGCACATAATAATGTTTTGCTTCTTTTCCCCAAAGCTGATGAAAATCAGCGTCTCTTGTTTGGGCGGCGAGTTTGCTGGCAGACAAATACCCCAATACATTTTCTGCCCATATATAGATAGTTTTGCCTTCATAACCTTCTTTTGGAACCTTGATACCCCAGTCCAAATCTCTTGTTAAAGCCCGGTCCCTTAAACCGTCCTCTATATATTTGTTTGTGAAGGCGACAGCGTTCTTTCTCCATTCGGGATGGCTGTCAACCAATGCTTTCAATTTGGGCTGCAGCTTGGTAATGGCTATATATAAGTGGGTTGAATTTTTAAAATTGACAGGCTTTCCGCACACTGCGCAAATCGGTTCCGCAAGAGCTTCCGGATCGAGGACCGCACCGCAGGAATCACATTGATCGCCCCTTGTATCTTTTCCGCATTTCGGGCATTTTCCGAATACAAATCGATCAGCCAAAAAACTGTCACAGCTTTCGCAGTATGCCTGTGGAACTTCTTTTTCATAGACATAGGGGCTTTTATATAATTTTTCATGAAATTCCCTTACAAAATGCTTGTGTTCCTCAGCGGATGTTTTTGTATAGATATCGTAACTAAATCCAAGTTTCTTAAAGCATTCCGTAAATTCCCCGTGGTAAAAATCACTAATTTCCCGAGGGGTTCTGTTTTCTTGCTTTGCTCGAATGGCCACAGGTGTTCCGTGACAATCACTTCCGGATACAAAAAATACATTGTCTCCGACTGCCCTATGGTATCTGGCCAATACATCTCCCGGCAATAATCCTGCAATGTGCCCTATGTGCAATGAACCATTGGCATATGGCCATGCACCGCCGATTAAAATAGTTTTCATAGTAATCTCCGTTTCCGCGTTGTTTTTCCGCATAATCTCATTTTAAAGTTTCATTGATGATTTATTTACTCAAACACTCTCTAAGTTTTTTGCAATGAAAAAGCCCTCCTCTCTGAAAAATTTCTTTTTCAGGGACGAGAGCAGCTGCTTCGTGTTACCACCCTAAATTTACCTATACCTCACGATATAAGCCTTATCAGCTACGGATGAGAAATGGTTCATCGATAGCCTGTCACTGTAACGGGTGCACCCGTCGTAGCCTTGGCATAACAGCTTCGGTACGCGGCTCCGAGACCATTTTCGGCAGTTCCTTCTGTGTCTGTTTTCACCTTGTCAGACTCTCTGTAACATATCTAACTGCTTACTCTTCTCTTCACAGCCTTTGGTAATTCTGTAATAAATTTTACAGCGGATCCGTCATTATGTCAATGTTTTTCTGTAAAACATATTGCGTCATTTTGTTGACAGTATTTGCAATTGGACATATAATGAAATTAAACCCTCCGCTTTTTGCGGAGGGTTATTAAAATTGCCGGCAATTGCCAATGAGGATGCGGCAGTTGCATAGTTTTGCCGTATCCTTTCAGAAATTTGATGATGAAAAGAGTACTTTCTATCAGAGGACAAGAATATATATTTTCATAAAGGGTGGGACAACAACGCAAAAACAGCGCGAAAACATCTACCGGAGGCAGCGGATGAACAGCAACAAAAATTGTTACAAATTGTCTGATTTTTTGCAGGATTTCCTATACAACTAAAGGAATTTTATGGTATAATCAATGAAAGAAAATTTTTAGGAGGGTATACTATGGCAAAAGAAATGATAGCAATGCTTCTGGCCGGCGGACAGGGCTCCCGTCTGTACGCATTGACGGAGAAGCTTGCGAAGCCTGCAGTTCCGTTTGGTGGGAAATATCGTATCATTGATTTCCCATTGTCAAACTGTGTCAACTCGGGGATTGATACGGTAGGCATCCTGACCCAGTACCAGCCGCTGGTGCTGAACGAGTATATTGGCAACGGTCAGCCTTGGGATTTAGACCGTCTCTATGGGGGAGTACATGTTCTGCCGCCATATCAGAAGGCAAGCGGTTCCGATTGGTATAAGGGAACTGCCAATGCAATCTACCAGAATATTTCCTTTATTGAGCGCTATGATCCCAAGTATGTCATTATCTTGTCGGGGGATCAAATCTGCAAGCAGGATTACAGTGATTTCTTGAAGTTCCATAAGGAGAAGGATGCGGAGTTCAGCGTAGCCGTGATGGAGGTTCCCTGGGAGGAGGCTTCCCGTTTCGGTTTGATGGTTGCGGACGGGGACGACAGGATTACGGAGTTTCAGGAGAAGCCCAAGAATCCCAAATCCAATCTGGCTTCCATGGGTATCTATATTTTTAACTGGGATATATTGAAAAAGTATCTGGAGGAGGATGAGGCAGACCCGAATTCGGAGAATGATTTCGGAAACAATATTATTCCCAATCTTCTTAAGGATAACCGCAGAATGTACGCTTATCATTTTGACGGATACTGGAAGGATGTGGGAACCATTTCTTCTCTTTGGGAAGCAAATATGGAGATTTTGGATCCCGAGCACAGCGGTATTAATCTGTTCGACGAGGATTGGAAAATATACAGCCGTAACAGCGGTATGACCGGACATAAGATCAGCGCCGGCGCCGTGGTGGAGAATTCCATGATTACGGACGGCTGCCGTGTGAAGGGGAAAGTAAAGCATTCCATTCTGTTTGCCGGAGTTAAAGTAGAAGAGGGCGCCGTGGTGGAGGATGCGGTAGTGATGGGCGGTACGGTTATCAAATCCGGCGCCGTTGTAAAGCATTGCATCGTGGCGGAGAATGTGACCATAGGCGAGAATGCCGTAGTGGGAGCAATGCCCACGGAAGAAGAGAACGGTGTTGCCACCATCGGTGAAGGTGTAACCATAGGCGATAATGCTAAAGTGGGCCCGAAAGCCATGGTAAGAAAGAACGTGGAAGGCGGTGGAGAAGAATGGTAAATTCAAATACAAGTGCACTTGGTATTGTATTCCCTAACAGTTATGATGCGCTGGTTCCTGATTTGGTAAATGTGCGTTTGATGGCATCCATCCCTTTTGCCAGCCGTTATCGACTGATCGATTTTATCCTGTCAAGCATGGCACATTGCGATATTGATAACATTGCGGTTATGGTGAACAATAATTATCATTCCCTGATGGATCATCTGGGATCCGGCCGTGAATGGGATTTGGTTCGTAAGAACGGCGGATTACATATTTTCCCTCCTTTTGTAGAGAAGGGTGTTAAGCCCTATGTGGGCCGTGTGGGAGCGATTGCCAGCATTTTAGGCTTTTTGAGAGGCCAGAAGGAAAAATACGTTGTAATGACGGATACCAATATCGTGGTGAATTTTGACTTTAATGCCATGATCAAGGCTCATATTGAAAGCGGCGCGGATGTCACTGTGGCGTATAATGAGCAGGAGCTTCCGGAAAGCATGATGAAGAACGAGGACAACGGGCTGGCTTATTATTACACGCTGAATATTGAGGATGGACGGATCACCCAGATTCATGTGAATTCCAAGAAAGCGGGTATTCAGAACTTCTCTATGAATATGTTCGTGCTGGAGCGTGAGCTGCTGATCGATCTGATTAATACGGCGTCCGTCCGCGGACAGGTTTATTTCGAGAGAGATGTACTGCTGCCGCAGTTAAGCAAGCTGAATATACAGGCTTATAAATATGACGGATATGTGGCCCGTATCTGTGATATGAAGAGTTATTTCCAGGAGAATATGAAGCTTTTGGATGATCATAATCTGGATGCGTTATTCTCGGCAAGGCAGGTTTATACGAAGATTCGTGACGATAATCCTACCAGATATATTGAGGGCGCTAAGGTTCAGAACGTCATGGTTGCCGACGGTTGTGTAATCGAAGGAGAAGTGGAGGACAGCATCCTGTTCCGTGGCGTTAAGGTTGCCAAGGGTGCAAAGGTTAAGAATTGTATTTTGATGCAGGATTCCGTAATTGAGGCAGGTGCAAATGTGGAATATCTCATCATGGACAAGAATGTTACGGTTTCTGCCGGGAAAGAGATGAAGGGAACGGATACCTTCCCTGTTTATATCGGAAAGCATCAGACGGTTTAAGAGTTGCAGGAGCTGCCGGTCTGTAGAAACCGATATAAAGATATTTTAGATATCCTATAGGAAAAGCAAAGGGGGAGTGCCGCAAAGCTGCCGGTTTATCCGGTAGAATATGCGGTACTCCTTTTTGCCGTAGAGCGTTTTGTAACGGTATGCTGTTGCTTAACAATGTTTATCCTGCCGCTTTCCGTTAATACTATATGATATGAAGCGAAACGGAGAGTATATATGGAATCAATATGGCAGGGAACGGTAGAGATACCGGAGAGAAAGAAAGCGGAAGGTTTGCTGGAGAGAGAAATCATAGTGATCGGGGCGGGTATGACGGGAATTCTTACGGCGTATCATCTGCAGCGCAGGGGCAGACAGGTGGCCGTTCTGGAAGCGGGAAAGATTGCCGGAGGACAGACCGGCCGGACGACTGCGAAAATTACCAGCCAGCATGGCCTCTTTTACCATCGCCTGACGGGCAATATAGGATTTGAGCAGGCCGGACTTTATGCCAAGGCAAATCAGGAGGCCATTGACGCCTAGCAGCGTATAGTGGCAGAGCATGGGATAGATTGTGATTTTCAGCGTCTGCCCTCTTATCTCTATTCGACGGAAAATGAGGAAATGTTAAAACAGGAGGCGGAGGCAGCGGCAGCGCTGGGGATTAAGGCGGATATGGCATCGGTCAAAGAACTGCCTTTTCCCACAAAGGGAGCAGTCAGATTTGATAATCAGGCACAATTCCATCCTTTGAAATTTATCCGTGGCATAGCGGAGGAACTGGAAATTTATGAGAACACGCCGGTGAGAAAAGTGCGTGGAAATTCTATATACTTTGACGGCGGAGAAGCAGTGGCACAGAAAATTATTTTTGCGACTCATTATCCTATTGTCAATTTTCCGGGCATATATTTTACCCGACAGCATCAGGAACGCAGTTATGTGTTGGCGCTGGCGGGATGCGGCAGGCTGGAGGGCATGTATTTTAGTGCGGATCCGGAGGGGCTTTCCTTTCGGAGTGCGGGAGATATTCTGCTCTTAGGGGGGAATTCCCACAGAACCGGAAAAAATACCCGGGGAGGCGCCTATGCCAAGCTTGGAGAGACCGCCCGCAGATACTATGCGGGGAGTCAGGAGGTCTGCCGCTGGTCTGCGCAGGACTGTATGCCCCATGACGACATTCCCTTTGTGGGAAGGTATTCTTATTTTACGGGAAAAGGAAAAAACGATAAAGCCTCCGTAAGTTCCGGAGAAAAGGTTCATGGCGGCCGAGACTGGTATGTGGCCACCGGATATAAAAAGTGGGGGATGTCCTCTGCCATGGCGGCATCCCTGCTTCTGGCCGATCTGGTGACAGGGAAGGAAAATGCTTATGAAAAGGTGTTTACCCCACAGAGACTTCACATAAAGGCGGCTGCGGGGAACTTTGCCATAGATATGGCCGAGAGCGTTAAGGGGCTGTCGAAAGGCTGGCTGCTGCCTTGGAAAAAGAAGGAAGAGACGGGAGAAAGGCATTGGGCAAGGTGTTCCCATTTGGGCTGCCGGATGGAATGGAACCCGGACGAGGACAGCTGGGACTGTCCTTGCCACGGTTCCAGATTTGACGGGGACGGCAATTTGCTGGACGAGCCCGCAAAAGAACCGCTGCAATGCAGAGATTCCGGGCGTTAGAGTGTGTGCTCTTTCCGGTTTGCCCGCCTTGTTTTACGGATCTGATGCGTATTGTTTTTTGAGGTCCGCCCTTTTGTTACCTTTGGGACGTTTCCTGCCAGCGCCCCATATTGGTATGGTGTTTTTCACGGTAAATCTGTTCAAATTCTTGGGGTGAAATATTATAGCAGAGCATAACATCATTGAAGTACATCATCACGTCGCAGAGTTCCTCAATGAAATGTGTCCTTACAGCGTTGTCCTCCATAATCTGTAAATGCCCTTTTTTCTTAATGACATCGCATGCTTCCCCCAGTTCCCCGTAAAGCCATAGCATTTGCCGGAGGGCTTTTTCGGGGGAGAGGCCTCCCCATTTTTCCCTGTAATTTTCCTGAAGTTCCCTTTGCATATTCTGCATATCTTCCATAGTAAAATGATTCATATTTTTTCTCCAAATTCATGAATTGCTGCCCTTCCGTTGCGGTAGCGGCATTTTCATATGTCTGCATGTAGTTCCATCTGTTTTTGAAGCCTTGTCTTTAGATTGTTCAGAAACCTGTCATTCCCGATTACTGTGAGCATGGGGCCGAAGGACATTACTTCAATTAATAGTTCCGTCTCCATATTCCGGTTATAATAGATGAGACACTCATAGGTGTCTTCGTCTATTTTCGTAGTGTTTTTTTCGTAATTCGCAAAGTGCAGCATTGCGCGTTCAAGGGCATTGCGCTTGTTGACGATTCGCAGCCGGAGAGGCTCTTTATAGTAGGAGCGGCGGATCATGGCATTTATATCTACGGAGCAAGGCAGGACCTTGTCCGTCAGCTCCACGCTTTGGATGCGGGATATGTTCAAGGTTTCCAGCCTCATTCTTGGCCAATGCTTTGAATAGTCCGGATCGGAACCGGCAGCGGTATCGGAATTTTTTCCGGACTCGTTTTTGGTCTGTGTGCCGCGGCGGTTAGAAGAAATGGACGAGCGCGACTGCTGCAAGGCCAGAAGCCGGAATTTATCATTTTTAACCGAGTATTCCAGACGGACGGGGACATAGTGGTGATGCACGCGCGTACCGTTTGGAGAGGTGTAGTCGATATCCGCATACCGGTTTTGCTTCTGGGCCTGAAGCAAGGTGCGGAAACAGCTGCGGTAATTTTCATCTTCATAGGGGTCGCCGTCGTAAAAGCGGTCAAAATAATAGAATTGCTCCTGTCTCCAGAGGGGAGCCGTTCCGGCCAGCATATGATTCAAATCGTGCAACTGTTCCTGATTCAAAAACAATCCGATACGGGGATCGGACAATAATGCCTTGAGATAAGATTTCTCCAGATTGGATAGGGGAGTGGTAAAGGAAGGTGAGAGCTTGGAGCGGTATAGTTCCCCGTCCTTTTCAAATAAATTCCATGTGCCGTCTTCCAGCTTGGGTATGATGGAGAGCATACTCTCTTCAAACCCTTCTCCGCAGATTTGGCTGCGTATGTCCGGAACGGTCAAGGCTTCCCGGCGGCACAGCAAATGTCTTAATACCTGATAATAGCAGCTATATACTTCTGAGAATACTTCCAAAATCGCACCCTCCCTTGCGCGCCGGAACGACGCACTTTAATTACATGAAAACAAAATATCTTCTAATCTTTCCGTTTGAGGGAAGTTACCGTCTTCCCGGAAAATGTCGATCCTGTGAATGTCACTGCTTCTGTCCCTGAAGGCGGGGAAAAGGAAGCCGTATTCCGGTTTTCCCGGCTCATAATCTCCGGTTACCGGACAGAACGTACAAATGAGGAATTCAAAGACTTCTTCCGATTCCCAGAGACTTTCCTTGTCACTGGCTTTCAGAGGCACGTCATAGCAGCCGTGGAAAAAGTAAACGGCATAGCTGCCGCCGGGTCTGCACCTGCTTCCGAATTCTTCATAGAAAACATCCAGCATGGCATCATTTTCCAGCCCGCATTCTTTTAATGCCATCAGAAGCTGCCACAAGTTCCCCTGTTTTCTGTCCGCTTCCTGAAATACGTATTCCCTCAGCTGCCTGTTGGTGTCCGAAAAGGGGATTGTCTTTGCAAGGTCCAGATTGGTCTGCCGTTCTTTGGCCGTCAGCTTCTGGAAATGCCGGTTAAAGGTCCCGTCCACAAAGCCCTCCTCATCCATGTATGCGCCTGCTATTCTGTCAAAACAATTTCGTTTTAAAGTCATGCGTCTGGTCAGCTCCAGCATATCTTCGCGGTTGATTTTTTCCATAGCTGTTGATTCTCCTTGTAAGCGGTACGTTTTCTCTGCTTGCTGTAAAAGTCCCGTCATTCTTGCGGCGTCTAAACGTCCGGACTTTTTGTATGGATTTGATACATTCGATACATCGTCTGTAAATCATGATAGAAACATTGTTCTACGGATTTGGCAGTACATTCCAGAGACAAAATTCTGCCGATAAAAGTGCGGAGCCATGGCAGCATTTCATTGCAATCGAAAGCTTCCGTCTCATATCGATAAATATTTTTGTCTATCCGTGTGACGGAGCCGCCTCTGCCTTCCCGCCGTAAACGCTCTACAATATAGTTTTCGCAGGGTTCCGCGGCTTGTATCGTCATAGTCAGCCTGTCAAGATGGTGTTGGTCTTTACCCTGAAAGGATACGCCCCAGAGCAGTCCGCGGTTCCGGTTCAGCATGGACAGCAGTTCGTCATAATTTTCCGATTGCTCCAGAGGGGTGACGACTTTTATCGTATCCAAACGGTAGCAGGTAAAACGTTTGCCCTTGCTTAAATAGGCACATAGAAAACGCCGGCCGCTTCTGGTGCTGGTAAAAATCTGCAAGGGCGTACAGTTGGCGGTATTCACCGCCCCGTTTCGGGAACTCTTTATTTCCAGCCGTACACTCGTCTTCTTGTTCATGGCATCCAAAAGGGATAAAAGGATTTCCTCTTCCAATGTATGTACGCAGAAACTGTGTTTCACGCGGAAGCTTTGATTTCGGAAATCCAGCTGTTCTGTCAGATGATTTCCCACAATTCCAAAGCAGCCGGCCATCTGGTAAAAGGCAAGAGCATCCGCCATGCCCTCGTTAGACTTTATCCAAGCGGCGAGAGAATTGTCCAGAGAATAAACCAGCCTTTTTCCGGCTCTTTCCCTATGGAGCAAACCCTCCTTTTCGTAAGCATTGCATTTCCGGCGGACGGTCTGGACGTCAAACAGGGCTTCGTATTCTGTGAGCAGACGTCCGGTAATCTCTTCCGCGGTCAGCCCGGCGCCGTCTTGCAGCAAATCCAAGATCAGGAAATGCAGGACAATATCGTTGTCGGTAAAGCTTTTCGTCTTCCACACCCGGAACAGCGGATTGGTGTCCAGAAGGTTGCTGTCTATTGCGAGGGAGATATTGGATCCGCCCGTTACGTAATCTTTCCGCACATATTTTCCAAGCCAGCTCTCCAGCCGCCGCCGTTCGTTATCGTAGGTGCGGGGGCTTTTGTCTTTGAATTCCTCTCTGGTCTTAAAGCCATAGACGAAGAAATCACGGACATATTCTCTTGTTTTGGGAAAACGTTTAACCAGTTCCTGAAAATCCGACATTTTTCCTCCGTTTCGGTTCCGCCGCCGCTTCCGTGATTCGTCTTCCTTTTGGAGACGGTTTCTGATTTGCCGTTTACATTACTTGGCCGGACCGTTTCGACGTAGAGCCGTGTCCGATTGCTTCATAGTTTCCGGTGAATGGCTATTCGGCCGCCGATTATATGGAATAAGGACATTATATCATATCCTGAGGCTTTTTTGAAAGGGGTGTTTGGAGGGCTTGGTGTCCATACCTTCCGTAATCCTGTTTTTACTAATGCATAAACGGATTATGTATGGTATGATGATGGGAGCAGTGAAAGGCTGAATCAAAATGTATGAGTGTGTGCCGCAGCGCGCAAGGGAGGATACGAATGATGACAGAAAAGGACTTATGGGAAAAACCTACAAACGCGTACAGAGGGATACCGATGTGGTCTTGGAACGGGAAGCTGTGTTCTGATCTTCTGAAAGAACAGATGGAAGATTTAAAGAATATGGGCTTTGGAGGCGCAGAGATCCATTCCCGGATAGGGCTTGAGACGGAGTATCTGGGCGCAGAGTTTATGGGGCATGTCAGGGAGTGCGTTGACTATGCCAAAGAGAATTCTATGAAAATATGGTTGTATGACGAAGATAAATGGCCATCAGGATTTGGCGCAGGGCGGGTAACGGAAGGGCATGAGGAATATGCTTGTAAGTACCTGCTTTTTTCAAAGCATTTTTATCCCAACGGCCCTCACAAGAGGGAAAAGATTTTTACCTCCCGGGTGGCGGGCGGCGGGGATCTGGAGCTGCTTTGCACCTTTGATATTCGTCTGAAGGACGGGAGACTGGAAGCTTATAGTTGTAAGGAAGGGGTTTGTGAAGGGGAAACGATCTGGTATCTGTATCTGTGTACATTGGAGCCTTCTCCTTGGTTTAACAACGGCAGATATGGAGATACGCTGAATCCGGAAGCCATGCGAAGGTTCCTGCAGGTGGCTTATGAACCGTATGCAGCAGCGGTGGGGGAGGAGTTCGGTGCTGCAGTGGAAGCCGTTTTCACGGATGAACCTTGCTTTTACAAGACTGAGAATCTAAAAGACGGGAATCAGGCGGAGGACATCGGTATTCCTTATTCGGAAGCTTTAGGGCGGCTCTATATTAAGAAGTACGGGGAGGAGCTTCCGGAACGGATTCCGGAGATTATCTGGGAATATGGGGACGGCACTGTCTCTCCGGTCAGATATCAATACCGTGTGTGCCTGTCCGAAATGTTCACGGAGGCTTATGGGGCACAGCTTGGAAAATGGAGTAGAGAGCACAATCTCCTTTTTACGGGGCATCTGCTGGGTGAGAATTCATTGGAGGCTATGACCCGTTCCATTGGTGAGGTCATGTATACGCTGGCCCATTGGGACCTGCCCGGATGTGATATGCTTGCGGACCGCCACGAATATACCACCGCAAAGCAGGCTCAGAGCGTGGCGCATCAGCTGGGCAGACGGGGAGTAATGTGTGAGATATACGGGGTGACGAACTGGGATTTTGATTTCCGGGGGCATAAACATATGGGAGACTGGCTTGCGGCGCTGGGAGTCACTTTCCGCGTCCCTCATCTGGCATGGATGACCATGAAAGGAGAGGCCAAGAGGGATTATCCTTCGCCCATTGACGCCCATACAACATGGTATGAGAAATATCCCTTGCTGGAGGACTATTATGCCCGGTTGAAGATGATTTTGGAGAAGGGCAGACCGGTGGTGCATATCGGAGTGATTCATCCGGTGGAAAGTTATTGGATGCTGCTTGGGCCGGATTCCACCACACGGCAGGAACGCATGAAACTCGAGGAACAGTACGGGCAGCTTGCGGAGTGGCTGCTGTTCGGCCAGCTGGATTTTGATTATCTGTCGGAGGCTTTGCTGGCGGTGCACGGAAGCGTGGAGACGGACGGGCTGCGTATGGGAGAGATGAAGTACGATGCGGTGGTAGTGCCGGCATTGTATACCATCCGCCGGACCACCTTATCCTTACTCCGGCAGTTTGAAGAAAATGGCGGAAAGGTAATTGTCATGGGAGATGCCCCCGCTTATGTGGACGGAATCGGAAGCAAGGACGCCGAACGGATTTTCCGAAGATGGAAAAGAATCGGTTTCGACAAATGGGCTCTCACAGAAAGTCTCCGGGAACATAGGGAGATTGCGGTTCACAGCCTTGACGGCGGGGCGGCGGACCGTCTGCTGTACCAGCTCAGACAGGACGGGGAAGAGAGATACCTTTTTATCGCACACGGGAAGAAGAACAACGGATTGGAATATAATCTCTGGGGGGATACGAAAGAGGGAGAGGAATATATCCTATCCGCAAAAGGCGTATGGTCCGTGGAAAAGCTTGACTGCGAGAGCGGGAAAGGGGAAAGAGTCTATGGGAAACAGACGGAAGGAAACACTTTGATAAAGGTCAGGATCTATGAGGATGATTCGCTGCTGTTCCGGCTCTCACCGGAATCAGCGGACAGCGGGTCGGATGGGCAGGATGTTCACGGCAGGTGCGGTGGGCAGGATGTTGACGGCAAGTGCAGCGTGCAGAGAATTGACAGCGATTGCGGTGGGCAGGATGTTGACGGCAAGTGCAGCGTGCAGAGAGCTGACAGCGATTGCCACGGGCAGAGATCGGATATAGGATGGGAGAGACAGAATAATCCGGGTATGTGTGATACGGAGGAGGAAGCCGGAGAGATTGTCCTGTCAGAATATAATCTGAAAGATCCTGTGGAATATTCTCTGTGGGAACCCAATGTTTTCCTGCTGGATCAGGCAGAATATTCTATGGACGGTAAAGACTGGCAGGAAGAGGAAGAGATTCTGCGGATAGACGAGAAGCTGCGGAGAGAACTGGGGTATCCGCTTCGTAATGACAGTATGCCCCAGCCGTGGCTGAGAAGCGATTCCTCAGAGGAACATTCCGTAACCTTGCGATATACGATCCGGTCGGATATGGAACTTTCCAATGTGACGCTTGCTCTGGAAAATGAGAAAGCACTGATTTGGTGGAACGGGAAAGAAATTGACCGGAAGGAAACGGGGCGTTACTATGTGGACCGGGTGCTTGCATGTCAGGACTTGGGCTCTTTGCGGAAGGGCCGGAATACGCTGATGCTGACCTTTCCCTATGGGGCGGATACAGACATGGAATGGTGTTATCTGCTGGGAGATTTCGGCGTTTATATCCGGGAGGGATATGCTGTAATAGACAGCAAACCTGATCGGATCGGTTTTGCGGATGTGGTACATCAGGGCTTTCCCTTTTACGGCGGGAATATTACGTATCATATTCCTCTCGCCGGACGCGGCGGCAGGATGGCGTTACAGGTTCCGGAATATGAAGCCGTGCTGCTGCACGGAGAGCTGGACGGCGGACAGGGGCAGGATTTTTACCGGGCGCCTTATAAAGCATACTTTGGGACAGAGCCGGGAAAAGAGCATAGGATAGATTTAACCGTATACGGAAACCGGTTTAACACCTTCGGGCAGCTGCATAACTGCAACCGCCGGGAAGAATATTACGGGCCCAACACATGGCGCACGAAAGGAAAGAAATGGAGCTACGGTTATCAGTTCCGCCGGTTCGGCATACTGGTGCCCCCGGTGGTTCAATGGAAGAAGGATTGAGGGAGTAAGAGGGACGGTCTTGAGATCGGATTTGGCCGATATGAGCATGTAAATCAGCGGGAAAAACATGGGCCGGCACTTAGCGTGTGCCGGCTTATGTTTTTTTATAATAATGTGTGAGGTAGAATGGAATGCCCAAATGTGTTATTCTGATTCCATAAAACTTTATTTCCCGAAAAATCCGTAAGAGGATTCTCTACGGTTTTGCCACAGCTTATTAAGAGTTTGAGGGTCTGAGGTTTACATTCATTGGGATTGTCCCGAAGGGGAAAAATAAAATTTACGGAGGTTTTGCTGATGCAGATTGAAACACAAAGATTGCTGATTCGAGATGTGAAAGCGGAAGATGAGCTGCCTTTTGTTGAGATGGCGGCAGACGGAAGCTTAAACGATTGCGGTTTTGACAAGAACTGCGGCAGATGGTTAAAGAAATGGATCGCCGAAGCAAATAGTTTTGCAGTCAGAAATAATCCGGCTATGGATTATCTGGCATATACAATTGTTTTAAAGGAAGGAAATATTGTAGTCGGTTCCGTGGGATGCTCCTATTATGATGACCTTCAGGAAACAGGCATTACCTACTTTATCGGAGCGCAGTACAGAAACAACGGTTATGCGTCTGAAGCAGTGAAAGCCTATACGGAATATTTTCTCAAGCAGTATTCTGTTCCGAAAATGATAGCCACCGTCAGAGCGGAAAATGTATCATCATGGAAAGTTATTGAAAAAGCGGGATTCGAATTGACGAAAAAGGAGCTGTATAAAGACATAAACGATGAAAAAGAGGAATTGTATCATTTTTATGAAATTACGTAATGATTCCACCCGTTCTGCACGGTTACGGAGATGCACTGTCCACTTATAAAATAAGCAGAACCTTGCCGGAAAATGTCCGATAAAGATGGCTGTTTCCGGGAATAAAATGCCGATTATAAGCGGGAAGAGCTGCAGCGCAGCCATGGAACCGACCGAAAAGTAAGCTAAAAGTCCGTATATGCGGCGGATGAGGATTGAATCCTGTACAAAACGGGACTCAATCCTTTTTGCTTTTTAACCATTTTTTTATTGTAACGAATGAAATGCTTCGATGCTGCCCGGATTCCGTACTGCGCTGAAAAGCTTCCGAGACCGCATTTTTCTCAGAGTTTCCGTAAAGAAACCGGTGCTGCGGGAAAATTTCGTACAGAGGCGGTAACGATCGGAAAGAAGTTCGCAACTTTTTTGAAATGATTCTTTGGAAGATATTTCATATAATGATAACAGTTCAACCGGGTGCCTTACGGGGCGGACGGCAGGTAATGAAAACAGTAAAACAACAGGAAAGGACGGCGAGGATATGTTTGTATTGTATAATGAAAAAACGAGATTTCCGGTAAAGGTATGGTTAGAGGATGAAAGTCAGTTGGAAGAAAATTGTCTGGAGCAGGCGTATCATCTTTCGCAGCTTCCTTTTATACATAAATGGGTATGCCTGATGCCGGACACTCATGCGGGGAAGGGAATGCCAATCGGCGGTGTGATTGCAGCAAAGGATGTGATCATTCCCAATGCGGTGGGGGTTGACATCGGATGCGGCATGGATTTCATTCCCACCAATATCCGAATGGAAGACATCAGAGGGATCCGGATCGGAAACGGAACTATCATTCAGGCTGTCATCGGCAGCATTATGAGAGCCATTCCGTTGAACACGGAAAGGTATAAGCTTCCGCAGAAGTGCGAGGTTCTTGACCGCGCCAAAGAGGAGATGGAAAAATATGAGGGAAACAAAGAGTTGGTGCCCCTGATCAGTGACGGATATTTTCAGGTGGGAAGCTTGGGAGGAGGCAATCATTTCATAGAGCTTCAGGAGGATCAGGAAGGCTGTCTCTGTATCATGATTCATTCCGGAAGCCGTCATTTGGGGAAGGCTGTCTGCGATTATTTCCATAAAAAAGCCAGAGAGCTGAACAATATGTGGTACAGTGAGGTGAAGGAGGAGCATCATTTATCCTTCCTGCCGGTTCAGTCAAAGGAAGGGCAGCAGTATATCAATTGGATGAACCTGTCCATGGATTACGCTTTTGAAAACCGCGCCCGTATGTTGGATAAGACTTGCGAAATCGTGAAGGAACAGATCGAGAAGCATACGGGACATTCCGTTGAATTCGGAGAGGAGATCAACTGCCATCACAATTACGCATCTCTGGAGAATCATTATGACGCCAACGTATGGGTGCATAGAAAGGGCGCCACCAGAGTGAGAGAAGGAGAGATGGCCGTGATACCGGGCGCCATGGGATCTTACAGCTATGTGGTGGAAGGAAGGGGGAACAAAGAATCCTTCTGTACTTCGTCACACGGCGCAGGCAGGAATTATTCCAGATCAGGGGCAATGAAAGCGTTCAGTGTGGAACAAGTCATACTGGATTTACAGGAACAGGATGTTGTGCTGGGCAAACGCAAGAAAAAGGATGTGGCGGAGGAGTGCCGGTTTGCCTATAAGGACATTGAACAGGTTATGGCACAGCAGCTGGATATGGTCACACCGGTGAGAAAGCTGAAGACTGTAGGTGTGGTGAAAGGCTGAACGAAAATCTTTTGTCTTTCACATATGGATTTTTATTATTTACGGAAATAATTTATTGAGCGCGGGCATTGGAAGTTACTTCCTGCCCGGCGGTGCCGGCAGCGTGCTGTCCGGTATCCCATAAATATTTCACCAAGCTTAACATGGGGTTAAGAGAATGTGATGCAAGGGTTCGAATCCCTTCCGGGTAAACGGTAGCTCAGTGGGTAGAGTGCACATGATTATGGCAAGACTTAAAGTCTGCGGTTCAACTCCGCACCAATCCAATGCTTTATCTTGACTTCAGGCAGAAGCGAAAGCGGAATGCCGGTCCGGCCTGATGCCTGAAGGTTGGGGATACCGTGGGCTGAAAGGGGGAACAACAGTCTGCAAAAGATATTTTTTCGTGAACCGGCTGTCCGCATGGGTTAAGGTAATTGCGCCTATGCATTATGCAAGGCGCTGCCCTTGGCAGATTGCGGGTCAGCGGGAACGGAGATAATATCCGGAAGCAGCCTGTCCTTCCTCTTCACGGCTTACTGAACCAACCTTCCGCACAAGCCGGATGAAGGTCAAGAATATTGACGGCAGACCGGTTGGAAAAAGAAAATTTTATCTATGCATTTGAGTCTAATCCTGTATGGGAACGGCTCATGAGGGAAAGGGGTATGGTAATGAAATATATTATAAAGGATAATCAGGCAGGATTTGTGCTGAAGAACGGAGTTTTTCAGAAGATGATCACAGCGGGGACTTATCATTTTTCCAAGATGGCAGGTTATACGGTTGTCGTTGAGGAGATGTTGGGAGAAATGAATTATATGGAGGTTCCTTATCAGGTGCTTTCAAAGGATAAGACATTTTCGGAAGCGGTTGTACATATGGAAATACCCGACGGATTTGTGGGATTCCTCTATATGAACGGAAAGCTGACATTTTTTGCAAACCGGAAAGACTATGTTTTCTGGAATGTGTTTGATAAATATGAAATGAAGGTAATTTCCATGGAGGAAACGGTGATCGGCGGGGAAGTTTCAAAACAGATGCTGGCTTTGGTTCCGAAGCATCTCTATACGGAAGTGTCGGTGGGAGAGGGAGAGACCGGTCTGGTATATTATGACAATGTGCTGCAGAAGCCTCTTTCCAAGGGTATATACCGGTTCTGGAATTATAATCATACCGTTTCGTTCTGCGTCGTTGATATGAAGCAGAAGGAGCTGGACATTGTGGGGCAGGAGATTCTGACGAAGGATAAGATCGGCATCCGGATGAACGTTTCCTGTATGTACAAAGTGCGGGATGCCGTGGAATTCGTTGCTAAGATATCCGATCTGAAGGGGCAGCTTTATCACGCGGTGCAGCTTGTCGTCAGGGAGATTGTGGGCAATTACAAACTGGACGAAATACTGGAGGCAAAGGAGCAGATTTCCAAGGAGATTTACGGGGCGCTGGGGGAGAGGGAGGAAATGTTCTGCGTGAATTTCCTCACCGCCGGAATCAAAGATATTATTCTGCCCGGAGAGATCAGGGAGATTATGAATTCCGTTCTGGTGGCGGAGAAGACGGCGCAGGCCAACGTGATTTCCAGAAGGGAAGAGGTGGCTTCCACCAGATCGCTGCTCAATACGGCCAAGCTTATGGACGAGAACCAGACGCTCTATAGGCTGAAAGAGCTTGAGTACTTGGAGAGGATCTGTGAGAAAGTGGGCGAGATTTCCGTGAACGGCAGCGCCGGGATCGTGGAGCAGCTGGGAAAAATGATGGGGACAAGCGCGTCCAAAAATGTAGTTTAGGATTCATGGAAAAAGACAGCTGTGGTGTATTCTGCGGCTGTTTTTGTGCATATTATCCGTTTTAGGTCTGCCTGCCTTCCCGTTTCACGAATCCGTTCAGTTTTAACACAGAATTATGATTTGCGTGAAGTTTGAAGGAGCACAACTTAAATGGTTGTATAATTTGACGGCGGCCTTTGTCCATACTATAATGTCTGTAGGCAGCTTTGCAGAACTACCACAACATTTTTAAATTAGCAGTACATAATAAATGCAATATTTATCGGCATTCCGGAAAATACACTATTTATTTTCCGGAAGAATTAAAAAATCAAGGAGGTGTACTTATTGAATCAGTTGCATATGATGAAAAATCCGGAGGCATTGACTTATACAAACGTTCAATGCCGGCATTGTAACAATGTTTTTACCGCACAGAGAATCAACTGTTTTGACACACTTTTATGGCCGGAGGGAAGGCAGGTATTAGATCAGGGAGAGTTTTTCCGCCCCGTCTGCCCCCGGTGCAAAGCAGAGGCGGATCTTGGTTATCCCAGCCGCTATCTTGACAAAGAACTGGGAATTGCTGCCGTGCTGGTGCCGGGGATAGAAAATCAAGATACCGGAGAGCTTTTCTCCTGCATGAACCGTTATATGGACAGGCTGGCTTTGGAGCAAATGGAGCACAGGGCAGTGGGGAGTTTTTATGCCATGGCGGAACAGATGCGTATCCACCGGTATTCGCTTAATGATAAGGCCATTCAGCTTCTCAAACCCTTTATGATCGGAGGATTACAGTCACAAGGCTATGAAGTGTGGAACGGTTTCTTTACGGGCATTATGCATCCGGAAGGATCGGAGCAGCAGGAGAATACGGTATACTTTTCCACACAGGATGACATGGCATCCGCTTATGCAGAGGACATTTATCAATTTGACATTTACCTTACAAACGGCGATATTATTCCTCAGGGAATTAATGACACCGCTTATGGAATCTGTCTGAATCTCTTGGAGAATCAGGGACTTGCGGAGGATGACGGATTGTTTCACCTCTATGATTTGTCATGGGCTATAGATTTCCATAACAGCCTGAATGAAAATTGATAGCAGGACTGTTTCAGATTGCGAAAGGAGCCACAAAAAGAATGAAATCAGAAATTGTAAAAAAAGCGGAAAGCTTATACGAAAGCGGACAGGTTCCGGAAGCCCTTCAATATTATGTTGTCAGTCTCTGGCGCAGGGAGGAGGAAAACACGGAGCTTTTGTCCGCATGGCTGGGAGATCCAAAGCTTTTGTCCAAGGCGGGGGAGCAGGCGGTCTGCGGTTTTATTGCCGCAGCTTTATTAGTCATAGATCAATGTGAGGAAGCGCTGCGGGAGCATCTTTGGTCGCTGTGCCAGCATATTTTCGACAATATCGGCTCCTGTGAGGACAGACAGGACACCACGGACAGATATGTGGTGGAATGTAATCTTTACCGCCATAAGAAAGAGTCGGAAAAGGCTCTGGAGGTGATTTTGAAGGGGTTGGAGCGGGGCGGCACCACATCCAGATATACCTTTGCCGGACTGACCTATCTTGACCTTGAAAAGGAGGAAGAGGCGGAAAAATATATCGCTCTGGGATTAGAATCGGATCCGCAAAATGCCGCTGCTTACAACGATTTGGGCGATTACTATTTTAACAGGAGGCGGTGGCAGAAAGCAGGAGAATGCTATTATAAGGTTCTGGAAGCCGGAAATTATCATGACTGCAGCTGGGCGGAGCCCTCATGGATTTTCTGCTGCTTTATGCAGGATGCCGATTCCTACGAACGGGAGCGGCTTGTCCTGTGCGCCGCCGGAGATGTTCAAAACGAACGTGCGCAGGAGCTTTGCCGGATGGCGGTGACGGAATCCCTGAGACCCAATGTGGATTATCTTGATTCCAGTTCGGAAAGTATTATGTATATAGTGCGCAATATGCGCGACAGCGGCAAAGTTTCAAGCGTTACAAGCTGTGCCACAACCTGTCAGGAGTCGGCAAGCGGTATCAACGCCATGTATCTGGCTCTGGAACAAATCTGCGGGGAGCCCGCCGCTTTTAAAATATCTGCCGCAAAAGCACAAGATCCGCCGCTGGATAAAACATGGGACGAAGAAGGGATTGTTTTGTGGGATTATCCTGACATCAATACACCCGTGCCCGCCGTATCCAAGCCGTCGGATTATGTGGGCGGTCTCGTAGGTGAGCTGGCGGAGACGGATTTTTCACTGGAGGCATGGTATGACGCGGCAAAGGAATATGCCGCAAAGATTTCCCAAACACGGTGTGACGAGCTGTATGGCGTCATGGTTTTCCCGCCAAAACAAAAAGACAATCAGATTCCCGCCGAGCTGTGGCTGTCCCGGGTACAGTTTGCGGCGGTATGCATTTTGGCGCGGATTTCACGTCATGAGATTGACCGGATCTGCAAGGGGCAGCTGGACTGGCCGATTATTCCGGCTTTTACATTGGCGGCATGGATTGCCTCAAAGGATCCTTCCTCTGTGCAGTGGGCGGAAAAGAATCTGGATATTGTGAGACAACGTATTTCTCGAAATAATTATTGCTTTTTTGAATATGCATATACCTGCGCCGCGTATTTGCTGCCGGGTAAAGAGGAAGAGTATTATGCCGATTTATGGCAGTGGAGACAGTCCCTTACGGAAGGATAAGGCTTAAGCGGGGGCTGATACTGGCATGAGCCATACAGCTCCAAAATCCGATTCCTGACTTGGTGGAGTACTTGAGCGTGTCCGGAAAAACATTCTGCCGGATTGCGCGTCCCTTCGCGGCCTGCTGCGTCTCCTGTATTGAGGCTTGCATCCCCCAAGGTGTGGAGTACACTCCGGAGAAAGTATTTTAAATACGCGTTGATGTCTCGGGAGTGTCACGCATAGCAGCGATTTCGCGCATGCCTGTCTCGGATTTATCACGCAGAAACAGCGTGAAAACACCTCGCGGTGGCAGCGAGTGCACAGTAACGAAGCTGCCGCCCTGTAAGGAAAATTTTACAAGTATGTTATGTACAGCCGGAATAAAAAAGGGTAAAATAATAGTAGTGAAAAACAGTAATGTTTAGGAGGACAAGATGAGTGTATTATCCGATTTGGAACCGAAAAGCGTGTTTACATTCTTTGAAGAGATAACAAAGATTCCCCACGGCTCGGGAAATGTGGAACAGATCAGTGACTATTTGGCGGATTTTGCAAAAGAGCGTAAGCTTTTTTGTATTCAGGACGAGTGGAAAAATGTGATTATTGTGAAAGAGGCGTCTGCAGGATATGAGGAAGAGCCGGCCATTATCCTTCAGGGCCATATGGATATGGTGGCGGTGAAGAAGCCGGACTGTGAGATTGACATGAGGACGGAGGGGCTGCGGGCAGCAGTGAAAGGGGATGTGGTCTATGCGGAAGGTACCAGCCTTGGCGGCGACGACGGCATCGCGGTAGCTTATTGCCTTGCGCTCTTGGATTCCCATACCATCAAACATCCTAAACTGGAAGTGATTTTCACCGTGGACGAGGAGGTGGGCATGGACGGCGCCAGAGCTATTGACCTTTCCATGCTGACCGGAAACAGAATGGTAAATCTGGACTCCGAGGACGAGGGTATCTTCCTCACCAGCTGCGCGGGAGGCGCCAGAGTAAAATGCAGGCTGCCCCTTGTCTCGGAAGAGGGGGAAGGAATTGCTTTTAAGGTGACAGTGGGAGGGCTGTTGGGAGGCCATTCCGGAGGTGAAATACACAAGGAGAGGGGAAATTCCAACTGCCTGTTGGGAAGGCTGTTACAACGGGTTTCCCGACAGATTCCGGTTCGTCTCTGTGAAGCCAAGGGCGGGCTGGCGGATAATGCCATTCCCCGTGAGACTTCCGCTTTGCTGGTGCTGGAGAAAAAGGACGGAGATACTTTTCAGGAGATTCTTGCCGGATTGGAGAAGGAGATTCAGACGGAGCTTGCGACAAAGGATCCCGGTTTTTATATAAGAGCGGAAGCGGCCGGAGAGGGCGCATGTCCCGACAGCGCTGCCGACGGAGGGAAGAGGTATCGGTGCGTCAGCGCGGCGGACACAAAGAAAGCGGCGGATTTTCTCACGGCGCTGCCCAACGGCGTACAGGCCATGAGTGCGGATATGCCGGGGCTTGTGGAGACATCGCTGAATATGGGAATACTGGAGTACGATGACGGATCGGGCCTGCTGGCCGAATTTTCCGTGCGCAGCAGTGTGGAAAGTTCCAAACATGCATTGATAGACAGGCTGCGTGCCGTCACGGAACTTGCCGGAGGCAGCAATGAAGTAACCGGTGACTATCCGGGCTGGACGTACAGAAAGGATTCTCCCTTGAGAGACAAAATGGTGGCTCTATATGAGAAAATGTACGGTACAACGCCAAAGGTAGAAGCCATCCATGCCGGTTTGGAATGCGGCATTCTGGGCAGCAAAATCAAGGATTTGGACTGCGTTTCCATAGGTCCCCAGATGTCGGCCATTCATACCACGGAGGAGACCTTGAGCATTTCTTCTACCGGACGTGTATGGGAATTTCTGGTGGCTCTGCTGGAAGAAAAGCAATGATATGAGGAGAAGGATGCAGAAAATATATTTTCAATGTGATTATGCGGAGGGCGCCCATCCCAAGATTCTGGCGCGCCTTGCCGCAACCAATTTAGAACAGACTCCGGGCTATGGAGAGGATATTTACTGTGCTCAGGCGGCGGAAAAGATTAGGAAAGCGTGTAAAGACGAGTCATTGGCGGTTCACTTTTTAGTGGGAGGAACGCAGACGAACCTGACGGTTATTGATGCCGCGCTCCGTGCCCATCAGGGGGTGATTTGTGCCATGACAGGGCATATCAATGTCCATGAGACCGGTGCCGTTGAGTCCTGCGGACATAAGGTATTGGCATTGCCTTGCGGTGAGGACGGAAAAATTACTGCCGGACAAGTCCGTAAGGTATGTGAGGAGCATAATGCTCTAGGCAGAGATCATATGGTACAGCCGGGGATGGTGTACCTATCCAATCCTACGGAATTGGGAACCATTTATTCCGCAGCGGAGCTGAAGGAAATGTATGCAGTCTGTGGGGAATTTGGTCTGTACCTGTTTTTGGACGGCGCCAGACTGGGGTATGGGTTGGCAGCTTCGGATAATGATCTTACGCTGCCGCTCTTGGCAGAATATACGGACGTATTTTACATAGGCGGTACAAAGGTGGGGGCACTGTTCGGAGAAGCTTTGGTGATCGGCAATGATACGTTGAAGAAGGATTTCCGATATATTATGAAACAAAAGGGCGGACTGCTGGCAAAGGGAAGGCTGCTGGGAATCCAGTTTGACACACTTTTTACCGATGGGCTGTATTTCGAAATTGCAGCGCAGGCCAATGTCTATGCGGAGAAAATACGCGGGGCAATGGAGAAAAAAGGATACACCCTTCCGGCGCCCAACCATACCAACCAGATTTTTGCGGAGATGCCGGACAAGGATCTGGAATCGCTGGGCGAGAGGTTTGTATATTCCTATGACAGAAGAGTGGATGACACTCACAGCTGCGTCAGGTTCTGTACCAGCTGGGCCACTAAAGAGGAAAATGTGGATGCGCTGGTACAAGCCATAGAGGCTTTGTAAAGAGCGGAATTGCATATACTACAGATCATGTAATATTTTGTATGGGAATGGTGGCCGGATACACTCCGGCACTGCCAGAAACATATGAAATAGTATACCGGATTACAATAATTTGTGAAAAAGAGGATTTGGATATGGGTTTTAGTAAAGAGAAAATTAAGCAGATCAGATGGCTGATGGTTCTGGCAGCTGCGTTGGTTCTGGGTATTATATACAGCGATAAGGTATTTGCCGGAGTCGGTTTTGCTTTTCAGATTGCCAGACCCTTTCTATACGGCGGTATTATTGCCTTTGTACTGAATCTGCCCATGAAGGCATTTGAAAATAAACTGTTGAAAAATTGGAACGGGAAGTCCGCCGCCGGATTAAAGCGTCCGCTTTGCATGGTGCTTTCCATAGTGGCGGTGTTTTTAGTGATTACTATCGTTATCGGTACGGTAGTCCCTCAAGTGACGGCCACGGCTGCCGAAGTCGGAAAGAAGATTCCGGCCTTTGTAGAACGTGTGACAAATGAACTGGACAATTTGGTGGTTAACTATCCCGAGCTTGCCAAAAGAGTCGCAGAATTGGAAACCATAGAAATTAATTGGGATTCGCTGGTTGACACGGTATTTGATTTTCTGAAAAACGGTGCGGGGGATATGTTAACTTCAACCGTTAACGTTGCCAGCGGTATCATTGGGGGTATTGTGAATACTGTGATTGCTTTTATTTTTGCACTCTATATTCTGGTGCAGAAAGAAAAGCTGGGCAATCAATGTACCAGAATTATTTCCGCCTATCTGCCCGAAAGGGTGGGGAACCGCATTTTGGAAGTGTGCTCGCTGCTGCATAAGAATTTCAGTAATTTTATCACCGGGCAATGTCTGGAAGCCGTAATTCTGGGCACTTTGTTTGTCGTTGCCATGTCCATCTTTCAAATGCCGTATGCATTGATGATCGGTGTGCTCATAGCCTTTACGGCATTGATTCCTATTGTGGGAGCTTTTATCGGTTGCTTTGTGGGAGCCTTTTTAATTTTGATTGACGATCCGCTGATGGCAATGTGGTTTGTAATTATGTTCCTGATTATCCAGCAGATTGAAGGAAATCTGATTTACCCTAAGGTGGTGGGGAATTCCGTAGGTCTTCCGTCTATTTGGGTGCTGATGGCGGTAAGCTTAGGAGGCAGCCTGTTCGGCGTGTCGGGTATGTTGTTCTTTATTCCGCTGCTCTCCACCGTCTATGCACTGATTCGTGACGGTGTCAACAGGAGGAATGCGGAGAAAGGTAAATATTTCCCGCTGGCCGGTGACGGCTCGGAGACGCAGAACCGGAAGGATGCACGGACGCAGGAAAAGGCTAAAAAATCAGGAAACGCTCAGAATGATGTAAAACAGCGTAAGAGGAAATGATTCTTATATTGCAAAATTAATCAGCGGTATATGATGTCTTAATGACTGTCATATACCGCTTGGCATTTGAAAGGATGTATTCCGGACATAGGGAATCATTCTTGTACGGATCCGATATTGTTATACGGATATGCAGGCTCAACTTCATAATGTACTTGAAAGGAACTAAGTTTATTAAGAAGTTCCTTTATTTCATAAGCATTTCCGGATGCCAATAGATTTCGTTTTAGTATCAGTGCGTTCTTTGCCTGAATATAATTTACATTCATAATTTTTGCATAGGTTTTGATTTCTTGGTAATCAGGGCGGGAATCGCGTAAAATCAAATATACGCAATACGTGGTATGATCCTTTTCCATAGGGCAGTAGGAAGTGATTGCTTCCCCCAAACGATTAAAACAGGATTTAAAAATATTTTCTGGAAAAGTAATCATTTCTCCCGAATCATCCATTACTTTTTCTGCGTCAATCAAATATTCAAATGAATAATCCGTACCGACTGTGAATTTACCGAAAGGAGGTAAACGGAAACAACTGCATATCGGACAAACAACTTTAATAAACATATAAGTACCCCGCTTTCTTTTGAATCTTGCTTTTGAAGTATGAATCTAATGATAAAATAGCTGCCGATAGTTACAATGTACCTTTGTAAACTGTTTATGTCAACTTTTTTAAAGCTGCTTTATAACTTGTCATAGGGCAGCACAGGGAGGACATTCATAGGTGTGTATCCTTTTTTACCTTATACGGCGGTATAGTTGGTTAAGAAATGAAAATATAAACAATATGCTGTAAAATATTTCGTTGATTATTACAGCGTTTTTGAGTATAATATAAGAGATATTATAGTTTGATTTGAAAGGAATGGTATAGCTATGGCAAGTATATTACCGGTATCAGATTTAAGAAATTATAATGAGGTTTTGAAAAACTGTCAGATTGGAGAGCCTGTGTTTCTGACTAAAAATGGCAGGGGTAGATTTGTGGTAATGGATATAGAAGATTACGAACGTGATAAAGCAGAAAAAAAACTGCTGGAGAAGCTGCATGAGGCAGAGGAAGCTGTTAAAGATGGAAATGGCTGGCTGACAATGGATGAATTAAAGGCTGAGGTTGGAGAGTAAATTTATGATGAAATTGCGAATCAATCCGGTAGTGGCAGAGGATTTAAAAATAATTAAGAATTTTATTGCAGAAGATAATGCCGATAAAGCATTGGAAACGGTTCAGGAGATTTATAGGCAGTTTGAGAATATAAAGCAGTTTCCTTATATTGGTGCAGATTTGTCTAAACGTGTGAGTTTTAAGACAGATTATAAGTACGTGGTGTGGAATGATTATGTTGTGTTGTATAAGGCTGCTAAAGAGGCAGTTGAGATTTATCGGGTGGTGAATCGGTATCAGGATATTATGAAGCTCTTTAGTTAGCTTATAGCAAAATATTATGTTAACTGCTTGTATAATTGGAAATATTAAGAATGTCAAGTGATGTTAGTTACAATGTACCTTTGTAAACTGTTTATGTCAACTTTTTTAAAGCTGCTTTCTATCGGCAGGCAATCCCGAAAAGGAATAAATAGGAAAAAGAAAGAAATTTTAAAAAAAATCAAAAAAGTACTTGCATTTGTTTTTAGGTTGATGTATACTATTAAATGTTCACGGGGTGTGGCTCAGCTTGGTTAGAGCGCCGTCTTAGGGAGGCGGAGGTCGCGAGTTCGAATCCCGCCACTCCGATACATAAGGAAGTGCTAAAGCCTTAGTTTTACTGGGTTTCAGCACTTCCTTTTTTGTCGGATGATAAAAAAGGTAATCAAAAGGGTAATCAGACATATGTTCGATTGAAAATAGTACGGGAAAGGAGAAGTTCTGTACATTGTGGTATTCAAAGTACCGCAATCCAAACATTTTTCACATTAATATTTCCGGAATCATTATGCACTTATTTCAACCCAACCACCATAACATAAAAAGCTTATCCATTGACTGACCAGAGCCGGAAAGAACCAGATAGAAAATAAAATACTGAAAATCAAGCAGATCTAATGTATAAACTGCTTAGAAGTAATCGGAATTGAATCTCCGATTGCCCTCAGTTGAATAATCTATTTAGAAATAGCATTCACTTTAGGCGGTGGGATGCTATTTCTTTTTATGGTTGTCTATGTATGACAGCAAACAGCACAAGTAAAAGTGTAAGTACGTCACCTAAACTTATCATAGGGCATCACCCTCTTTCGTAAGACCAGAGGGCATTCATAGGAAAATCTTGGTCAAAGTGACCAAGACAATGACCAAGTTGTACCCCTTACGGAAACTCAAGAGAAAAGTCGGGGTTGCGTAAATTTTAAAAGATGATACAATTTGAATCATGAAACCTTATGAAACAGAAGAGCAGGAGGCTTAGAAATAAATGGAACAGATGTCCCCAAAACAATCCCGCAGCAATCAAAAGAATACTTCCCGGAGCAATCCGAAATCCCCTTCAAGACAATCCAATGCAGCAAAATCTGCCGGAAGCGGTAAAGCTTTTAAGTCCGGCTATAGTTCTTCCAAGTCTCCTAAGCACGGCTCCGAAAGTTACAAATCGGAAAAGCTTGCTGCCGGAAGCCCCAGAGCTTCCAAGTACGATTCCGGAAAATCGAATTTTCAAATGCTCTGCCCCGTGGCACGAAAGTGCGGCGGCTGTCAGTGGATACGGAGGAGCTATGAGGAACAGCTGGCGGCGAAGAGCACACGTTTCAGGAAGCTTATGGAGCCGTACTGCAAGCCGGAGCATATCATCGCCATGGAGGATCCCACCCACTATCGCAATAAGGTACATGCGGTATTTGGGGAGGATGATAGACATCGTATCATATCCGGTATCTACGAGGAAAAGAGCCATAGAATCGTGCCGGTGGACAGCTGTCTGATAGAGAATCAAAAAGCCGACGAGATCATTGTCTCCGTCAGGGGACTTTTAAAATCCTTTAAAATCCGGCCTTATGATGAGGATACCGGCTATGGTCTGCTGCGGCATGTTCTGGTGCGCACCGGACATGTCACCGGACAGATTATGGTGGTGCTGGTCATTAGCTCTCCTATAATGCCTTCCAAAAAGAATTTTGTTAACGCGCTGTTGAAGCTGCATCCGGAGATTACTACCATAGTTCTGAATATCAATGAACGCAACACCAGTATGGTGTTGGGAGGAAAAGAGCAGGTTATCTACGGAAAGGGTTATATTGAAGATGAGCTTTGCGGCAAGCGTTTCCGCATTTCTCCAAAGTCCTTTTATCAAGTAAATCCTGTCCAGACGGAGAAGCTGTACGGAAAAGCTATGGAATATGCTCAGCTGACCGGAAAGGAGACGGTTTTGGATGCTTATTGCGGCACCGGAACGATAGGGATGATTGCCAGTGACCATGCAGGAAGAGTGCTGGGGGTGGAGCTGAACGTAGATGCGGTGAGAGATGCAAAAAGCAATGCAAAGGGAAATCATATTACCAATATTGAATTTTACCAGAACGATTCGGGTAAGTTTATGCTGGATATGGCGGAACAGGGGCGGAAGCTGGATGTTCTTTTTATGGATCCTCCCAGAAGCGGGAGCGATGAGGTTTTTTTAAGTGCGGTGTGTCGGATAATGCCGGAGCGTGTAGTGTATATTTCCTGTGAGCCTGAAACATTGATCCGCGATCTGAAATATCTCACCAAGCATGGATATCAGGTGGAAAAAGCAGTGCCGGTGGACATGTTCCCTTTTACGGACTGTATAGAGGCAGTGTGTCTTTTGGGCATCCGAAATGCATAAAATATTCCCTGCTTTATTCCCAACGTGTTATAATGTCATTGTTGGGAATAAACGTTGGGGATAAGGTTGGGAATAAAAAGGATTAAATTCAATAAGACAAAGAATCATAACAGAAATGAGAGATAATCCTAATATTACCACCAGCGAATTACTTCAAATACTGGGGATTGGTGAAACAGCAGTGGAAAATAATCTTACATTGCGGAGTATCTATCAGCATGGTAGGTGCTTTTAATTTTAAGTTAATCCCACCAACAATAGTAAACGGAATAACCACTGTCGAAAAGATTTTCAACGGAAACCAGATTGCCATTCTCATCAATAAGATAATTTTGCCGGGAGAAATCAGTCTCTTCCCCAATGTCGCTTGGAAAAATATCTATCAGTTCATTAAAAATCAGCGTTATCATTTCAAGCGATAATTTGCTGAAAATAAACAAAGTATCGGCGTAAATAAACTGAGCATTGCCATCTTCCTCCAATCCGTAAACTTCCACAAAAATTTTTGCAGTCTTATCCGCGTCAAGCAATTTTTCAATTAAGGAAATATAATTTTGTTTCCCGTCAAGATTTTCACAGCAAAACTCTGTAAAAATATCTGCCGGATCTAAAAAATCCTTGTACGAAAACCAATAGTTGGCTTTTCCATAATTTCTGGCAGCATCTCTGGCTTTTAATAAGGTTATTATAGTATCCTTTTGGCTCTGAAACATACTGCGCCTCCTTGTAGCTTATAGTTCAATATCTACATGATATTCATCATCAATGAGAAGATAGTGTGCTTTGTAATTTTGGCATTGCTCCAATAGTTCGGCATTATCCCTGAGTACCGTTTCTATCGTGCAGCCTTCGTCATCCATTCTGTTTTCTACGACATTTGCATATTTTTTTATATCGCTAAAATGATTTACAATGTAGTTTTTACTCATAACTAAGCAATAATACTTTATGCTTTCTAAATATTCCGATTCAAAATCTTGTGACCACTCAAAGGGAATGTAGCATCCCTCCACAATAAGATTTTGTTTATTTTCGATTGCTGTTTTTATCATTTCACGTACAATCGGCCATAAGTAATCCGTTAACGCTTTGTCGCCGCTCAAAGGGGTAAGCGTAGTATTTCCGCTGCGGATGAGCCCCATTTTTAAGTGGTCTATGGATAGATAGGGATATTTATATTTTTCCAGTAATTTTTGGGCAAGCGCTGTCTTTCCTGTGTGAGATGCCCCCGTTATTAAAATAATCATCCGAGCCCTCCTGCAATTCATATGTATTTTTACCGGCTGTTGTTACTCTTTCCGGCCAGAGTACTCGAAAACAGAGTACGGACGCATTCACATTTCGCAAAGTGACTTGCCTGAATTACCGTCTGCGCCACGGAACCGGATGTGAATGCGACAATATACTTTTGGAGCAGTTTAGGGTTTTATTCTTCGTCCTTCATGTAATCAAAATAATCAACGCCTACATAAATTACTTTATTGCCTTTTACAGCAAAACCGATTGCATCGCCCCATTCGCCCTCACCTTCAACAACATAGGCTATTTCATCTTCCGTGCTTAACATGTTTACATATAGCATTGAAAACCAGCAGTAATTTAAAATGTCAAGAGCAGTATCAAGCGAAGGTAATTCAAAGGATTCATCTGTACCGCCGTCTTCTGCACAGCTTATGATTCCTTGACAGATTTCGTTTATCTCGGATTCGGTAAGATGATTAAATGCCTCAACGCATTTTTCCGCACATTGGATCAAATCAGGACTTTTAACGCAGACGCTGAACTCATTGCCATATTCATCTTCATCATGGAAAAAACTACTTTCGAAAGTCCCCTCACAAAACCCCTCTTCTTGGTGTGACCAGTTAATCATAAAACTCTTCCTCCTTTTAACTCTTTTTTTAATTCGGCATATCATGCGATTTACCGAATGGTTTAACAATTTCCCCTTGAAGCTGATTTCAAATAATGGAAAACATGGAAAATACAGCAGACGCGGTGTTGGATATTCCATGCATTATCCAACTGGGGAGGATGGAACCGTTTGCTTTTTCTTCGTTTATGTAACCCATTGTCCATGCTGTTGCGCCTGTAAAAACAGAGACTACAATAGTTTTTATTATTCCGATTCCAGCCAGAGAAAAAAACATTACTCCATGTAATCCCCCGAATAGGATACTTTGAATTACATTTGCAATCCCGAACCCAATTTTATTTTTCAATCTTTTTAAAAGGAAACCCCTGAAAAAGATTTCTTCGGGAAATGCCGTATTAAAAAAAGCATAAACTAAAACTGCCGGAAAAGCGATTATACCTTGCCCTGCAAAATCTGCCGTCGCTGTTTCTGTTCCCTTTAACATAGAGAGAAAAAATATTGATAAAAGAAAAAAAGGTATTGTCGTACATACAATAAATTTTATTGCGCCTGCCCGGTTCTCTTTTTCCACTTTTTTTAACCCTATCCATTGTAGGAACGGCATTTTTTTCTTAGCAGTCACCAACCACCAAATAAACGGTATTAACGCAAACAGCATAATTTCAATGATACTACTTATTATCTTGCTGATGAATAAACTCATTTTCCTGTCACCCTTCCGGTTATTTTCTCACTTGCATATCATTTTCAAAGTTCATCAATTTTTCTTGGCTTTTTATTTGCCGCCTTGCATTTTATACATTAATTTTATCATACTCATGCAAATATTACTATTTTATTTTACATCTTACGTAATAGTTCAGACAGTCCCTCCTGCGAAGCCAAAATCGCGTCCCGGGAGTTTGACAGTTGAATATAAGAAAAAGTGCTTGAAAGCCTTGAAAAAAGGCTTCTTTTTTGTCAAATATTTTGTGTTTATGTATGTTATTTTATGCCATTGTGTGTTATAATAAGGCATAGGAGGAATTCACAT
>CAJUTJ010000090.1 GCA_910589655.1 uncultured Acetatifactor sp. | reverse complement strand
TCTGTCCGTTTGGAAGAAAACATTCAATATTTGGAATCACGGCTGCCTATCGGCGCCAGCTTTGACCTGATGACCCGGAATCTATATCTGGGCGAGACAAAAGCCTATTTTCTTGGAGTCAACGGCTTCTGTAAGACGGAAATCTTACAGCAAATCTTTTCGGATCTGCAAAATCCCCTGTATGTACAAAACGGAAACGTGGACGATATTGTCCGCTACATGAATGCCAAAATCGGTTATGCCCAAGCATCTCTCTGTGATTCTTGGGATTCCATTCTCAGAAACGTTCTCAGCGGGCCTTCGCTGCTGTTAATCGACGGTTTCGCTCAGGGCATTTTGATTGATGTGAGAACATATCCTGCAAGGGGAATCGCGGAGCCCGATGTGGAACGAGTAACCAGAGGCGCCCGGGACGGCTTTGTGGAAACCATGCTTTTTAACGCCAATCTGATCCGCAGAAGGGTCCGCTCTACAGACTTGTGCTTTTCCGTCCACAGCGTTGGAACCGAAAGCAAAACAGATGTCTGTATCGCATATTTAGAGAAAAACGTGAACCGCGAATTGTTAAATAAGCTCTCGGAAAGTATTGACTCGCTGCAGGCCACCGCCTTGACCATGGGCTCCAAAAGCTTGGAGGAACTCCTGCTGCCCAAACGATGGTGGAACCCTCTGCCCGCCATCCAGACCACGGAGCGCCCCGATGTGGCTTGCAGCTATCTCTTGGAGGGACATATACTGGTGATAGTGGACAATTCTCCCGTGGTTTTGATATTCCCTTGCACAATCTTCCAGTTTACCCAAAGCTCCGAAGACTATTACAACAGTCCCTCTGTGGGAACCTATTTCCGCCTTGTACGCTTTTTCTGCCTTCCCGTGAGCCTGCTGCTGATGCCTTCTTTTCTGCTGTTAACCGGATACTTTCCGGAACTGTCCGACAGATGGGGACTTCTCTCGGACAGCGGCGGAATGACTGTACAAAGGCTTTTTTTCTATGTGCTGGCAGTGGAATTCCTATTGGACTTACTGAAGTATTCCGCCGCGCTGAACTCCGGCAGACTGTCCGGCTCCCTCTCCATTATCGGGGGACTGCTCATAGGCGACATTGCCGTGAGCTTGAACTGGGCTTCCATAGAAGTATTGTTCTACGCGGCGGTCACTCTGCTTGCCTCCCTTTCCGTATCGGGTACGGAATTCAGCGACGGTATCCGGCTTTACCGCATTCTGCTGATTACGGCCACAGGGTTCTTCGGGCTGCCCGGCTTCCTGATCGGATTGGCATTGATTCTGCTTTCCATAGCCACCACCCCCACCTTCGGCGGCTACAGTTACTTTTGGCCCTTGTTTCCTTTTAACGGAAAAGCCTTGGGACGGCTGCTGTTCCGCAGTCCCACTCCCAAAGCTCAGCCCTCCAAAGCATGGAATCGTGGAAAACCCCACAAAAATTAACAGCCGCCATATCCGGCTCTTACTATTGCCATTAGAATTCAATCGTAAAACAATATCGGATGCCTCTGTCCCATGATATGGTATAAAGGCATCCGATATTATACTTTGCATGAATTATTGGCATAATGCATATCTATTTTCAGGGGCATTAACATTTTGGAAGCAAACTATTTCCCGTTTTTAAAAAACGATTGTCTTGCCCCATGCATTTCCCCTCCTGCCAGCGCGTCATTCACCGCATCCAGACGCAGCCCGGCATCAATAAAGTCACAATATTTGCAGAAAGAATATTCCTGACGGCCATTCCTGATCTTATCACGTATCTCTCTATACTGCTCACTGTTCCATGCTTCCTTCAAAGGCGTTACTTTGAGATCCGCAAGGGTAGTCACCTCGAAATTGTCACAGCAGCAGATGCCCATTCTTCCGTCCGGAAATATGAACATATCCGTATAGGGCATCAGGCAGGTTTCTTTGATGATTTTGACCGAGTTCTTCTTATTCGGCGCGCTGCCCGCCCGGTTGGTGAGCACCGCCTTCTTATATCTCATTTGAATCAGTATTTCCACATCGGCAAATTCCTCCGGATGGGCGCATACATAGTCGTATATCTCCTTGACATTATCGTGGAGCTTCATATTTTCACAATAATTGTTGATAATCAACTGATTCACATAGGGCTTGATTTCCTTCACCTTGTCAATGGTCAAAAGGAGGCCGTTGGTTGACATGAAAATATAGCAGTCCGGCAGCTGCTCCCTGCAATACCTATGGAATTCCACAATATTTACATCCATCCAAGGTTCGTTATTTCCGTATAAGGTAAGGTGTCCCTTGTATCCCCAATCCCTGAGCTGATCGATGATATGATAAAACAAGTCCTTTTCCATGCGTTGAAAAGGACGCTTCTCAGCATTTTTATTGGCCGTACAGAAAGCACAATCCGAATTACAGCGGTTGATCGTCTCCAGATTTACCACTAAAGGATAAGGAGGCTCCTTCGCTTCCATAAAATATTTAATATACGCCTGCTGCGATTTTCCTCTTCTGAAAAATTGCAGCTTCAAATAAGCATTGCTTGACAGCATAGGAAACTTTTTTTGTAATTCCCAGCCTGCCCGTCCCATAAAATTGTGTATTCTGATCGACATCTCTTTATCCTTTTATAAATTGGTGTTCAGATCCATTTTCACATTTCTTTACCACTAAAAAAAGCGCGAGACGGGGATCGAACCCGCGACCCCCTCCTTGGCAAGGAGGTGCTCCACCGCTGAGCCACTCGCGCATACTGTTGCAGGCATTGCCTGTATTAAAGATATATTTTTTAAAATCCGGTGAATCCGTTGTCTTTGTAAACAGTAATCATACGGAATCAACCAACAATCAGTATAATAGCATAACCTAGTCCCTCTTGTCAACAACTTTTTAATAGATCTTCAATAAGTCTTTTAGCTAAGTCCTGAAAAATCTGCTATAATGAATGGGGATTTTCATTATATACTAAAGCAGAGGTGGACTATGATACAGATATGCCAAAAAGATAAAGAAAAGGTATTCGAAGCAATCCGCACTG
>CAJUTJ010000089.1 GCA_910589655.1 uncultured Acetatifactor sp. | reverse complement strand
TGGCGCAGAATGATTATTTCATATGCAAGGCGGAGGAATGAGGCGTAGCGGTGGCTACGTCGATTGACGACAACGAAGCAGATGAAAAATCAGACAAGCCAAGGTGTCAGTTAATTAATATTCGTTGTACTAGTACTCCATCCAGTCAGGAATTGGATGGAGCACTGGCATTTGCTGAAAATGTTCTAATCGGAATCCGCAAATGCTGCGTCAAAGAGTTTAAAATTTACCGAAAGAGGAGAAATATGCACGATATCAATAAAATTACCGTTACTCGAGGAAAAAGAGGGGACTTCTCTCCGCAGCAGTCCGACCACAACCATGGCTATTTTGAAATATTTTTTCTGCTGTCGGGGAAATGTCGTTTTCTTTTGAAGGATACCGTCTATTATCTGGAAAAGGGAGATTTGGTTTTTATCATTCCCGGAGAGTTGCACCACGCCGTCTATTCTGCCGAAGGAAACTGTGAGATATTAATGATCTATTTTAAAAAAGAACATGTAGACTGGGATACTCTTTTGAGTGGAAGCATCCATTCCTCACAGGAGGCTCTTCACTCCTTTATGGGAAGCATTCCGGCTCTCTATCAGGAATATTTCGTCAATCTTCTGACGCGTATGCTCACCGAAAATGTAGAAATCGACGAATATTCCGCAGGTTTTATGAGATGCCATCTTCAGGAAGTGCTATTGATGCTAATGCGTTACTCCGTGATGAACGAGGAAGAACCCCAGCTCTTAAACTCCCGGGACGCGGACATCCTGCTTGCCACCAAATATATCTATAAAAATTACAAAAAACCGCTTTCTTTGGATGAAGTATCGGCTCAGGCTGCCCTGAGCCCCACCTATTTCAGCAAAAAATTCAAGCTGGTCACAGGCATGGGCTTCAAGGAATACCTAAACTTTGTCCGCCTGAAACATGCCCAGACGGCGCTCCTCACCACCAGCAATACCATTACGGACATTGCTTTGGAAAACGGCTTCAGTGACAGTAACTATTTCAAAGACTTGTTTAAAAAAGTTTACGGCAAATCTCCCCGTGAATTCCGGAAGCATCCGGAATAAGAGATCAGGTAATGGCTTCTATGTCTTCCGCAGAACCCATAACCATCACGCTCTCATCCTGCTCAAACACATGGGTAGGATGGGGCAAAGGAAAAATCTTGTTATTCTTTTTTGTAGCCATGACACTGACATGGTACTGGGTACGGATGGACAGCTCCACCATACTTTTCCCCAGCCACTTTTTGGGCACCGCAATTTCATAGATGCCAATCTCCGGCGTCAGCTCCACATAATCAAAAATAGTGTCCGCGCCGAATTTTATGGCCAGACGTTCTGCCACCTCCCGCTCCGCATATGACACATAATCCGCACCGTTGCGGAGCAGCAGTTTCTTGTGCACATCCCTTGTAGCCCTTGCCACAATATATTTGCAGCCCAAATCTTTCAAAAGCACCGTGATTTCCAGTACGGTCTGAAAATTTTCTCCGATGGCAATCACCGCCAGATCAAAATTACGGATGCCCAGCGTCTCCATGAAACGCTCTTCTGTGGCATCACCGATCAGAATCTGCTGTATGTCTCCTACCGCATCATCGGCTCTCTCCTCATTGTAATCTATTGCCATCACCTCGTGGCCGCCTTCCAAAAACTTTTGCGCCATATGGCGCCCAAAGCGTCCCAAACCAATTATTAAAATCGATTTCATGTTCTAAACCTCCATACCGCGGCTTCGCTGCGGTTCACAATCCCACAGAGCTAAAGCTCCGATGAAAAATGCCGTGTTTTCCTGTATTTCCGTTATCCTACCTGAACCTTATCCAGAGGCAGCCGGGAATTTGCCACCCGTTTTTCAGAGGAAAAAGCAAGCAGCATAGTGATGGATCCCACTCGCCCGCACAGCATTAAAAATGCCAGCAACAGTTTAGACACCATTCCCAGTCCCGGCGTGATTCCCAGTGTCAGCCCCACTGTAGCCATCGCGGATACCGACTCAAACAGCGCCGTTAAAAGCGGCAGCTCTTCCACCGCAGAAATAATAACGCTGGCAGTCACCGTCAGCAGCAGATAGGTCATAAAGACACAGGATGCCGTTCTGGTGATTCCCTCCTCCATCCTGCGTCCAAACATTTCGATGTTTTTCTTTCTACGGAAAGTAGTTAAAATACTGATGCACAGAATCCAAAAGGTGGTGGTCTTAATACCGCCTGCCGTAGAACCCGTGGAACCTCCGATGAACATAAGGCAGATCATGACAAAGATGCCTCCCTCTGTCATAGCCGCCAGATCAACGGTATTAAAGCCTGCCGTTCTGGCGCTGACCGACTGGAAGAAGCTGGCGCTGATCTTTTCTCCGAGAGACAGCCCCTCATACGCGCCGTGATTCCATTCTAAGAGCCCCAAAGCCAACGTACCGGTCAGCACAAGACTCACACTGATGGCCAGCACCATCTTGCTTTGCAGCCGCAGCCGACTCAATCGGAATTTCCGGTTCAACACATCCCTCCACACAAAAAATCCCAAACCTCCTATGAAAATCAGCAGCATAACCACCGTGCATACATACCAGTTCCCCGACGCTCCGGTGAGAGAGGAGAATTCACCCGTAGTCCCTCCCATCAAGTCAAATCCGGCATTGCAAAAGGCCGAAACGGAATGAAAGACAGAAAAATATATTCCCTTGACGACTCCGTACCGAGGCACAAAGTAAAATCCCAAAAGCACCGCTCCCAGCCCCTCCACAAACAGCGTCCCCAAGGCAATAAACTTAGTCATGCGTACAATTCCGCCGATCTGAGGCGCAGATATAGAATTCTGCATCAGAGAACGCTGGCTTAAATGAATTTTCCGCTTTGTCAGTACCAGCACCAAAATTGCCACCGTCATAAAGCCGATCCCGCCGATTTGAATCAGCCCCAATATCACCAGCTGTCCGAACAGCGTCCAATGGGTATAAGTATCAAAACGAATCAATCCGGTTACACAAGTAGCCGAAGTAGCCGTAAAGAAACAATCGGACAAGCCGGTGGAACCAGACCCCTTTGTGGCCGCCGGCAGCATCAATAAAGCAGTCCCCGCCAGAATGATCAGAAGATAACCTCCCAGAATCAGCTTCATGGGCGAAATAGTCCGCCAGATATTATATTTTATTTTCACGCTAACTCCCATCTGCCCGCTCCGGCGGGCACTTAAATCAGGATTGTGATGTGTCCTTTTTCACACTGACTCCCATCTGCCCGCTCCGGCGGGCACTTAAATCAGGATTATTAATATTCAAAAAGGAAACCCCGTCACTGCAAATTCCCAAAAGTAGGCATCTGCCTGCTTTTGCTATTATTTACAGTTCCGAGGTTCTATTATGTATTTTTAAGAAGGCTCTTAATACTCCATAGCCTTCTCTTCACCGTTCAGCACACGGATAGCTCCCTGTGCCAAAGCCAGCAGTTCATCCTCGCCGGGATATACGGTGAAAGGTGCAATCCACTCCGCACGCTCCTTCAGCGCCGCCACGACATCGGCACCGTAAGCGATACCTCCCGTCACAATAATTTGATCCACCTTACCCTTCAGTACACAAGCCATGGAACCGATGTCCTTGGCAACTTGGAAGATAAAAGCCTCCTTTGCCTCGGCTGCTTTTTCGTCACCCTCATTGGCCATCTTTGTGACCTCACGCATATCGTTTGTGTTCAAATAAGCATTAAAGCCGCCCTTGCCCACAATTTTACCGTATATCTCTTTCTCGGTATATTTTCCTGAAAAACACAGCTTTACCAGCGCTCCGCTGGGCACCGCGCCTGCCCTCTCCGGAGAAAAGGCACCGTCGCCGTCCAACGCATTGAATACATCAATTACCTTGCCGTTCTCATGAGCTCCCACGGAAACGCCCCCGCCCATATGTACCACAATCAGCCGCAGGCTCTCATAGGACTTTCCCGTTTCCTTTGCATATCTCTTAGCTACGGCCTTCTGGTTCAGGGCGTGGAAAATGCTGACGCGGGGAAGCTCAGGCACACCGGAATATCTGGCAACGGGTATCATTTCATCCACTACCGTGGGATCTACAATATAAGAAGGCACACCGATAGAATCGGCAATCTCCTTGGCCAGAATGCCTCCCAGATTGGAAGCATGCTGCCCTTGCACCCCAACCTTCAGATCCTCTAAAAGCGCATCCGTCACGGCATATGTACCGCCGGGAATGGGCTTCAACATACCGCCCCGTCCCACCACTACATTGAGACTTTTTAAATCAAAATTTTTAGACTCCAGCAGATCCGTAATAATCTTTCTGCGGAAATCCTTTTGATCCACAATGGTTTCGTATCTGCCGATCTCCTCCGTGGAATGTCTCAGAGTCTCCTCAAACAATAATTTTTCATCCTCGAATACACCGATCTTTGTAGAAGTAGATCCGGGATTAATAATTAAGCTCTTTATAGACATATTCTTTTTCCTCTCTTTGCTTTTTTTAACCTTGTCTGTGATAACCGCTTCCGCAACGTCAGCTGCCACCTCAACCGCAAACTCTATCATTTCCTCCAGCATATATAGCCCCCTGATATATGGTCTCAAATGTCGCAGAATTACCTTGCATTTTCCATATGCCGCATTCGCGCAGGCTCCGCTTTCCTCCATGCGGCGGTGTGCCGGCAGTACGCGGCACAGCCAGTCAATGACGGACTCCGCATTCATTTACCGAGCTTTTTTCATTTCCTCGGACACTACGGCTGCCAGTGCAATGGAATTCACTTTCGTCTCAAAGGTATCGGAACGGCTGGTGAGAATCACAGGAACCTTTGTGCCGGTAAGGATACAGCCGTTCTTGATACCGGGCACCGTATGTACCAGACATTTGTATACCAGATTTCCCGCATGGATATCGGGGAACAGCAGCACATCCGCATCTCCCTGAATCTTTCTTCCGGTGGCGCCCTTATGCTTTGCAGCCTCCGCATCTATCGCAAGGTCAAGGGACAGAGGGCCGTCCACGATACAGCCTGTCAGCTTCCCTTCCTCGCACATCTTAGTCAGTTCGTCCGCCTCAAGAGTCACGGGCATCTTGGGATTTACCACCTCCACTGCCGCCAGAGGGGCTACCTTGGGCATATCCACACCGCAGGCCTTACACACAGGAAGCGTATTATTAATGATACTGACTTTTTCCTCCAAAGTGGGATACGTCATAAATGCCACATCGGTAAGGAATAAAAGCCTGTCGATTCCGGGAATATCAAATACACATACATGGGAAAGCGTTCCCCCTGTACGGAGCCCTGCTTCTTTATCCAAAACACTCTTCAAAAAGTTCTTGGAATCAATCAGCCCTTTCATATACATATCGGCTTTGCCGTCATGAGCCAGTTTTACGGCCTTTAAGGATGCTTGAATCATATCCGGCTCGTCAATGATCTCATACCCGTCAAGTTCCATATTGATTGAAGCGGCAATCTCTCTGATCTTCGCCTCATCTCCCACCAAAATAGCGTCCGCAATGCCTCTCGCCTTGGCTTCCTTTACCGCTTCCAGTACAGCGGAATCCTGCGCCACGGATACGGCCACGGTCTTTTTGCCGCACTCCTTGACCTTTGCCACAATTTCGTCAAACCCCTGTTTCATGTGTCGTCTCCCTTTCTGTCCCCTCGGGACGTGGTCTGTTTTTCCTTTTGGGTATGTATTCGTCCCATATGCGGCCTGAACCACGTTTAAAAGAGCATTTCCGTAGTCCGGAACGTCGGCCGCATCTTATTAAATGCGGATACATATCGCCAATGCACTGATTCGTTAAAATAATAACACGCATACATGAAAAAAGCAATAGCGGACTGTGCAGATGCCAATCTCTGTAACAATCCGGTAACAGTTCAGACAAGGCACTGAACTGTTACACAGTCCGCTACTTTTCACTCCGTGGCCAGTAACGTAACGCATACACAAAAACCGCAAAGCAGCGTTTTCGCGCAGGTTGTCCAAGCCGATTATTCTAATCGCTTTGGTTTGCCACGCAAAAAACGCGTGAAAACGCCCCGCGGTGGCATGGATGTGAAAAGTAACAACAGTCCAGCCATGCCATTCATAAGCTGCCGGAATGTACGCTTTTACTAATAACCAAGCAATATTGCCGGCAACTTAATTCATGTCAGACATTCGCCCTATGGAAGCGATTGTGCGATTTGTGCTTCGCGAGAAGGGCTATCTGAACTATTACGAAATTTTCTTCGTTTTAGCAAATACTATGCGGCAATAAGCCGGTTGAATCCCCGACGGAAACAACCGGCTATATCTACGTGTACATATGACACTTTTGAAAAGGAATCCTGCTTGCGGAATCCGTGAGGCGTTTCGTGCTCCCTTGCACGAAATCCCGAGACAGCAGTGCGCCAAACCCGCTGTTCTTGAGGGTTTGTATGCATCTTCACAGGAAACCCTCTGACTTTTTGCACTGGATTCAGCCGAAATGCATGGGGTTTACCGTGAAATCAGCCTTACCTTAAGCCTTGCGTATACCGGAAGCAACACAATGACCACCAAAATGCCATGTATAGCAGCACCTCCTAAAACCATTAAGCAGATAGGCAGTGTCTCCGCCGATAATGATGAGTAACCCAGAAGAATATTGCCATATATCATCGACACAAAGCTAATAACTATGTCAAACGCTTCCGATACCATAGCGGTTACCATCGCCAATTTCATTGAAAACAGAGATCTTTTCAACATTTGTACCGTAATCTCTTCCGGCTGCTTAAAAGCGTATATGAATGAACGGAAAAAATCCGGCAATAACCCAGTAATCAATAATATAACCAGTACCGAACCATATATAAGCCCTTCGCTCACAGCATTATGAAACCAAGTCCGCTCTAAGCTTGGATCCATCAGCCGTGCCATAAAAAACATAAAGAGCAAAAACACCAATTCTCCGGCAACGGGCAAAATAAATTTATATCCATTATACGACTTACCGTAATCAGTGTTTAACTCCTTCACACACTTTTTTTCCATAAATGCCCTACCTCCTTCTTCTAAATTTATGTCACGCTCCGTTGCCTATAGCCAACAATCCTGCCGCAAGCAACGGAACAACCGTCCTGCAGTGCCGCAGAACAAAATGTGTCCACAGAATGCATTGATTTGTTGACCCCTACGGCATTCACTTAGCACTTTTTATCAGTCAAACATGCTTGTTTCAAAAGTGAGCACAGCTGTTTTTGAACCGCTTGTTGGCGACTTGACAGTCAGCCTAAATGATGTACCGGTCAAGTCCGCTTGACTGCTTGTACCATAGAAGCTTGTATCGAAATCACCGTTGCACAATACATGAGTACCTTGCATAGCCTATCTGCCATTGTCCTGTCCCTGTGTATGAACCGCTTCTGCTTCCGCTTGCATATTCGAACTTATTTACCGGCTCAAGCATATCTTTCCTGCCGATAACCTCTTCCAGAGTTACACCATTCTCGGTTTTAGAATCTTCTGATGTTTTTTATATTCCTCTCACTGACATCACATAAAATGTTGACGTGCTCTCCTCTGCAGAATAAAGCATACCATAATTGTTCTGACACGTTATTCTATTCAATGTTACTTCGCAGTCCAAACCTTGCACGGCGCCGTCTTCCGTATATTCGTAAGCCTCAGCCATTTCACACACTTGGCTGCTGTCCAGCGGTATCTCCTGAACATCAATCACATTACTATATCTCTCATAAATCATTTCCGGTTCCGTCTGTATCAACTCTGCCAAAGACTCATCAATTTTAAATTCTTCTTTGGATGCAGTCTCAACAGTTTATGCATTAACACCTATAGGGCTTACAGAAAGAGCATGAGCTAATGTTACCACCAATAATGTTCTTTTCATACCGAGTCCTCCTTATTAACTTCATTCGTCCGCTTTGAGTTCGCAAGCAGCTATCAGCCTTCTTCTTTTACAAGCGCTGATAATACTTTGCATAAACTCATCCAACAATAGTTACCATAAACCGTTTTTACTAGCGTAAGCCTTTTTGTGGAATAAGCACCCCCTTTATAAATCATTCTTACTATTTGGAAATAACGCACAATATCGACAAGACGCAAAGACAATTTAATTTAATATAATATAAATATATATTATACTATATACTATATACTTTTCTCATGTCAATACATTTTACATCTTCAATAAGTCTTTTAGCTAAGTCCTGAAAAATCTGCTATAATGAATGGGGATTTTCATTATATACTAAAGCAGAGGTGGACTATGATACAGATATGCCAAAAAGATAAAGAAAAGGTATTCGAAGCAATCCGCACTG
>CAJUTJ010000088.1 GCA_910589655.1 uncultured Acetatifactor sp. | reverse complement strand
GATAGTGTCAAGATTTTTTCGCAAATTCAATTTCTTCCATTTGGTATCCGGTAGTCAGCCGGCTATATTATCAGACCCTGCATCCAGCGCCATGTTGTAAAGGTGATCCATGTTCATGTAGCGTTTTGTTCCCCATTGGGTGCCTGCTACATGACGCAGTCTGGCACATACCAGCATCAGGGCACTCTGTCCATCGGGGAAGGCACCGATTGCTTTTGTCCGGCGTTTGATCTCACGATTGAGCCGTTCGATGGGATAGTTGGTCCTGATCCTTGTCCAGTGCTGTGTAGGAAAATCCATATAGGTAAGGGTTTCCTCTATACCCTCCGTCAGTTTCTTTGCTGCTGCCGAAAGTTTCATCTCTTTTAGTTTCTCTGCTACTTGAGCCGCTTTTTCTCTGGCAGATTCCTTGCTCTCCTGTGCATGGATTGCCTTCAGCATCATGGCAACAGCTTTCATCTTGTTGCGGGGTGTGACGGAAAATATGTTACGGTAAAAATGTACGGTACAACGCTGATAACGTGCGTCTGGAAACACCTCAGGGATCGTTTCCAGCATACCAAGGTTCTTATCTCCGATAATGAGATGCACCCCGCAAAGGCCGCGCTGCTTAAGCCATACAAAGAAGGAACGCCAGCTTTCCTTATCCTCTTTCATTCCTTCCGCAGCACCTATGATCTCACGGCAGCCGTCTTCATTAACACCGATGGCCACAAGGACAGAGACGTTCTGTATCTCACCGCCCCAGCTGCGCTTGAGATAGACTCCGTCTACATAGACATACGGATATCTGCCGGAAAGCGGTCGGGTACGCCATTGTTCGATATGTTCATAGGCTTTTTTGTTGAGGTTGCTTATCGTGCCGGGTGACACTTTCGTCCCCCAGAGAGCTTCCGTGATATCTTCCACACGGCGTACGGAGACTCCGGCAAGATACATTTCGATCAGGGCTTCTTCAACGGAGGATTCCCTGCGGCGGTAACGTTCGATGATGGCAGTTTCAAAGGGAACGCCTTTGAGCTTGGGGACATTTAACTCCACTTCCCCGGCAGTCGTCTGAAAATTCCTCTTATAATGGCCGGAACGGTAACCCTGACGTCCACTGGAACGTTCGTACTTCTGGGCATTGACCAGTTCGTCCGCTTCTTTGTCAAGCAGGGCATTGAGGGTTTCTTCCACGCTGGAGCGGACAAGGTCTTTCAGATCGTGCTTTATTAAGTCCTCGTTTAGTTGTATAATGTTATCAGACATGGCTCTTCAGCCTCCTTTGGCAAATTTTGTTGTGGTGACTTAATTCTACCAAACGGCTATAGACCATGTCTATTTTTATGAAATTAATTTGCGAAACTTATTATACGTCATCTTTAGAAGAAAAATTTTCTGAATTAACAACGTATATTTCCACATTATAAAAATATACAAAATAATAGGGCAGAAGGGGATTTGTTCTCAACTGCCCTATTTTTTACGATTTATTCGTAAACTGTTTTGACTGATATATAATGACATATAGAAGGCATAGAAAAGCTGTCATTGATAACTGGAATCAATACAATTAAACAAATGTACTCATTTCAATCATCAATTGTGGCATTACCATACGTGCAAGATACTCTCCTTTCCTTGTAAAATAATAAAAAGGTAATCAAGGTAATCAAAGTAACTAAAATAAAAAATCGCCAAAATCCTTGTATTTATCAGGATTTAAGCGATTTCTTATACTGCCGGCGATGGGACTTGAACCCATACGTGGTTGCCCACAACAGATTTTGAGTCTGCCTCGTCTGCCATTCCGACACGCCGGCTTTTGTAAACATTTCTTCACAACAAATATATTCTAGCATAAATACAAAAATTTGACAAGTACTTTTTTACAATTTTATAAAACGCATTCTTTCCGCGTTTTGTGTGCATTCTTATAATGGTTTAGTGACCTGTCTGAACTGTTACAACAGTTGGTTACTGTTCACTCCGTGACCAGTAACACATGCACAGAAACCGCAAAACAGCGGTTTCGTGCACGGCTGTCCAAGCGGATTGTTCTAATCGCTTTGGTTTAATCACGCAAAAAGTGCGTGACAACGCCTCGCGGCGATAACGAGTGAACTGTTGCATTTAAAAGGATTGATTGTAAGAGGGGCTTATGCCACCTCTTACCCGCCTGTAATACTTGCTGCTTCACAGACATTCTACTTACAATATGCTCTACCGCTTTTTGTTATGCCAATATCTGCTTCACCTCAATACGATTTCCCAGAACGGCTACATCTGCCAAACTTCCCACCACCAATGGCATCATAGGCGGTAAATGCCCCAAATCTACATCCATTATCACCGGCACATTTTCCTTTCCTGCCACTTCCAAAACGGCATCATATGCATTCAGCCCCATCATCTCTTCACCGTTAGACGGTCTGCCGATAAGAAATCCTTTTACAAATCGGAACCAGCCGGTCTCCTGAAGCTGCCACATTGCACGGCGGATTGCGAATACATTCAAATCACATGCCTCAAAAAACCATATAATACCGTCTTGCCCATATCGCTCCGCAAATTCCTTTGTCTTATCAAACCGTGTCCCCGAAAGATTAACCAAACAGTCCAGACATCCGCCGAGAAGTCTTCCCGAAAACCGAAGCGGTTCCGTTCTTTTCTCAGTACCCGCAAATTCGGCTGGCTGCTCTCCGCCGCACGACTCCGCAGACCCGGCTGGCTGCTCTCCGCCGCACGACTCCGCAGACCCGGCTGATTGCTCTTCGCCGCACGACTCCGCAGACCCGGCTGATTGCTCTTCGCTGCATACCTCCGTAAGCACCGATTCTTTCTCTTCGCTGTTTGCCCCCGTATTTCCGGCTCCACTCTCTTCTTCTCCGGAATCTGCAAAGTAAATTTCTTTTTTCCCAACAAAAGTTCTCAGCTTCAAAGGCTCCGTCACATGGTAAGGAACCAGAGGATTTTCCTCGTCCTTAAGGGACTCCTTCTCCCACAGTCCATAGCCCCCCACAGTCTGCCGCTCACCGGTCAATATCTGCAGCGCATCCCAAAGTGATTTGTGCCATGGCTCCATACCGAAAGTTCCCGCACAAGGACCATAAACCGAAGCCATATCCGCTAAGGTTGCCAATAAATAAGTAAGATTTGTATTATCGGAATATCCCATAAACCATTTAGGCTCTGCTTCACTCAGCTTCTCAAAATCCACAAAAGGCAGGATCTCGCACATCAGCTCTCCGCCGCCACAGGAAATCAGACAGTCCACATCTCCCCTGCCGAACATTTCCATGACTTCCGCACCGCATTTTTCCGGTATATTGCTGATACCCACGCCCGCGCTTTCATAACAATTGGGTCCCAATACCGGCCTATAACCCAATTCCTCAAATTTCTTCTGGGCATTTTTGAAACCGCTGAGATACGGTTCCACAGCACATCCGAAAGAAGGCGCCAAAAAACCTATTGTATCTCCCTTTTTTATATATTTCGGATATCTCATCTTAATCCTTTCCCTTCCAAAACATATCTCCCTATAACCGGTACGCAAACATACAGAAAAACCGAGCTATAGCACCGTCGCTTAATTCCGCGTCAAGCACGGGAAGCTTTTGCCGCTCCTCAGCCATGCTTTAGCAAAAAATTGTGCGAATAAGAACTTGCATCAGCCATTCGGAAACAATTTTTCATATATATCAAAAGAATCAAATGTTGCAAAATAATCCTTCGGCGTCTCAGCACGGCGGATCAATTGTACGGAACCATCCTCATGAAGCAGAAGTTCCGCCGATTTCAGCTTACCGTTATAGTTATACCCCATGGCAAAACCGTGAGCACCGGTATCATGTATGGCAATATAATCACCGATCTCCACCTCGGGAAGCATTCTGTCAATGGCAAACTTGTCATTATTCTCACACAAAGAGCCGGTCACATCATATTTGTGATCACAAGTCTCCTGCTCCTTACCCAGCACGGTAATATGGTGGTACGCCCCGTACATCGCAGGCCTCATCAGGTTCACGGCACAGGCATCCACACCCAGATATTCCTTGTGTGTACTCTTTCGGTGAATCACCTTAGTTACCAAATGTCCGTAAGGCCCCATCATGAAACGTCCCAATTCCGTATAGATGGCTACGTCACCCATTCCCGCCGGAACAAGGATTTCTTCATATACCTTCCTCACATTGTCACCGATTACCCTGATATCATTCGGCGTCTGATCGGGACGGTAAGGAATGCCGATTCCTCCGGACAGATTAATAAATCCGATATGGGCACCGGTCTGTTCCTTTAACTGAACCGCCAGTTCGAACAATTGCTTTGCCAATGTGGGATAATATTCGTTGGTCACGGTATTGCTGGCCAGAAAAGCATGAATTCCGAAATTCTCCACACCCTTTTTCTTCAAAATCTTATAACCTTCAAACATCTGCTCCGTGGTAAAACCATATTTTGCGTCTCCGGGATTATCCATAATATCCGTGCCCAGAGAGAAATATCCGCCGGGATTAAAACGACAGCTCAAAGTCTTCGGCAGATATCCTAATGTCTTCTCCAAAAAGTCGATATGCGTAATGTCATCCAGATTAATCGTGGCCCCCAGCTTAGCAGCCAGCCTGAAATCCTCTGCCGGGGTGTCATTGGAGGAAAACATAATATCTTCCCCCTTTATTCCCATAGCATCGCTGAGCATCAGCTCTGTCAGAGAAGAACAGTCACAGCCGCAGCCGTACTCCCTCAAAATGTGAATCAAAAAAGGGTTAGGAGTTGCCTTTACCGCAAAAAATTCCTTGTATCCGCTGTTCCATGCAAAAGCTTCTTTCAGCGCCTTGGCATTCTCCCGGATCCCCTTCTCGTCATAAATATGAAAAGGTGTCGGATAGCTCTTAACAATCTCCTCCACCATCTCTTTTGTCACAAATGCCTTTTTTTCCATGAATTTACTCGTACCTTTCCCACACCCAAATGAGCGGCTCTTCCGCCATACAGATGTTATCTTTTCCTTATTGTTTGTTCCATGCTGTCACTTTATTACAATTTCTTGATTACCGTTCTCTGATTGCTGTTTCATCTTCAAAGTCAAACATTCCATAATAAGCTACGCAGCATCAGATATCCGACGCAGCTTATGTTAACAACTCCTCCTTACAGCAGTTTGCTGCGCAGCTCTTCCGCCGTGAAAGGGCTGAGGTAAGCAGGCGCCACATCAAAAACTGTCTTACAGCCCCGCATTCCCTCTTTGTTCATACGCAGTGCCGCCCGCGCATAGGCAGTCAGTACACACGCGGTAAATTCGGGATTGGAATCCAGCTTCAGACTATACTCAATCACATGATTATGCTCACCGCTCATTCCGGTTTTACCGGTTCTAAGTACAAAACCGCCATGGGGAATCCCCGAATGATCACGCTGCAGCTCTTCCTCTGTAATAAAATGAACCGTAGTGTCATAATCCGCAAAATAATTGGGCATATTTTTGATTTCGCTCTCGATCTTTGCTTTGTCGGCACCCTCTTCAGCCACCACAAAGCATTCCCTTGTATGCTTCTGTCTGGTGCTCAGCTCAGGATTCTCACAATTCCGCACAGACTCCAACGCAGACTCTACGGGAATGGTATACTGCTTTGCATTCTTTACTCCGGAAATTCTGCGGATGGCATCGGAATGTCCCTGACTGACACCCTTTCCCCAGAAAGTATAATCGCTTCCTTCCCGCAGAACAGCACTGGCATATAGTCTGTTAAGAGAAAACATGCCGGGATCCCATCCCACGGAGATCAGGGCGATCTTCCCTCCCTCTACTGCCGCTCTATCCACATTTTCAAAATGCTCCGGAATCTTTGCATGGGTGTCAAAACTGTCCACCACATTAAAATATTTTGCATATTCCGCAGTCTGTTTCGGCAGATCCGTTGCGGAGCCTCCGCACAGCACTAACACGTCAATTTCGTCCTTTTTCTCCAAAAGGGCATCCACATGATATACCGGAACGTTGCTCAGGGGCTTCACTGTCTGAGGTTCCCTTCTGGTGAATATGGCAGTCAGCTCCATATCGTTGTTCTGCTGAACGGCACAGTGGACTCCCTTTCCCAGATTGCCATAACCTGCTATCGCAATTTTAATTTTTTCCATGTTCTGCTTTTCCTCTCAATCTGCCTTTTTCAACACATTAAATCTCTGTTTTCAATAAAAGAAAAAGTTCCGTATGCTTTTCAAACTCTTTTTTACACATTTTCAATCTGCCAGTCAATGGGAGTCTCCCCATGCTGTTCCAAAAATTTATTCGTCTGGCTGAAAGGCTTACTGCCAAAAAATCCGTTGAAAGCCGACAAAGGACTGGGATGGGGCGCTTTTAATATCAAATGATTGGGATTATTCAGCATCTTCTCCTTCATCTGCGCCGGTCTGCCCCAGAGAATAAACACAATGGGCCTGTCCTGCTTATTCAGTGCGGTGATAGCCGCATCCGTAAATTTCTCCCAGCCCTTTCCCTTATGGGAATTAGCCATATGCGCCCGGACGGTAAGCACCGTATTCAACATCAGCACACCCTGCTCCGCCCATTTCACCAAATATCCGTTATTGGGAATCTCGCAGCCCAGATCATCATGGAGCTCCTTATAAATATTTACCAAAGACGGCGGAATGCCCACATCCGGCTTCACGGAAAAGCAAAGCCCGTGAGCCTGACCTACGTTGTGATAGGGATCCTGACCGATAATTACCACCTTTACTTTACTCAAAGGTGTCAAATGAAAGGCATTAAATATATCGTCCGCCGGAGGAAATACCTGCGTGGTATTATATTCATTTAAGACAAAATCATAAAGCTCCTTATAATACGGCTTATGAAATTCCACGTCCAATTCCGCCAGCCAATCATTGTTTATCATCGCCATAAAATGTACTCTCTTTCTTTATCCTTATGGTAATATTTTATCAAAGACGGACACTCACGCCCTTTTCCCTCAAATATTCCTTAAGCTGTCTGATTTCCAACTCTTTATAATGAAACAGAGATGCTGCCAAGACAGCCTCCGCTCCTGCATCCTGCAGCGCCTCGTAAAAATGCTCCTCTTTACCCGCACCTCCGGAGGCGATCACGGGAATGCCCACTGCCTCCGAAACAGCTTTTGTCAATTCCAAATCATAACCGGCTTTCGTGCCGTCGGCATCCATACTGGTTAAAAGAATCTCCCCTGCACCGAGACGTTCCGCTTCCAAGGCCCACTCCACGGCATCCATCCCCATATCCACACGTCCGCCGTTTTTGAAAATATTCCAGCCGCCGTCCTCACGCTTCTTGGCATCAATGGCAACCACCACACACTGACTGCCAAACTTCTCCGCCGCTTCGGATATCAGCTGCGGATTCATGATTGCCGCGGAATTGACGGATATCTTATCCGCTCCCTCCCGCAGAATCGCTCTAAAATCATCCACCGTGCGGATTCCTCCGCCCACCGTAAAAGGGATGAATAATCTGCCCGCTACCTGACGCACCCACTCCAGCTGAGTAGCGCGGCTGTCGGAAGAAGCCGTAATGTCCAAAAACACAACCTCGTCCGCTCCCGCTTTATCATAGGCCGCCGCCACATCGGCAGGATCTCCGGCATCTTTCAGATTCTTGAACTTCACTCCCTTGACGACTCTGCCGTCTTTGATGTCCAGACAGGGAATTACACGTTTTGTATGCATCATATCCTCCGTTTCGAAGCGTTTCTGCAGAATAGAGCCCACAGCTTCCGCTTCATAGAATATTTTATGTCAAGGGCTTGTTCCGGAATGAAGATAATACCCTGTATTATCCCGCTTAACCGTTTTTCTCCTGAACCGCTGCAATAAAATTCCGCAAAATCTGCATCCCCACATCCGAACTCTTTTCGGGATGAAACTGGCACGCAAATACATTGTCCTTTTCCACGGATGCGTGAATGTATGTACCATATTCCGTTGCCGCAGTCACAATACCGGAATCGGCTGCCTGCAAATAATAAGAATGCACAAAATATACATATGAATTTTCCGGAATTTCCCGGAAAAGCCTTCCTTTGTTTGGAAAGCTTAAATTATTCCACCCAATGTGAGGAATTTTCAGCCCCGATCCGGACGGAATACGCACGATTTTTCCGTCCAGAATATGTAATCCGTCCACCCCCGGACTTTCCTCACTGCTCTCAAACAAAAGCTGCAAGCCGAGACAGATTCCCATGAAAGGAGTTCCTTCCGCCACACACCGCCGGATTACCTCCACCAGACCGTAAGCATGAAGCTTTTCCATGGCATCCCCAAAAGCCCCTACACCGGGAAGAATCACTCCTTCCGCATGTAGAATGGTTTCCGGATCTCTGGTAATAACAGCCTCCTGTCCCAGATAGCGGAGGGCTTTCTCCACACTTTTTATATTTCCCGCATCATAATCAATTATCGCTAACATAATACCGACCCCTCTGCTATTGTACGGAACTATTCGTATCTATAAAATTGCCTTCCGGCAAATCCGTCTCCTCGGGAAGCTCATCCGGCAAAGGTCCTTCCTCCACAGGCTCCGGTTCATTCCATGACCCGTAAGCTCCGCCCTGTACTATGGCATTCACCTGCCTTGTATACTCAATGTCATCGGGCTCTGCGGCAATGGCTCTCGCCTGATCCTCAGTAAGTCCATACTTTTCGTAAAGCACATTCAATATGATCGAATATTCCTGTGCCACCTCTCCTGCCGCATTCCACTGCGTTGCATATTCATACAGCACGGGATATTCGTTCACGGACTGGATCAAACTGTCAAGCGCTTCCAATTCCTCACCGTCTGCCACATACCATTCGTACTCACGAAGCCACAGCCGGATACGCAGAACAGCCTCTGATTTTCCATACATAATCTGCTCGGTCTCATCCAAGTCCTTGCCGAACAAATTCTGATAACAGGTCAGATAGTCGCCGTTATAGTAGGCTTCTTTTGCGGCCTTTTTATCGTTAAAATCCACAGAAGCAAACACAATAATAATGATGACGACTCCCAACGACAAGCAGGAAAGCAGCACCGGCAAAACTTTCTTTAACCCAAGCTTCTTTCCGGGTTCAACAGGTTCTTCTTCCTTGGGCAGTTTTTCCTTCTTGGGCTTCTTCTCTTTCTTTTTCTTGCCCTTTTTACCCTTATCTTCTTCGCCTTCCTCTCCCTCTTCACCGTCTTCAGCGGAAGCATCGGCCTTCTTTGCCTTTTTCTTACCTTTTTTGCCTTTTTTATCCTTCTTTTCTTTATCCAATTCTTCTATAATTCCCTGATTTTCCTCGGAAAGCTTAATGTTCTCGTTTTCCTCTTCCTCATCGTCTTCTTCCGTAAGGAATTCCAAAAAGCGGGAGAAAAATCCCTTCTTTTTCGGCTTTGTCTCTTCTCCTTCTTCTCCTGCCAATTCCAAAATTCCCGTTACGTCACCGCCGTCTAACGCCTCAAAGTCAGGTAAATCAGCCAGTTCTCCTCCTGTCATCAAAGAGTTTTCCGCCGACGCACCGTCACCGAACAGATCACTCATATCAATTCCGAGATCATCGCTCCCCGAAGAAGACGCTCCTCCCTTCTTCTGGGAAGGCGCTCCGATATCCTCACCCTCGTCCTGCATAATTTTGCCGACTTTTGCATCATAATTTCCGGTTGCGCTGGAAATATTCTCGGCACTGGTAATTTTGTTTGCTTCCGAAAGAATGGAATCCAAAAAGGCGGTATCTATAGGCTCTTCTGTCATTCCTCCCGCACCGTTTTCTCCTGTAGAAGCCGCAGGCGCCGCGGACTGAGTATTGTCCGCTGCTTTTTGAGGATCTATTCCGGTCTTCTTTCCCGCTTTTTTTGCCTTTTTTGCTTCTTTAGCCGCTTTCTTTGCCGCTGCTTTCTCTTCTTTTAAACGCTTTTTCTCTAAAGCCTTCCGCTGCTTCGGAGTCAGCAGCGCATCTTCATCGTCGGTATCCGAATTCGCTTCCGAAGCAAAAGCACTTCCGAAACCTTGTTGATTTCCTTGATCGTTTCCTTGCAACAACGCTTCAATTTCGGATCCCACGGCTTCATTGTTATCGGATTTTTCCAATAGATCCTGAATCTCCTGCAGTTCACTGTCATCCGTACCCTGAAGCAAGTCTACCACATCACCCTGAAACTCTTCTTCCGAACTGCCGATGTTGCTTTCCGCCGTCTCTCTGTTTGCTGCCAGAAGCCTCTCAATGTCATCCTCGGACATGGAAGATTCCTCTTCCGTTTCTATATCTTCCTCCTTCAACAGATCAGCAAGATCAAAACCTGCCGGCTCCTCAGGCTGCTCCGCCTTTCCGGTTTCCTCCGCAGGTATCTCCGGAGAATCATCAAAGCTTCTGAGAAGCTCTTCTATATCCGGATCTTCGGCAGGCAAATCGGAAATCGCTTCTTGGGCTGCAGAATACTCTATCGTTCCGGCTTCTTCTGGTATATCCGAACTCTGCACCAAGTCCTCGAGCATATCCGTATTCTGCACCAAGTCCTCGATCACATCCACATTCTGGTCTAATCCTTCCGACAAGTCCGCATTTCGGCCTAAGTTCTCAGACAAATCTGCATTCTGTCCCAAATCTTCAGGCAAGTACGCATTCTGGCCTAAGTCTTCAAACAAAGCCGCATTATGCCCCAAGTCTTCAAGCACATCCATATTCTGATCCAATCCTTCAGACAATGCCGCATTCTGGCCTAAGCCTTCGAGCACATCCGCATTCCGGCCTAAGTCTTCGAGCACATCCGCATTCTGACCTAAGTCTTCAAATACATCCGTGTTCTGACCTAATCCTTCAAACAAATCTGTGTTCTGGCCCAAGTCCTCAAGCACATCCGTGTTCTGGCCCAATCCTTCAAACAAATCTGTGTTCTGGCTCAAGTCCTCAAGCACATCCGTGTTCTGGCTCGAGTCCTCGAACAAATCCGTGTTCTGGTCCAATCCTTCGGACAAATCCGCATTCTGGCCCAAGTCCTCAAGCACATCCGTGTTCTGGCTCGAGTCCTCGAACACATCCGTGTTCTGACCCAATCCTTCGGACAAATCCGCATTCTGACCGATTTCTTCCGGAAACTCTGTCATCCCCGTTTCTCCGGCAGATATGTCCCCCACGCCATTTTCCGCACCCATCAGCCCTAAAAGGTCATCAATGCTTTCAGGAATCTCCACGGATTCGACAGTCTCCTTCGAAAAGTCTGCCGACTCCGGCAATTCCCCGAGAATATCCGAAATGCCCGCCATGTCAGACGTTTCAACAGGCATTTCCGCAGTCCCCTCATCCGCTCCGGCAATGTCTGTCTGCTGTTCCCCTTTTTCTAAATTTTTCAATAATTCGTCTAAGTAATCCTCTTGTGAAGGCATAAATTCATCCTCTGCTTTCTAAATGATGATTTCTGCATGAATATACAGCCAGTTATAGTTTATCACAGGTTTCTCAAGCAATCAATCGCATTCTTAGATATTCCTTTGCCTTTCCCCTTTAATTCTTCCGTCAATTGATACAATTTCTCGTGAATACGATAAAATTCCGCCTTTTGATTAAAATAAGCAATTTTTTCAAAAGGAAATCTTATCACTGTGGGAAATCGCATTCCCACACCCAGTTCCAAAATCAGCACTTTGCGGTTCAAGGTTCTCTGAAGCCATCCGGTGTATCGATCCCACTGCTCCATGTAGCCGTTTTCATTGTAATGTTCCGCATAAATATTGTTCAGCACCATGGAGCCGCCGCACTTCCCACATTTTCCCAAATGCTCCAATTTATCAGGATATAACTTTCCCTCCCATAAATCCCCCATTACCTCTTCCACCAATCGGCTCTTCTCCTCCGATATTGTAACGGGATTTTCACCGCATCCCGCCGCACACTGCAGTTTTGTCGCGGTTCCGCAGGGCATTACCAGTCTCCCCTTCTTCCATGGCGTGTCGGCAATACATTCATTCATTGCCGTAGAAATCACAAAATAATCTTTGTCCGCAAGAATATCCGCAAGCTTTTGCAAAACTACGGACGTATCCGATTTCGTCTCCCGCTCACAGTAATCGTCCCAAGCCGGCAATAACCAAAGGATTCCCTCCTTCTGCAAAATTTCTTTTGCCCGCTCATATTCCGCCTGCTTTTTCACACTGGCAGGACACTGAAATTCCTCCCCGAGTCCCACTAAAATCATTTCTGCCGAATTTATTTTTTCTCTGATCTCATCCTGCATCATTTTCTTCCCCTTAAGCCTGCTCCAAACGGCACAAATCTTTGAAAAATGTTTTCTCACAAAAAAGGCTGGGGATAATCCCAGCCTTTTATAGCATTTTCTAATTCAGATGATTCTCATCAACCAATTGGTCTACTATTCTCACCAGATTACCGATTTCAGGTTTAGACAACTGTGCATCCGCTCCCAACGCTTTTCCTTTTCTCTTCATTTCGTCATTCACCAGAGAGGAGAAAATTATAATCGGAATATGAGCCGTGGCCTCATCACTTTTGACAAGCTTTGTCAGTCTGTGTCCGTCCATTTCCGGCATCTCAATGTCGGTAACAATTACGCCCACATGCTCCTTTAACGTACCGTCCTCCTTGCATTGGCAGATCACGTCATAAGCCTGCTGCCCGTTCTCGGTATGTATAAGGTTTGTGTAACCGGACTTCTTCAGGGAATCAACAATCAGCTTGTTCAGCAAAGGTGAATCCTCCGCAATCAAAATGGGCACATCGCTTCTCTTTCTCTCACCGAGTTCCATGATTTCGGATATCTTAAGTCCGGTCTCGGGATTGATGTCCGTCACGATCTTCTCAAAATCAAGAATAATGATCAGCTTGCCATCCTTCTTGATAATACCGGTGGATACGCTTTCCTCCGTCGTAGAAATTGTCACATCCGGTTTAATAATATCTCTCCATGACACCCTGTGAATTCCCAAAACATTCTCCACATGAAAAGCCATATTAAGCTTATTAAAGTTTGTAATAATAAACAATCCGCTGGGCTTTGACTCACCACGGCCGAGGCAGTTCTTCAGGTCAATCGCCGTAATCATAACATCACGCGGCATGAATATACCTTCAATACTGGGATGCGAATTGGGCACAGGCGTAACAGGTTGGTATACGATAATCTCTTTGATTTTCGCTACATTAATACCATATGAATTGCCTGCTAAAGTAAATTCCAGAATTTCAAGTTCATTCGTTCCGTTTTCCAGTAAAATTTTTGTATCCATCTTTCTCCACCTCGTTGCTTTCACCAGTAAGAGTCGAATCGCTCTTTTAAGTTATTATAGCAAACTTATTAAAAAAAGAAAACTATTATCTGATAATTTTGTAAAATTTTTTTAGAAGGACTAAACAGTATATATTTTCACGGGAGCTTAGGATTCAAAATCTGTTGGAGCGTGTAACGCTGCTATATATTTTCATTCCGGATGGTTTC
>CAJUTJ010000087.1 GCA_910589655.1 uncultured Acetatifactor sp. | reverse complement strand
CTATACTGGTTATTGGATGTCGCAATCTTATTATACCAAAGATTAGGTGCTGTTTTAATGTCAATACACCATTTATTGCAGTAATTTTGCTTAAAAAATCAAGCATTAAGCCAACTATGCTGGTGGGAAAGTTGAGTTATTCATTTTCTCTTTCAAGAATTGTTTGACTTTTGCCCTGACTTCTTTCCGATAGGGTTTGCTGACGCTCAGGACATCTCCATTCATCATTTTTACGCTTTCATAAGAATATTCGCTTACATATTCCTGATGTATTACATACGACTGGTGTATCATCAGAAAACCGACGGGAAGCTGCCGCATCACATTTTTCAGTTTTCCGTAGAATTCTTCCTGCCCGTCTTTCTTTATCATCAATATTTTCTTATCCATACTCATAAAATATAAAATTTCCTTTACCGGAATCCGAAAGATCTGACTTCCCTTTTGATATTCAAAACAGCTTTCCGCATACTTTTTCCGCCTCATACTCCTTGTAATCACTTCTTTCAGCTTTTGACCGGAAATGGGCTTTACAAGAAAGTCCAAAGGCTGCATTTTGAAAAGCTCCATCGCATAACCTTGTTTTGATGAAATATAAACAATATGCAGCTCTGTATCCCCCATCTCATCACGTATAAAAGCGCCCACTTCAACTCCGTTTTTTTGAAGCAGCTCAATATCAAGAAAAAGAATGTCCAATCCGATGCCTTTTTTCAGATCATTCTCCAAGCTCTCCCCGTCATACCACACTTCTATTTCAAATCCGGTTGAGATCTCCACGAAAAGCGCCTGTATCTGCTCCTCCAGCAAGGAACACAAAATAGTATCGTCATCACATATTCCAACCCTGTACATCCTGCTCCCGCTCCCTTTAGACAAGTTTGTTTTCTTAGTATCCTATGATCTGCAGGCTGCATCACAAAACCGGCGGGACTCTCGCCACGCCGGTTAAACAGAAAACCTTTCACTGCTCTTATCGTTTCCCCGTACCACTGTCAGCACTTAATCTCCAGATAGCCGAGAAGCTTACTCATGTCATACTCCTCCAGAACACCAAGATTGGAATCATAATACTTTCCGTCAAAGTGAATCAGATAATGGCTGAAACGTCCCATTCTCTCCATCATGACACAGCACTTAGGCAGCACGGCGTCACGTCCTTCGGTATAAACAATAATATCGTTATGGTCGATTCCGTAATAATTCAATGCGGAAATAATGCGGCCCATGGTTGCCTGCCACTCACGGCAGTCCATTACGCTCATAACCTCCGCTATCGTGACTCCTGCCAGCATGGCAACACATGCCTGTCCGCAAAGCCCGTCCTCAGGCTGGATAATCACGTCCACACTGTCGATCTTACGGATAGGATTCTCAAAACTGAAGGGACTGTTCTGATCCATGCGGATCAGGGAGCCGTTTACGTGAAGCAGAATCTTATGTGTAACGCCCAGCTCTACATTAACCGCGTCCTCGTCCGTGATATGGATCTCGTAATTCCCCTTCTCCTTGGGATGAAGCTCACAGTCGATAATCTTATTGTCCAGTACCACATCCCCCTGAATCACGTCGCGCTGCTTACATACCTCCCACACATTGAAAGGAATCTGAATCGTATAACCCTTTTCCTGCTTTTCCACCTTTGATTCAAAAAAATACCTCATTTTGTATACCTCCATTCCGGTTCTTCCGGTCAATACTTATAGGCGTAAACCCTTTTATTTGCTTCCATTGTATCAGATTCCAACTTGCTTGAAAATAGTTTTTTATGCTTTTCTGCGCACCTGAGAAGGGGAAATTCCGAAATGCTTCTTAAACAATTTGCTGAAATGATAAGCATCGTCATACCCCACCGAGGCTGCCACTTCCTGAATGCTGCCGTCACAGCCGCCTTCCAGCAGCTCCTTGGCTTTTTCCAGACGGATATTAATCAAGTGCCTGATAGGAGTGTCCCCTGTTTCGCTCTTAAATATTTTGGAAATATAAAAGGGGCTGAGGTACATATTTTCGGCAATTTGATCCAGAGAAATCTTCTCGCTGTAATGATCTTCAAAATAGTTCAGCATCTGTTCCACCACATATTTGCGGTTCACGGACTCAAAGGCGCAGCCCTGAAGCTTCTCCATGGGCTCGCACTGCTCCCGGATAGCCAGAAGCAGAATCTGAATCATGTAAGCCTTCAGCATAAAATATTTCCCTTGCTTGCAAACCGCCTTCTCCGCCTCCATGGAGGAACAGATTTTAAACAATCTCTGGCGCAGTTCTCCGGCAGTGTGGAGCATATACTCCCCCTCCGGGACAGGCAGCGCATTTGCAGGAAGCCCTTGCAGCTTCAAATCGGAATAGCCCACAAAAAATTCCGTGGTGGGCGTCTCGCTTTCCGGACAGACCATGGCCTGATGCCTGACTCCCGGATTGAAAATCAGTAAATCGCCTTCCTGCACCGTATAAATTTCGTCTTCGATGCGATATTTCCCTGTTCCGGAAAGCACAAAAGCTATCTCACCGTGGTCATGGCAGTGATAACTGTCCGACGTACGGTTCCGGACACCCTTCCAAGTAAAGAGAAACGTAGGATTCAGGTCTTCCGTAATAAATTGGATATTTTTCTGTTGCTCCATATCGGGGCGCTTCCTCCCTTTCTTACCATTCCGTACTCTAATCTCCCATCCCATTGTATTATACCTTTTTATGAAAAAAAGTAAAACAAAATTCTGCATAAAATTGCGTAAAATACCTCACAGCGATACAGAGCAGACAGTGACGACAGTACACTGCGACAGAAGCAAAAATGTACATCAAGGACACAAGATACTCCATTTCCTTTTGTACTTAAAAAAGTACAATAAACCTTACACAGTCAACACCGCTTAGTGTGCTGCGGAATAATTATTTACTCAACTTTCCCAGCACAAATTACCGAACATTGCCTGAATAAATATTGGCTGGGATGCTATCCAGTCGTTAACTTTACTTTTCAGTATTTCTGTGATATCGGCTGACACCATTGATGCTATATCTACAAACAGGGAT
>CAJUTJ010000086.1 GCA_910589655.1 uncultured Acetatifactor sp. | reverse complement strand
TATCCCTGTTTGTAGATATAGCATCAATGGTGTCAGCCGATATCACAGAAATACTGAAAAGTAAAGTTAACGACTGGATAGCATCCCAGCCAATATTTATTCAGGCAATGTTCGGTAATTTGTGCTGGGAAAGTTGAGTGAATAATGTATTATGAAATAATAGTCATTTTAATTGTGAATATTTTGCATACATCTTTATTGAAAAAAGTCTTTGACACCTTTTTGTCTGCGGAAAATAAGAATGGGAAATTATTGAAAACGGTATATGCGGGGTATTATCTGGCAGCGACGGTTTCTTACATCGCATTTCATATGTCCATTCCCTATGGAATCTGCAACTTAGCGGGTATTATTTTCGTGGCTTGCTTTTATTGCGCGGCATGGGAGAAAAAGCTATGGATTTCTATGTTCTTCCTGTGTTTGGACATAGGCTGCGGGGCAGCAGTATCCTTTGCGGCATCAGACGAAATAAGAATGCAGCAAAGTGCGGTTCATGTATTGCTTCTGTTAGCCGGAGTGATGATTATTTGTCAGATTCCCGATCCCGAAGAAGGCAGGAAAATCGCCATTGATAAGAAGCAAATGCGCCTGCTGCTTATGATACCGGTGTTAAGCGTGATTTCGTTTCTGGCGCTGATCTGCGGAAGTATTGACAGACTTACAGCGGTATTTTTGTGTGCCGTAATTGTGTCGGTTAATCTGTGTGTTTTTTATCTATACCATGTTTTGCTTAACAATTATATACGGCTGAGGGAGCAGGATATCTATAAACAGCAGACATATGCCTATCGGAACCAGCTGGATGTCATCATGGAATCACAGAGCCGCATCCGGGCTTTGAGTCATGATATGAAGAATCATGTGTTGATGCTTCAGGGGCTGGCGAAGGGGTTGGAGTCGGAGGATATGATGAGATATCTTGCTTCGATGCAGGAGTTTATGCAGAACCCTTCAGAGCATGTTTATACCGGAAATGAAGCGTTGGACAGCCTGTTGAATTATAAGCTGCAGAGAGCGGAGGAAGAATTAAAAAAGGTGGAAACGGACATTGTGCTTCCTGAGAAAATGAAACTCCACTCTTTTGACTTTAATGTGATCATGGGAAATCTTTTGGACAATGGGATAGCGGCGTCCATGCAGACGGATGAGCGGTTTCTGAAGCTCAGTATCCGAATGGAAAACGGTGTTCTGCTCCTGCATATGGTAAATAGCTGCTCCGGTATTCCGCAAGGGGAGTGTGAGATACATAGACTTCCGGAAAAATCTGTTGCAGGACACGGAATCGGGCTTGCAAATGTCAAAAGGGTTGTGGAGAAATATCATGGCGATATGGAAATGTATTGTGAAGAAAATCATATGAATACGGAAATCATATTATATATGAAAGAATTATAAACACCGGAAAGCTGCCATGTGTTCATGGCGGCTTTTTGGTTAGTTTCGGAAAAAATATGGTAGAATTTCGGCGGAATCGGAAAAAGCCGAGAAAGGAGAGTATAATCCGTTTTATAAGGTTAATCTTTCATTCGGAAGAATCCGCAGGCGGATTTTCGGGCATGCATCCGTTCAGTGCTTGTCTGTGCCGCCGCAGACATGTGACGTTCATTGATTGTTTGTACCATCGCAGGCGGCATGTCCGGAAGTTTGAAAGAAAGAGACTTTCATACAACGGAATCCAAGGTAGGGTTTTATTGTCAAAGCTATTGATTGATGTGTGCAAGGAGGTATAAGTTTGAAAAAAAGATGTTACAACGTGTTCATGGCAGTCATATTGGGCGCATGTGTATTGACGGGATGTCAGGAAACGCCGCAGGTATCTGCGGATCAAGATGTTTTACATGCGAGAAGCGCTTTGGAGAGTGAGGTGGATGCTGTTGCAGCGGAAGGCGCCGGTACAAATGGGGCGGAGCAGAGCGGAACCTATGATGCCGTAGTCGGGACGGAGGAAAACGGTATTTGGATTTGTGCGGAAATTTCGGCAGTGCCGCAGACGATTCCACAGCTCACATTACGGGAGCGGGACGATTGGGACGGGGAGCTGTTGAAGGCGCTGCTTGACAGCGAAAGCGGCAGAGTGGAGGATGTTACCGCGGAATATCTTGCGCAGAGAGAAAAAGAGCTAAGCGAAATGGACGAAGAGGATATTCCCTCGGAATGGCCCCGTTTCGGGGACGATTCTCTTTTGATGTTTTCCGACGGACAGAAGGAAGCTTCTTTTGCAAGAAATTCATGTGCGAGTTATGATGACAAAGCCCTGAAAGAAGAATGTACCGCGATCTATAAGACTGCACCGGAAATAGACGTTACGGAGAACGGAGAATGTGATTCCGCGAAATTTTCCGTCAGCCATGCAGAGGCAGTTTTGCTGGAGAAGCTTGCAGTGTTGAATATAGAAGAGATTAGCATTTTTCAGGTATACTATTATGAACTTGGCGCCACGGCGTTCTATGAATTACGCTTTACACCCTCCTATGAAAAGGTTGGAGTGGCATCTGAGTTTGGCTCAATCAGTATAGGGGAGGTACATCCGGACGGAATGGCATGGGTTACGGAGAATGGCGTAGCCATGCTGCGTCTGGAGGATTTCTGCGGCAGGATTACGGAGCAGTCTGAGGAAGGAACCGTTTTAACATTTTCACAGGTAACGGATATTTTGGGAAAATATTTGGAAAACAATACGCTCTGTGGGGTTTCGCAGGCAAAATTGACGCATGCAGAGCTTGTCTATTATCCTGTTTTCCGCGATCCGGATCTGATTCTGACGCCGGTATGGCATATATACACGCCCTTGAAACAGGGGCTGGAGTCGGCGGAGTCGGGTGATGCGGCATGGAATGCGGTATTTGAGAAAGCTGCCGCAACAAATATTTATCTTGATGCAGTGACGGGGAAATTGATAGAGGCGGAATAGTGTGGAGGAAATCACTAAGCTCGAAAAGACCTCGCTAAGTGATTTCACGCTCTGCGGAGCAGAGCTTCTCCCCAAACTGCTAAAGCAGTTAGAAGAATCGCATTAGCGATTCTTCCGGACTTGCACCGATTGATTGTATGTGCGGCATGTCTGGAAGTGTGGAAGGAATGCGTCGATGCATTGATTGTATGTGCCGGCTGTGTCGGCATGTTTGGAAGGTTGAATAAAAATGGACGGATTTTTTTTAAAGGATGTGAAAAGAAGTTTTCTGAATCTTGGATTTTTTATCGGAATGGCGGTTGTTGCAGTGCTTTTATTGGCGGCGGTTGTAACAGGGGCTCCTCTGAACCGGACCAGAAGCAGTTATTATATTTTGACGAATGTGTTTGCGGCTTCGGGCTTTGGCCCTTTTGCGGCTGTCTTTCCGGTATTGGCTTATGGGACGAGTTTTTGTGAAGAATATCAGAGCGGATATTACCGCATGATTTTTGCAAGGATGAGTCCGGTGCGGTTTGGAAAAATACGGATATTCACCGTAGCGCTGTCAGGGGGTGTAATGCTGGCGGTACCGATTGCACTTTCCTGTGCGGCGGCTTATATTTTCGGCGTTCCGGGGGTGCCTCAGGCATCGGATCAGGGATTGCTGGACGGAAATATCATGTTCACTTACATTACAAAATACGGGGATTGGTATGTTGCCGTGGGCAAAACGGTTTTGGGCTTTTTGTTCGGATGCGTGTGGGCTCTTGTGGGATTTGCGTTTGCGGTATGGACTGCAAACCGCTATGTGGCATTGATTGCGCCCTTTGTACTGTATGAATCCCTGTGGATTGCATTGGACAAAATGCCGTATTTAAACCCCATCCGGCTGCTGCGGGGAGAGGATGTAGGCAGCTATCCCTTGGCGGCAGGCATGGAATGCATTTACTTGATTGTGGTATCGGCGGTTATTTTGGCAGGGCTCATGAGGAGGTATCGGAATGGGTAACTGTGTGAGGATTACAAAGGGAATGTTTGAACAGGAACGGCAGAGCGGCAGGATTTTTATGGGATTTCTTTTGGGGTTTGCATTTATGGGGTATTGGATGAGGGGATTTCTCCGGTATGCGGCCGAAACCGGAGAACCCGTCAATATATTGGAAACTTTCATTGTGGTAGAGCAGCATTATGTAAACTTACTGTTTTTAATTTTAGGGTGGCTTTTGGTGGTTTCGGATGCACCGTTTATGAAAGGAAATCTTTATCTGCTTTTATACAGGTGCGGCAGAAGGAGCTGGAATATGGGAATGCTTTTATATGTATTGATACAGGCGTTTCTTTATACTGCGGCCATGGCGGCGTTTACCGTAATCATCAGCAGCCGTTTGGGATTTGCGGGTAATATGTGGAGCAGCCCGGTCTATTCTCTGGCTCTCGATGTCGGAAATAATATTGGCGTCAAATATAACATCACATTTCCCTGGTATGCAATGATGGAAAATATGACAGTGCCTCAGGCATTTGCAGTGACTTTTTTGTTTCTATATTTATATCTTGTATTTTTAGGAATGCTATTATATGTGTGTACATTGCTGCTTTCGGGGATCTGGGGAATTGTTGTTGTGATGGGGGTCCATCTGGCGGGATACCTGCGGATGATGGACGGATATATAGAAACCTCCTTTTTTGCAAGGGCGGTGCCGGGAAATTTTATAGACGAGACAGGGGCATATTGGAAATCTGCCCTTTTGTTTCTGGTATTGATTGCGGTTCTTATGGCTTTATCAACCGTTTTTGTAAAAAGGATTGAATTTCATCCGGGAACGGAGGTAGACGGATAATGTCAGAAAGTATGTTTATCAGGCTGTTTGCCGGAATTTCAGAGGATTGCTTTGGCGCCATACCGCTGGTGCCGTTTGGACAATGGCTTTTTCCCGTTGGCATTTTTCTGCTTGTAATGGGATTTCGTGCAGAAAGAAATAAAAAAGCAGAAATATTGATCCTGTATCGTTACGGAACGATTTTAAACTGGTGGAAAAGGCATTTTACAAAATGGGTGGCGTGGGGCATATATACGGCGATATTGCTGCTGCTTGACGCTTTGCTCTATGATATTGCCGTAGGGAGAATATCGGTTCTCTCCGTGGAGCTTGTTTTAAAGAGCAGTGTATTGTGGCTGGTGCATATTATCAGCATGGCAGCGTTGTTTGGCCTGTTGGAATTGTTTCCTGTCAGGCGTTTTGTTCCGGGAGCGCTGCTTTTGCTGGAAGGGGTGACATTTATCATCGGCTTTCGGATTTGCAAGGCTTCCCATGCGATGTACGGGATGTGGGGAATGTATCTGCGGAGCAGTTGGTGGGAAACGGGCGGATTTCCGGTTGGGACAGTGATAGCGGCAGAAATCGGGGTGTCGGCAGTCAGTTTTTGCATCGGCCGGAATTACTTGAAAAAGAGTACAAATATTATTTGAAAAAAGAAAGGGCTATATAGATGGAAGCAGTTATTCGTGTGGAAAATGTGACAAAAAGGTTTGGAGATGTGGTTGCCCTTGATCATATAAATGTCCGTTTCGAATCAGGAAATATTTACGGCATTATAGGCAGGAACGGTTCCGGCAAGACGGTTTTGTTTAAGACAATGATCGGCTATATAAAACCTACGGACGGCAGAGTGGTCGTAGGGGGGAAAGAGATCGGAAAAGATATTGATTTTGCGGATAACATGGGGATAATTATTGAGAATCCCGGATTTCTGAGCCGGTATACAGGGTATAAAAATTTGGAATATCTGGCATCCATCCGTAAAAGGATTGGCAGGGAGCGGATTAGGGAGAGCATGGAGCGGGTGGGCTTAGATCCCGACAGCCGTAAAAAGGTCGGAAAGTATTCACTGGGCATGAGGCAGAGGCTCGGAATCGCACAGGCAATCATGGAAAATCCGGACATTCTCATCCTAGACGAGCCGATGAACGGACTTGACAATCAGGGTGTAAAGGATGTACGGAACATTCTGCTGGAATGTAAAAGAGAGGGAAAAACAATTATACTTGCCAGCCATAATAAAGAAGATATTGCTGTTTTGTGTGATACCGTATATGAAATGGATCAGGGCAGATTTACGGCGTCACCTTCGCAATCCGGTAAATTATAAATAAATAGAAACTGTTTATAAAGTAAATATTAAATCTTGTATTTATCAATCACATATGAAAAAGAGAGTAAAAAAGAGATAAACAATAGAAAATGATAGATAAATTAATTTATACAGCCGTGAATATGTTTGCCAACTTCTACATATAAAACTAATATATGTTTTAGTGATTAGCACTCAATATTTGTGAGTGCTAATAAATTAGAAAATAAAGTAAGTGCAGGAGGTAAATATCATGAAATTAGTGCCTTTAGGTGACAGAGTTGTTTTAAAGCAGTTGGAGGCTGAGGAGACTACCAAATCCGGTATTGTTCTTCCCGGCCAGAATAAGGAAAAGCCCCAGCAGGCAGAGGTGGTTGCAGTAGGCCCCGGCGGAGTGGTTGACGGTAAGGAAGTAAAGATGGAAGTAAAAGTCGGAGATAACGTTATTTTCTCCAAATATTCAGGAACCAGTGTAAAGCTGGAAGGCGATGAAGAGCTCATCATTGTAAAGCAGAATGATATTTTGGCAGTTATCGAGTAATATATGCGGTCCGCAGCATAGCGGAAGCAGAACAAATCAAAATTAACATGATATGGAGGCAATCATTATGGCAAAAGAGATTAAATATGGTGCGGAAGCCCGTGCAGCATTAGAGTCCGGTGTAAACCAGCTGGCAGATACCGTCAGAGTAACCCTTGGACCCAAAGGAAGAAACGTAGTATTGGATAAGTCTTTCGGCGCTCCCCTGATCACCAACGACGGCGTTACCATCGCAAAGGAGATCGAGCTGGAGGACGCATTCGAAAATATGGGCGCCCAGCTGGTGAAGGAAGTGGCTACCAAGACCAATGACGTGGCAGGTGACGGTACTACCACCGCAACCGTTCTGGCTCAGGCGATGATCAATGCGGGCATGAAGAATCTTGCGGCAGGCGCAAATCCCATTATCCTGAGAAAAGGTATGAAAAAGGCTACCGACTGTGCTGTTGAGGCCATTTCCAAGATGAGCCAGAAGGTAAACGGCAAGGAGCATATTGCGAGAGTGGCCGCTATTTCCGCAGGGGATGACGAAGTAGGACAGCTGGTTGCGGACGCAATGGAAAAAGTCAGCGGTGACGGTGTTATCACCATCGAAGAGTCTAAGACCATGCAGACCGAGCTGGATCTGGTAGAAGGTATGCAGTTTGACAGAGGTTATATCTCTGCATATATGGCAACGGATATGGACAAGATGGAAGCGGTTCTCGATAACCCCTGCATTTTGATTACGGACAAAAAGATTTCCAATATTCAGGAGATTCTGCCTCTGCTGGAGCAGGTGGTTCAGTCCGGCGCTAAGCTGTTGATCATTGCCGAGGATGTGGAAGGAGAGGCTCTGACCACACTGATCGTAAATAAGCTGCGCGGTACTTTCAATGTAGTGGCTGTAAAGGCTCCCGGCTACGGCGACAGAAGAAAGGCTATGCTGGAGGATATTGCTATTCTTACCGGCGGTACCGTAATCAGCTCCGAGCTTGGCTATGAGCTGAAGGATACCACTCTGGATATGCTGGGCCATGCAAAGTCCGTTAAAGTTCAGAAGGAGAACACCGTAATCGTTGACGGTGAAGGCGAAAAAGAAGCGATTCAGTCCAGAATCGCACAGATTAAGATGCAGATTGAAGAGACTACTTCCGACTTCGACAGAGAGAAGCTTCAGGAGAGACTGGCTAAGCTTGCCGGCGGCGTAGCGGTTATCCGCGTGGGCGCTGCTACCGAGACGGAGATGAAGGAAGCAAAGCTCCGCATGGAGGATGCGCTGGCAGCTACCAGAGCGGCTGTGGAAGAAGGCATTATCTGCGGCGGCGGTTCCGCATATATTCACGCTGCAAAGGAAGTTGCAAAGCTGGCTGAGACTATGGAAGGTGATGAGAAGACAGGCGCTAATATTGTGCTGAAAGCTTTGGAGTCCCCTCTGTTCCATATTGCGGCTAACGCGGGTCTTGAGGGTAATGTTATTATCAATAAGGTGAGTGAGTCCGAGGCCGGCGTAGGCTTTGACGCATTGAAGGAAGAGTATGTGGATATGGTTAAGGCAGGTATCTTGGATCCTGCGAAAGTTACCAGAAGCGCATTACAGAACGCAACCAGTGTGGCAAGCACCTTGCTTACAACAGAGAGCGTCGTTGCAAATATTAAAGAAGACACTCCGGCTATGCCTGCAGGCGGTCCCGGAATGGGCGCTTATTAATAAGCGGTCAATAACGGCATAAGGAAATCCAAGAGGCTGCTTTTTTACCGGTTTGGAAATCTAATATGATACCTCTTAAGTAGACAAATGGAAATAACCAAAATCTGCTTGGGAGGTATTTTTATGGCTTCACCGGAAACGGCAGGGATGAGGCTGCTGTTCACTCGCTGTCGCCGGAGATGTTTTCACGCTGCTTCTGCGTGATATTTATCAGGAAACAGAATCAATACACTGCTTGACATAGTTTTGAAAACCATGTATTGTAATTAAAGACCATATTTTTCCAATGAAAAGCGAAATAGCAAATGCGGATAGGCATGGCAGTCTATCAGGAGGTATTTAAATGGCGTCTAAAATTTACAGGTTGCATTACCGGGGACAATTGAAGGAAGATTATTCTGCCGACGAGCTGGAAGATGCGGTGCAGGCGTGTGTACATAATGTCCGACGGGCGCAGGCAGACGGAAAGGCGCTGACTGCAGCACTGTATCGGAGCGGCAGAATGCTGTTTTTTTACTATGAGGCCATAGGAGAACCCTTGGCGGTGACGGAACCCATTGCAATAGCGGAAGGGACATCCCCGGCAGAGTCTGCGGCAGCAATGCGGGATGTGGCTGTATCGGGGCGTCCGGTGCTGCCGGAGTCAGGGGAAGATGTACAGCTCACCTGCCTGAGACCGGAGGAACTTCTGGAACCTTTGGCTGCTTACCTCCAAGTATGGCCGGGACAGAAAAGTTACCGATTATGGGTGCATATGTACCATATTTATTATCACAGCGTACCGGAGAGCACGGAACAATGGAAGCGCGCGGCGGTACCGGAAAAACGAAGGGGCAGAATTGCTTTTTTAAGGGATGATAAACTGTTCAGCTACACATACTTTCACAAAGCTATTGTGGATGAGGGGCTTTTGACCGGAGATAAATATCAATCCATTGCGCTTCATGAGAATATATTGTTTTCCTATTTCGAGGAACCTAAGACATTTGTAAATGTACAGGGAGATCCTGATAGAGAGTCCCAAGTAATAAAAGACTGGCTTGCAGTGGACCCGGAATCTCATTTCATTCATATGCCCTTGGGAAAGGGAGAGAACTTTATGTTTTTACCTGCCCTCTTTGCAGTGGGCGTGGAAATGTAAAAAGAGGAAAAGCATGGAGGTTAAAATGATATGAACCGTTTTGAGTATATTGTTGTAAGTATCGACGGAGATTATGCGAATCTGCGTAGGACGGATATGGAGACAGAAGAGCTGAAACTGGTGGCAAGGGCGCTGCTTCCGCCTGAAATTGCGGAAGGAACAAGGCTGCTCTACGAATGGATGCAGTACTCTATTATGGAATAGTGTGAGCAGAGTTTCTAACTGCTTGCAGCAAAGGCTGCTTCGCGGAAGAAGTACTAAGTTTCACGCCGAAAAACGCAAAAAACAGGCGTTTTTCATCTTGGTTAGAGATTCCGCAGAGCGGAATCATGGAGGTTAGCGTTGTTTTCGAGGCGCTGCCGGAGGATGGGAGAACACATATTATGATAAATCTGCTGCTGTGTGGCAATGAAAAAGTATTTGACGGGGCGCTGACCCTGTTGATCTCCATGACAAACAGGACGAAGGAGGCCGTCCATGTTTTTATTATGACCATGGATCTTCAGCGTCTCAGCCCTGATTATGTCTGTATCACGGAAGCGCAGACGGATTTTCTGGAAAAGGTAATACAGGGCAAGAATCCTGAGAATAAGGTGACAAGACTGGACGTGACCCATTTATATGAGATGGCGTTTCACCAATGTATAAATGAGGGAGCATACTGCACACCCTATACTTTACTGAGGCTTCTGGCGGATGTGACACCGGGAATTCCCGACAAAATCTTATATCTGGATATGGATATTATGATTGCGGGTGACATTAAGGAGCTTTACGATATTGATATATCCGATGTGGAATATGCGGCAGTCAAGGAAAAATACGGCTGCTGGCTGATTCGGCCGGATTATTTCAATGCGGGAATGCTGCTGCTCAATATCGGGAAGATCCGCTATTCCGGATTGCTGGGTAAAGCAAGGGAGAGAATTCGTACAAAGAAGATGCTTTTTGCAGACCAGACGGCAATTTTTAAATCCACCACTAAGAAAAAGCTGCTTCCCAGAAGATTTAACGAGCAATCTAAATTTGACAGAAAGGACACTATTGTGTGCCATTTCTGTAAGAGGCTGATGTTCAGACCCTTTCCTCACACAGAAAATTACAAGCAATGGCAGGTGGAAGAGATTCACAAGTATTTGAACTGCCATACCTTCGACGCGGATTTGGAAGAATATCTTCGCCTGAAGGAAGTGTGAAGGAAATCACTAAGCTCGGAAAGACCTCGCTAAGTGATTTCACGCTCTGCGGAGCAGAGCTTCTTCACACGTAAGAATCGCCTCAGCGATTCTTACGGACTTGCACCGATTTATTGATTGTTTGTGCCGACTGTGTCGGCATGTTTGGAAGTGTGAAGGAAATCACTAAGCTCGCAAAGACCTCGCTAAGTGATTTCACGCTCTGCGGGGCAGAGCTTCTTCCCAAACTGCTAAAGCAGTTGTAAGAATCCGCGGGCGGATTCTTACGGACTTGCACCAGTTCATAAATTGTTTGTGCCGCCGATGGCGGCATGTTTGGAAGTGTGAAGGGGATAATAGTACCAAGGAATCAAAACGAAATAGCGCAATGAACAGAGGCGGAGGGGGAGTCTCTCAGGGCAGCGCAGGAAAGAGGATTGAGATGGCAAATAATAAAAGCAGGGAAATTCCCATTTTTTTCGCGGTAGATGACGGTTACTGTCCTTTTCTGGCAGTGGCGATTCAGTCCTTAATTGACAATTCTACTCCGGGGAACCAATATTTGATCAAAGTTTTAAATACGGATATCAGCGCCGAAAACAAGAAAAAGATTTCCAAATATGAGAGAAGCAATGTGGATATAGAATTTGTGGATTTGAACTATTATATCCAGAAGGTGAAAGATAAACTGTATACAAGGGACTATTACTCCAAAACCACATATTTCAGATTGTTTTTACCTAATTTGTATCCTCAATATGACAAGGTTCTGTATCTGGACAGCGATATAGTGATATTGGATGATATAGCAGATCTCTACAATCTGGAGATGGAGGATAATCTGGTGGCGGCGGCGCCGGATGACGTGATTCAATTTAACGAAGTGTTCCAAACCTACGTGGAAAAGGTGGTAGGTGTGGCGGATTACCGGAGATACTTTAATGCGGGTATACTGCTGATGAATCTGGATCAGCTGCGGAAATTCAAATTTCAGGAAAAATTTATTTATATGCTGGATAAAATCCGGTTTTCCGTGGCGCAGGATCAGGATTATCTGAATAGGATGTGTAAGGGAAGAGTAAAGATTTTCGGGAGGGAATGGAACAGGATGCCCATACCGGATCCGAAGATCAAGACGGAAAACGTCAAGCTGATACATTACAATCTGGCGTTCAAGCCTTGGCATTTCGAGGATATATTGTACAAAGAGTTTTTCTGGATGTATGCTCAAGAGACGGAGTATTTTGACATGATTCAGGAAATCAGGGAAAACTATACGGAAGAAGACCGTTTTAAGGACAATCAGCAGCACACGAAACTGATGAAGCTTGCCAAAAAGGAATCGGACTGTGTGGGAGACGACAGGAAGAACAAGCGTTAGAAACAGGCATCAAAGCCCTTCGGCGGCAGAATGTGAGGAAGCATGAAAGTTAGAAAAAAAGGAAAGCAGCAGGCTCCCCCTAAGGCGCCTGACAGGCTGGAGGTTTTAAAGATAATCGAACAGCTGGAGCGGGAGGGGAGATTTGACGTGGATGCGGAAGACGATCCTCCCACCATTCCCTTGCTGCCCGATATGGTAGATTACTTGAAGACAAAACCGGATAGCATTGTGAAGCGGAAAACGGCTTATATATTTGCCAATAAATTTGTAGACGAGTTGATCCGAAATAAAAAGCTGGTTATTAAAAAGGTTTACGGGATGGAATACCTGAACCAGACGGACACAGGCGCAATTATCACCTGCAATCATTTTAATCCCTTTGACTGTTTTACGGTGGAAAGGATCTTCCAGCGGTCAAAGCAGTATCGTAAAAAGAGGCTGTTCAAGGTGATTCGAGAGGGAAACTATACAAATTTTCCGGGGATGTACGGCTATTTATTTCGAAACTGTGACACCCTGCCCCTCAGCAGTAATAAGAAGACCATGTACAATTTCCTGATGGCGGTGGATACGATTCTGCAGCGGGGTGACTTTATTCTGATTTATCCCGAGCAAAGCCTGTGGTGGAATTACAGGAAGCCCAAGCCTTTGAAAAACGGGGCGTTCAAATTTGCCGTGAAAAATCAAGTGCCGGTGATTCCCTTATTCATCTGCATGGAAGACAGCAGCCGCATCGGCCCCGACGGATTTCCGGTTCAGGAATATACCGTCTATATCAACGAGCCTATTTATCCCAAGGCGGGTTTGCGCGAGAGAGAGCAGGCTGTGGATATGCGCGACCGCAATTATGAGCTTTGGAAAAATATTTATGAAGAATTTTACGGTATTCCGCTGGTCTATACGACGGAGGAGGACGGCAGCCGAGAGGAAGCATGAAAGGAATGAAGTTTCTCTAAGGTGCCGACTGCATCGGCATGTTTGAGAGAAGGACACTTTCAAATATTGATTAGTATGTAAAGCGCGCAAGGGGTATAAGCATGAAAAAACAGGCTGGGGAAAAGATTATCTACTACAGTGACGAACTGAATGAAGAGTTTTCGACGGCACGGATTACACCCAGAACAGTGGATAAGAATTTCCCTTATTTTCACAATCGGCTGTGGGATGCCTGCTCCATGGCCGTGCAGAATGTCCTCAGTATGCCCGTAAAATATCTGTATGCCAAGCTGAAATTCCGGATACGGTTTCAAGGCCGGGAAAAGCTGCGCCAATGCAAGGATACCGGCTATTTTATCTATGGAAACCATACACAGCCCTTTGCGGATACGTTTATTCCCAGTCTGGGGAACTATCCCAAGAGAAATTTCTTTATCGTAAATCCCGAAAATATTTCCATGCCGGGGTTAGGGACGCTGGTGGAGATGCTGGGGGCCATCCCGATTCCCTGTGATCTGGGCGGGATGAAAAATTTTCTGGAATCGGTGGAGGATAAAATTAAGAGGAATTGCTCCGTGACTATTTATCCGGAGGCTCATATCTGGCCCTATTACATCGGCATCCGCCCTTTTAAAGCCGTATCGTTTCAGTATCCGGTGAAAATGAAATGTCCGGTATTTGCTTTGACCAATACTTACCACAGGAGAGGTTTTAAGGGAGAGAAAGTAAGGATTACCACCTATATTGACGGCCCTTTTTTTGCCGATGAGACTCTGCCTCCCAAGGAGGCAAGGCAGGAGCTGCGGGACAGGGTGTACGGATGTATGGCGGAACGCAGCAGAACCAGTGATTACGAATACATTAAATATCGGAAAAAAGACGGGACGCATATGAAATATGCCGCTAAAGCGGCGCACGGGTCACGGGGCGAGTAGAGGAAGAGGACTCTTCCTTACTTGATTAATCAATGAGGAGCGGACAACGGATTATGGGGATTGTCCGCTTTTTTTATGCACAGTCTCATGCAGAGGGAGCCTTCTTTATTTCATTTTATGGAGTTTAAACAATATCTTTTACTTCTTATCGTGTAATTTTTACCTGTTGCAGAAACCCTATTTACTCTTTTCTATAGTTGTGTATATACTTGTTACAGAACGAAGGAGAGAATGGATGAGGGTTAAAATCGAGATAGTAAACGGCCTGCCTGAAACGGAAGTGCTGATTCGTTGTGGGCAGCTTGATGAAAGTGTGATATTGCTTCAAGACCACATTACGAAACAGGGAAGCAGTAAGAGATGTCTGCCGCTTAAACGTGGGGACACGGAATATTATGTGCCCATAAATCAGATTTACTTCTTTGAGACAGAGGGAAAAGAAATATTTGCCCATACCGCGGAGCAGCTGTTCGGATGCTCTTACAAGCTGTATGAGCTGGAAGAATTGCTGCCGGGAGGATTTATGCGAATATCAAAGTCAACCATAGCCAATCTTGATTACATTTATTCTATTACAAGAAATCTCGCCGCCTCCAGCTTGGCAGAGTTCAAAGATAGTAATAAAACCGTCATGGTATCCAGAAGTTATTACAAAGCAGTACTGGAACGGCTGAGAGAAAGACATTTAAAAATCTAGGAAACAGGAAAAACAGGTACGGAACCGGAATAAAAACAAAACAGTCCCGTAACGAAAGCCCCCCGGAAGGAAATTCGGACGCGCCAGCGTCAGAAGATTCCTTCCACGTAAAAGGGGGGGCTGCAGAGAAGGTACGGAACTGGAATAGAAAGGGTAATTATTATGAAGAAGTGTAAGAAGATATTTTGGGGAGTGTTTTTTATAGTGGCGGCAGTTCTTATAGTGGCAGGCAATTTTTGGGATATCAACGTCTTGGATATTTTAATATTGCTGGGAATGGCGGTACTTCTTATAGAAGGGATCCTGCACAGGAATTTTGCATTGATTCTATTTCCCATTGCCATAGTGTTTATCCGAAACAAGGCGCGGCTGGGACTGCCGGAGATTAGTCCGTGGTCGATACTGGCAGCGGCACTGTTTGGAAGCATTGGACTAAGTGTGCTGTTTCCGGATAGGAGGTGGTTTCCTGTTTCCAATAAAAGGTTTTGCAGAAGCAGATCCCGTTATAGGGGCAGCCATGGCGGAGGCGCGGCAATGGCGGAAGAAGCCGTGAATGAGAACAGGGGAGGCGCAGCAGCGGATGATGTTGTGTACGGAGAAGTGCTGCAGCTGGAAAATGATTTCGGGGATACTGTGAAATATATATCAAGCAAGGCGCTCAGCGAAATTTATATGGACAATTCCTTTGGGAATATGGTGGTCTATTTTAATAATGCGAAGATGATGAATCACAATGCGAAGGTTTATGTGCACACATCCTTTGGTAATGCCGTACTTCATGTGCCTGCTTCTTGGAAAGTAAAAATCAACGGGGACACTGCTTTTTCCAGAATAGAAGAAATAGGCCAGTGTAATCCGGAGGGGGAAAACGTTCTGGAAGTCATTGGAAACGTTTCTTTTGGAGCGTTACAAATTAAGTATATTAAAAATATTTAGATAATTCAGGCTAAATTCTCAGGCTTTTATATATGGTGGTACAGCTGATTGTATGGGAGGATAGAAAGGTGCGGAGCCATGGATATATACAAATTTTGGAAAGATGTTTTGGAACAAAACGCTGATGCTGTCAGAGATTACTTTGACAAAAATGCCGATATTTACTGGCATTGCACGAATGAACATTTTAATGTGGACGAATTTATCATTGCAAATTGTGAATATCCGGGCAGCTGGTCCGGAAAAGTAGAAAAAGTAGAAAAAATAAATGACTTATTGATTACGGTAACCCATGTATATTCTCAGGACGGAACACAGTCATTTCATGTAACATCTTTTATCAAAGTTATTAACGACAAAATCATCTCAGTTGATGAATATTGGGCAGAGGATGGAACTGCGCCTGAATGGAGACGGAAGAAAAACATTGGAAAGGCCATTAAATCTTAGTATACTCCAGCTATAGAAGAACATGAGTCTGGGATTTCATTGTACGATGGTATGGTCTCAGACCCATCAAAGGAATGTAGTAATATCTTTGGACATAAGTGGGGGGACTGGACCAATTGGGAAGAATATGCGACAACACACCGTCCCAATGGCCCTTGCTTTATTACGTTAAAAAGATATCGTTACTGTCAAAGAACTTTTTGTGGAGCTGATCAAACAGAAACGAGTGGCGTAATAATTACTTTTTGCCATGGTGATGGTACAGGAAAGAATGGTGATTAAGGCAACGTTTTGAATTTAGTATTTTCTCTTTTAAGAAAAAAGTGCATAGATCTTCTGTTTTTCATATCTATTTGAGCCGCTAAAGCAGCATGGAGGTTAGTATGAACACATTTTGTAATAACATTTTAAGACGTAGAGAAAGAAGACGTAAGCTCTTGTAATCATTGTTTTCCGTATGGTTACAAGGATGTACGTCTTGTTTCTGTACGGCTGCTGTTTATAAATGTTGTAGATACAGAACCGTAATAGATTTAGCAGAAGCTAATTCCGTTGCGGTTCTTTTTATCCATTAACAAATAATCAGAATTGAAGGAGGCTGCCATAAAAAAGAAAATTTGTCAGTATTTATCGGAAGCATTGGTGGAAGTGCCGGAAGAAGAATTATTGAAAATAATGGAAATTCCACCGGAAGAAAAATGGGAAATTTAGCATTGCCATGTTATATTATGGCGAAGAAAATGCATAAAAATCCATTGCAGATTGCATCTGAACTGGCAGAAAAGTTAAATGAGCAGAAAGATGAATTGGGGATTGAAAAGGCAGAGAATGTAGGGGCATATTGTAATATTTATATGAAACGGGATTTGATTGTTAAGAAATGTTTTGAGGTATTAGAGAAAGACAAGCATGGGGTATCACAGATTGGCATCGGAAAAACTGTATGCATAGTAACAAGGTATGTGATCGCATTAGCAACAGCCTTTAATAAGTTTTATCATGACTGCACTATTTTACAGGCTGATGAAAAAGAGAAGATCGCACGTTTGCTTTTAACAGATTTAGTGCAGAAAATATTGTGTGAGGCATGTGGGGTGTTGGGGATGGAATGTCCCGATGAAATGTAGTTACTTTTCACACTTCCAGTCATGCCGACGCAGTCGGCACAAACAATCCTCCGAATTATGCCGGATGCATTGTGAACGGCATACCGGAGTGGTGCGGCTTAATCGCGCCCCAATATGGGAAATTGCAGGGACTGAATTGAGTGATTACATAATAAATGGCAATATTCATTAAATAATAAAAATACAAATTAGAAAAATGAATAAAAAGTAGACAATCAATTTGTCTATAATGTAAGAAAAGTATAAATTCTGCACAAAATATCTTGATTTAAGAATGGCGGAATGGTACGATAAAAATGCACTGATATGTAAGCGCTTACATTTCTGTGCAAATGTTTCACTCATTGTTTGTATCGCAGAAGCGGTATGCTAAGCATGAAAGAAGCGGTAGTGTCAAATAATCTATGAAAAAACTGAGTCAAAAAAATAGGCTCGAATGAACCTCGAAAATTGCAGATATTAGTGGTTTTAAGACCTTGGGGCGTTGCCCCAAACCCCACAAGGGACTCGTCCCTTGACCCATTAG
>CAJUTJ010000085.1 GCA_910589655.1 uncultured Acetatifactor sp. | reverse complement strand
CAAAGGCGGATGTGTTCATGAAGAACTGGAACAGGGCTGATGCCAATGCCTGCGTCCATGCCATTATCGAGCCGGACGGGGATGTGTACCAACTGCTCCCGTGGGATTTCCGTGGGTGGCACAGCGGAGGCGGCGCGAACAATACCCACATCGGTGTGGAGATGACGGAGCCTGCCACCATTAAGTATGCAGGCGGCGCATCATGGGCGGAGACCGGGGACGGGGAGAATACGAAGAGCCATGTGCTTGCCACCTATAAATGCGCGGTGGAATTATTCGCATATCTCTGTCAGCAGTTCGGCTTAGACCCTATGGCGGACGGTGTGGTGATTTCCCATTCCGAGGGATGTAAAAGGGGCATTGCCAGTAACCACGGTGACGTGGAGCATTTATGGTGTAAGTTTGGATTGTCGATGGGGCAGTTCCGAAAAGACATCAAGGCGGCTATGGAGGGAGGCACAGCGGAGGATTCCCTTACCGCCATTATGGGGAAATCGGCGGCGACTGCAGAACAGATGAAATCATACCTGAAAAAGAAGAACCCGTCCGTGGCGCAGGCTGTATTGGATGTGATCCCGTTCTACCTTTCGGAAGGGGAGGCGGAGGGCGTGAGGGGCGACATCGCCTTTGCGCAGTCCTGCCTCGAAACGGGGAATTTCACTTTCTCCGGCTCTGCGGTCAGCTTAAAGCAGAATAATTTCTGCGGTCTTGGCGTGACGCAGAGGGGCAAAACGGGGCTGTCCTTTGACACGCCGCAGCTTGGCAGCTGACGGTCACGCCGGATGACGAGCGGGCGTGGTTCAAGAAACACCCGCAGTGGTCAAAATCCAACAGGTACGCTGGGTTGGAGGTATGGATATTTATTTAAAACGAAAGAGAGACAGGGCGGAAGGGCTGTGGGCGCAGCCTTTCCGTCCTGTCCGGCTTTTTTGCAGTTACAATTCGGTATTCATTTCTTTTACTTCTGTCGGCAGACCTTTCCCCAAGAACATGGCCTTGCAGTCGGAAAATCCCAACAGGTAGGCGAGCATCCCATACCGGGAAATGAGCGCGTTCTGTTCGCTAACGTAATCATCGACCAGCATACGGATATCCACTGGCAGCCCTATCCTTTCCAGCCTGCCGGAATATTCCTCAGACTTCCGGACGATCTCCTGATATTCCCCGTCACTGTTTGTGATGTCGTTCATGATACCGTTCATGCGGACGAGCATGAGCTGGTACAATGCAGAATCTTTTTCCAATCCAATCCCTCCTTCCGTGGTGTCGTAGCTTACCTCTGTTTTGGCGGATTAGCAAGCGGAAAATAAAGGTTGAAACAATATATAGTAAAAAATGATTGACAACCACCATATATTGATGGTAAAATTTAAGAGAATTTATAATATGGATAAAATTGTAGTGGTATTGCAAAAAAGCAAAAAAATGTATTTACAAAAGGTCTTTTCTATGCTAGAATTATTAAGCCACGGTTGGTTTAGGAAAGAGAAGAGGAAACGCCATGAGCGCTCAATTTGAACAATATAGATTTGATGAAGACGCACTTCGTGAAATGAATAATTTCAAAAAAGATTTTATGTCAAATCGATATAAAAAGGATACATCTGAAAATAAAGGACCGAATTATAAAAAAACAGTCTTATTGGATGATCAAAAGGCGTTTGAAGAATATTTGGATGATGCTGATTCACAAGACTTTTTAGATTTGAATTGACAAATGTGAGTCTGACTATTAGTCAGACTCTTTTTGACTTTAATGGATTATTATAAATAGCAGGAGAAAGTTTAGTATGGGAACAAAAGAAGGTCAGGGGTATGAAATAGAGTACGATTTTATTTTGGATCATTATACAATAGAGGATTTACAGGAGCGCTTTGGAGTTTGGTATTCTGATGCCAAGAAGTTTATTGAGAAAAAAGGGCTCTCTGATTGTGTACAAATTAATAGTAGGCGTTTAGGGTATGCAGTTTGTGATTACTTTGCGGATATGATAAGAATGAAAGAGTTTCATGGAATAGATCATGCTAATCTAAATAAGGTGTATGCGTATAGTAGTTATTGGTTTTTGCGTCGTCAGCCAATTCAATTGGTTTCTAATGTGGAAAAAGATACAGATTTATACATAAATGAACTTTTTATTGTGAATAATTTGGTAGCGAAAATGAAATGGCATTGTTCACATAAAGATATTATTCAAAAACAGACTCTTTTAGAAATGGCAAATTTGTGGTTTTATAATTTCAAATTTAGAGTTTTTACAGCTCAATCTTTGGAAATGGCAATTTGTTGTTTTTTTACAGCTAATGGGAATAGGAGTACATTGAAAAAATGATTAATCAGCAGTCTTTTTTTAAAGAATATAAGAATGAAGAGATGTTTTATCAATCGGGATTATCGTGGGATACATTGATGGATATCGAACAAGATTATAATTCAAAACTGGATGAATTTAAAAGAATTGCCGCGGATTATGTGAATGAAATTGGTAATTTACCACATGTTCATTCAGTTAAATTTCGAATAAAGGATTCAGAACACCTTATAGAAAAAATAATTAGAAAAGCTGTAGAATATGAGGAAACTGATATTAGGTTTAATAAAGATACATATCTGATTGAGATAACGGATATTATTGGTATAAGAGCATTATATGTGTTTAAAAGCGATTATTTACCATTGCACAAAGTTATCACATCAAATTATAAAAAGAATTTCTGTGAAAAGCCACAAGTTAAATTGAGAGAAGGAGATGATAAGAAAATTTATCAAGGCTTAAAGAATGTAGAGTTTCAATATGGAGTTGATTATAGATCTATCCATTACACTATACGGCATAATGAAGATGGGATAATGGTTCCAATAGAAATACAGACAAGGAGTATTTTTGAAGAGGGATGGAGTGAAATCAACCATAAGTTATTGTATAAAAAAGAGTATTTTGATATTGCTGAGGAGGCATTATTGAAAAAGACATCTTCTGTTTTAAGTTCATTAGCAGGAGATTGCGATACATTAGGTGATTTGATGAAGTCTATAGCAGAGCGAGAAGAAAATGTAGATATCTTGGATGATAATGTTTTAATAGAAGGACGTTCAATAATTGATGATATAATAATGGGAAAATAGAAATTAGGTGTTGCTTTGTCATATTTTGTTTTTATTTGCAAAGTGAAATTATAGGTGGGGTAAAAGGGGTAAATCATTTACCCCAGGGGTAAAAGTCATCAAAATCTAACAGTGGCACAGGCGGCTATTCAGAATTGATGCCATAGGAATTTAGAACGATTTGGCAAAAGTATAGAGAAATGGCTTGAAATCAAGGGTTTTCAGGATTGGAGGGGTTCACCGGGGCGACTGGTGATCCTCTCTTTTTGTGGGTTTTTGATGCCGCTGATAGGATGGCGATTGGGGAAAAAATCGTACTATCAGGCAAAAGTCGGGAGTTTCCGTGATAGTATCCGAGTTTTGCGTGAAAGTATGAGAGTTTCCGTGAAAGTATGGAGTTTCGCCCGTTTGTAGAAAAATGCTGTTGAAATATGGGGGATATGACACAAACATGGAAACGGCTCTATGTAAATGCCAATGGAATATTGCAGATAGGCGTGGTGTAGATATAGTAATAAAAAGCATGGAGCCTTATGAAAAAATATAGGTTTATAACCGCCTGTCTGCTAATTTTACTGGCATTTTTATTGTTCAATATTTTTAATAGAAATAGGAATTCGACCATAGAGACATTCAATGCGGATGCTGCAACCAAGGAAGAAGTCACGGATGAACTGGTTATAGCATTATTTATTGAGGACATCACCAATGTGGTTACGAATTTCTATTCAAAATATTATTCGGGAGAAATAGCAGTTTACGATTATGAAATAACGATTGTAGATATTGGGAAGAAAGAGCCGGGATTTATTTCCGTAAAATTCGGTGTTACCCCACAGGTAGGGGCGCATAATCCTTTAGGATATGACGAACTGGTTTATCGTGTTGATTCAAGCGGGAACAAAGAACTGGCTGGCTATGAACATCTAAAAAACTATGATGTGCCGGAGAAGTTTCAAAAGTATGTGATAAAGTCTTTTTAATAAAAATTTAGGACTTGTGGCATATATCTATGTTTGCATTTATTCGTTTCTCCGTATATAATGGAAATATATCAATGGGGGTGTCGAAATTGTTAGATTATATTTCTGTAAAAGAAGCGGCGGAGAAATGGGGAATATCTGAGCGGCGTGTCCAAAAACTGTGTGAAGGGAACCGGATTGAGGGTATTGTACGTTTCGGCCACGCATGGATGATACCCGAGAGGCAGAAAAACCTGCCGATCAGAGACGAATACGGAAAAAGGACAGAGGTGATATTTCATGTATAATCCACAGTTAGATACATTTATCCGTGTGGCGGATGCCGGGAGTTTTAACAAGGCAGCGGAGGAATCCTATATTACGCCAACGGCAGTTATTAAGCAGATCAATCTTTTAGAGGATTCATTGGGGATAAAATTATTTGAACGAACGCATAGAGGGCTGACTTTAGCGGAGGCCGGAAAATCATTATATCAGGACACAAAATATATTATTCAGTATTGCCGTGATTCCGTTACAAGGGCAAAAAATGCTATGCGGAATAATGTAAGTGTTATTCGGATTGGCAGTTCCCCTATGACTCCGGCACAGCTTTTAATGCAATTATGGCCGGAGATACAAGTACATTGACATATATTTCGGTTTAAACATGAATAAAAATGTCTTATAGCAGAACGAGAAACAAATAAGAGCAAACAGAGGTTGTTGGTGCGAACAACATTGTTTACTCTTAAACAAATTATACTAATTAAATTGAATGCAAGCCAAATAATGTATTTGATTTTTTGTTTTATGGAGACGATGTGTCAATAATAACCCATTCCCCATTCCGCAGTTCATAGGATGTTTCACCCTGTACGGGCAGTTCCTGAGAATTCTGTTCATTTACATATTGGCTTTGAGGATTTTCCAGGTATTCCTCCAGACAGATCCCGCGCTCACGAATCTCTGCCGCAGCTTCTTTTCCCACATAGCGGTAATGCCATACCTCTTCGGCCACATTGGTAATGTGCGTCTTATTTCCGGGGTAGCGGAAGATAAAGCCGTATTTATAGCTGTTTTCCTGGAGCCAGAGGTAAATGTCGTAAGTAGCTCCGTTGATATCCACAGCAAGCCCTAACTGGTGTTCGCTGGTGCCGGGTTCGGCAACCCATTGCTGTGCCAGATTTATGGCTTCGCTTTCCGAATACCCCTGTTTCTTATACTCTTTGATTTTATCATCATACAGGCTCTGCTGTTTTTCCGGTGTCCGATAGCCCGAAACAACGATGGGTCCTAAATCTTCCGCATCATTCAGCATTTCCATAAGCGGCTCATAGATTCGTTCGTCTACCTTCTCACCCCCAGGTACATCCACCAGGGAGACCGGATCATCCATGTAATTTTCCGGAAGCGGATGTTCACTATTTACCAATGTGAGATACCACTCCGTATCCATGGTCTGTATTTCTGTCTGTTCTGTATCAACCTGGAAATCATCTGTCTCAACTACAGGACTTCCGGGTATTGCTTCAACGGAAATCATCTCATTGGAAACAATTTCATCGGGGATGCTTTCCTTACCGAACACGCTACCGGTAATGGAAACAATGATTGCAAGGCAGCCGGCTATAAGAACAACGTGCGGAAGGGCACGAAGCCATAGCCGATGCTTTCTGCGTTTTCGATGTCTGCGGACGGGAAGATTTTTTTGTTCTTTCATGAAATCAGTAGCTCCTTTCATAAAACATAATTGAATGCATCAAAAAACCCTTGTATGGTAATTATTTTACCGGACAAGGGCCTTCTGATTTTGAATTTTAAAGCGTTATTTTCCTAAGAAAAAATGAAGAGTTTATGCTTATTGAACTACTAATGTTCAATAAGATATGCTTATCGGACTATGAATGTTCCGCGAGTTGTATTTTTGAGGAAATGGGCAGCTTAACAGTAAAAGTAGTCAATCCATTTTTGCTGTCAGCCGAGATGGTTCCGCCGTGCAGGAGAACAATCTCTTTTGCTATGGCAAGTCCCACGCCTGTGCCGCCGGTGTTTGAAGTGCGGGATTCATCCAGACGATAAAATTTCTCGAACAGGGTTTCCAGTTTATCATCCGGAATGGTTTTTCCATGATTGCTGACCGTTACAACGATATGCTCCGGTGTTTCTTCCGCATTCACTGTGATTTCTGTTCCTTTGCTGCTGTAAGCCACCGCATTTTTCAGCAGGTTATTGAATACACGGGCAAGCCTTTCCGGATCGCCGCATACTTCCAACGATTCTGCCGCATGGAAGGTAATATAATTTCCATGTTCTGTAAACAGCGGCAAATGTTCATCAATCACCTGCACCAGAAGATAATAGAGGTCAATCGCTTTGGAGGCAATGGTAATCTGCTGCGTATTATAGCAGGTAATCTCAAAAAATTCGTTGATCATCTTTTCAAGTCGGTATGTTTTTTCCAGAGAAATATGGACATACTTCTCCTTTTCTTCATCTGGAAGATCCGGGATCTGTTCCAGCAGCCTGAGATAACCAATGATGGAAGTCAGCGGAGTGCGGATATCATGAGCCAGATACATGACCAGCTCATTCTTCCGCTGTTCGGCCGCTCTTGCCGCCTGCTCCCGCTGTATCAGAATATTCTGGACCGTGTTCAGCTTGATCTCAAAGGGCTGCATTTCCTGTGAGAGCCGGATCTGTTCTTCGCGGTCGGACAGAAGACAGTCAATTCCCTGATTGATTTCTCTGAAATAACGGGTCAGCCAACGGAACAGAAACACAAGCAGGAGCAAAAAGATCAGAACGATAGCCGCCGCAAAAAAAACTTCTTTGATTCCACGAAAATAGTCACTGTATACATAAAAGGCATCTTCATGGTCAATATCCATCCATAACTCGATCAAGCGGATAATCCATTCGCCCATCCTTTCTTTCCACAAAAATAGATACAGCAGGATGACGATTGCAGTAGAAACCAGTGCGCTGGTACAGAACCGCCACATGATCCGGATTTGAAAAGCGGAGTAATCCGTATCCTTATCTTTAGTCCTCGATTTTGTAGCCGTATCCCCAGACCGTTTTAATATATTTCGGATTTTCATAGGAATCCCCCATTTTTTCCCGCAAATGCCGGATGTGTGCAGTGATTGTATTGTTGCTTTTGGTATAATATTCATCTTTCCAGATTTGGTGGAACAGATCTTCGGAACTGACCACATTCCCCTTGTTTTGAATCAGAATCTCCAAAATGGAAAATTCTGTCGGCGTCAGGGAAAGGGGCTGGTCATTCAGCGTGCATTTATGCGCCTTTACATCGAGAACCAGGCCGGAAAGGGCAATAATGTCTTCTTTTTTCTCCGTACCAACATTGTAATGCTTATATCTTCTGAGCTGTGCCTTTACCCTGGCAACCAGTTCCAGTGGCTCAAAAGGCTTTGTCATGTAATCATCCGCGCCCAGGGAGAGACCGGTAATCTTATCCATACCCTCCCCCTTTGCTGTGAGCATGATAATCGGATACCGGTGTTCCTCCCGGATCTGCTGGCATAAAGTGAAGCCGCTTATGTCGGGAAGCATGATATCCAGAATTGCCAAATCCAGGTCTTCTGTCTGAATACATTGAAGCGCGTCTGTTGCATTATAGAAGGTAAACACCTGAAAGCCTTCATTATTAAGATAAAGAGAGATAAGGTCAGCAATCTCTTTTTCGTCATCAACGATCAGCAATTTATCTTTTTGCATAAAATACTCCTTTCCTACTGTTTGTAATATGTACATGCTTTTGTGCATGAAATGATAAGCCTCTAAGCGAACTTTCCCTGTCAGCAGGGTATATTTCTCTTATTTTACCATAAATCCTGTGTTAAAAAACGTCTTTTCTATGAAGAAAATATTGAGATTTTACTGCGTTGGAAAAAAACAAAATGCCTCCATTTTTTCTTAGGAAAAGAATTACAGGAAATTCAAAATGGCAATTTCTTCATGTGATAGAGTTGGAAAAGACAAAACGCGTTTGTCCAATTTTTATTTTTTATAAGAAGAGAATTACCATGAGAAAAAAACTCAAAAAAGCAACTGTATTATTTTGTACTGTCTGTATGCTGAATGCACTCTTGGCCGGATGTGGCTCTCAAACGGCATCGGCTCCTGAAGCGGCACCAAAGCCAGTGGAGGAGACACCACTGGGGGATGCAAACGCTGTACCGTCAGCAGACAATGCCGAAAATGAGGAAAAGCAGCAGGAAACAGCCACAGAAAAAAGACAGGTTTTAGATGCGGAGACGGCAGCCGCTTTTGACGCCGATTTTCTGGGAGAGGTATGGAAAATTTCGGAAGATTCCTTTTATATCGCAGAAACAAAAGCAGAAATTCTGGAAGATGGATCTCTGTCGAGCACGCCTCCCAGCTCCGATGCGGATATTCCTGATTCCCAGCTGATCCAGGTGATGTTTGACGATACTACTTATTTTTATATGAGGGGAATCTGTGACGATGGGGAAAACTTCGAGGATGTGGAAGCCGGATTTCAGGATTTGAAGGAAAAAATGTCCGTTGATTTGAAAGGCAGCTTTAAAGATGGCGTATTTTATGCCACTGAAATACGGATGCCCAAAATCTCCTGATATACCTGTCGTTTTATAGCTTAAAAACATTAAAAACGCTGTATGCCTCCACGTATAGGGATGCAGCGTTTTTTATTTGGTAAATTGCAGAATGACTGTTCCTTTTTTGAAATAGAACAAATAGCTAAATTATGTTCTGTTGGAGAAAAAACACAATGTCTCCATTTTTTCTTAGGAAAAGAGTTATCGGATATTCAAAATGGATCTTTTCCCTTGTGCTAGAGTTTTAAAAGACGATGTGGATGTCAAATTTTTTAAAGGAGGTTCCTTACATATGGAAAAAAAGAACTGGAACAGTTGGAGCATGGACAGCAGAAAGGCAAAAGGTGTGGCAGCAAAACGGTTCCTTGGCATAGCATTATGTTTGAGCTTGTCTCTGGGTTTGTTATCCGGCTGCGGCAAAGGAGACAGTAAAGAAACCGGAAATGCGACAATGGGCCGTTATGTTGAACAGCAGGTAGCGACTGTGGAAAATGCTGACCAGGCTATGGGCCTGTGCTTAGGAGAAAACGGAGATCTTGTGTTCTACACAGCAGGAAGTGCAGACGGTGGCGCGTCTCTGAACCGATGTGTCCTGTCTGCTGAAAGCGGAGAGTTTACGCAGACTTCCATGACCTGGGCCAAAGATTTGGGAAATATTCTGGATATTTCGGAGGCCGGAGACGGTACTACCTATCTTGTGGCAGCAGATGAAAATTTTAAAACAAGTGTTTATCAGATAAAAGACCAGAAAGCAGAGGCTGTAGACGTGCCGGGACTGGCGCAGACAGAAAGCGCGGACGGCAGCCAGCTATGCGGTGTACGCAGCCTGCCTGGCGGAGATTTCCTGCTTCTTTTTGGAGCAGCAGGTGCTTCCTGTTACAGCGGCGTGGATGCTTCACCCCAAAAAGAATATGCCATTACCGGATATAACTGGAGCGTAAGTATACATAATGGGAAAATGCTGGCTCCCGGTATGGGAAAGAATGAACTGCTGGTTTTCAATCTGGATTCAGGGGCGCAGGAGCAGACAGTGACCTTTGATACCCTTTCCCTGTCTTCCTGTCAGGGGATGGACGATTCCGGCGTATATGTGGCTGATATGACAGGCATTTACCGCCAGATTGCAGGAAGCAGCGACTGGGACAGAGTGGTGGAAGGTGATCTGACTTCTCTTTCCCTGCCTTCGGCCCTGCTTGGAGGCGTGGTCAGCGATGGTACGGATGGATTTTTTGCGATACTCAGTGCTGCGGATGGTGTGAAGCTCATGCATTATGTCTATGATCCTGATATCCCTGCAGTTCCGGATACTACTTTAACGATTTTCGGGCTGAAAGATAACAGTACCATAAGGCAGGCCATTGGCGCATTTCAGCAGCAGAATCCCAATGTGCGGATTGATTTCAGGATTGCATCGGAAGGTGCGGCTTCTGCCAATACAGAGGACATCATCCGAACCTTGAATACGGAACTTTTAAACGGGAACGGCCCTGACATTCTGCTGCTGGATGGATTGCCCGTGAACAGCTATATGGAAAAAGGCGTGTTGACGGATTTGACAGATGGGATCAATACAATGGCAGAAGGTGGGATTTTGGAGAATATTGCCAAAGCATATGAATATGAAGGTCACTGCTATGGGATACCAAGCCGTTTTACCATTCCGGCAATGGCAGGAGAGCAGAGTGCCCTGGATTCTGTCAGATCTCTGGAGGAGCTGGCGGATTTCACAGAAAACAGCGGGAACGGAGGAGCGCCTTTCCTGACACCTTCCAATAATCTGTATGGAGAAGAAGGGATGATGATGGATTATTATGAAGACTGCTCCAGTGATTTTGTGGAATCAGGTAAGATTGATGAAGCAGCGCTTACGAAATATTTTACTGACATGCTTCGTATTCAGAAAGCGCAGGAATCAAATTTTATGGAGACCGATATTGGCGTAGTGGACGGAAGGATTGTGCTGTTTGAACTGATGGGCTTTATGGAATCAGAGGAAGATTTGTTTTATGTCCAGGAGATTAAGGGATACAATACAACAAATGTAATTCTTTCCGATTTAAGTGGAAGCGGAATGTCTGCGGAGCATGGCCTGATGCCTGTTTTCGGAGAGTCTTTCTACACGCCAAGGCAGGCTGTAGGGATTACATCCGCCAGTGAGCAGCAGGAGCTTGCATTACAGTTTGTGAATCTGCTTTTATCCCAGACCGTGCAGGATGTCTATCTGTATGACGGTTTCCCGGTTAATAGCCGGTCTCTTGATAAGTTGGTAGAAGATGCTATAAAAAACAAAGAAAACAGTACAAAATTCCGTGAGATGTGCGGTCAGCTGAATACACCGATCTTTGTGGATCAGGTAGTTCGGGAGGCTGTTCAAAGCCAGATGAAGGGCCTGCTGGACGGAACGCTCACAGCAGAATCGGCAGCTGCCGCTGTGATGGAAAAGATAGAATTGTATTTGAAAGAGTAATACATAAAATGCGAGGGGTGTATCTTCGGTTAAAAGTATGCGCCCCTTGCATAAGTACAACATCAGCTGTCCTAAAGAGTAGCATAAACGGATAAACAGGTGGGGATTGAATCAGATGTTTAAAAAGAGAAAGAAAAAGCAAATAGAAATGATACCCTTTCGTTACCATTGGAAAGAAGCCCTTATGGGGGTTAAAAGAAAAGCTGCGGTAACTGCCGCACAAAGGCTGACATTAGAAAAAGAAATGCTTTTATCCGGGAAAAAGCCAAAATCAATCTTTTCCAGTGCCCAGCAAAGGACAGCAGTACGCTTATTGTCCGGATTTTTTGCGATGATGCTGATATTTACCATACTGTCCAGAATAGCCACTGACCTGACCATCGCCAAGGTAAGGACGGATACAGTAAAACCGGGAGTGTTAGTCCAGAGTTATACGATACCGGGCACACTGGAGGCAAGGGATACTTTGGATATTGTCCTTCCCGGAAATCTGCGTATTTCCAACAGGATGGTCCAGGCGGGGGATTGCGTAAATGCAGGCGATGAAATTTTAAAGCTGGATTTGGATTCTATTCAGACAGTGACAGAGCAGCTTGAAAATGAAATCAATATCCTGAATTTAAAGATCAATAATTTGTCCTATGAAATACCCAGTGCAGATACGAAAATGCTCCAGTTGGCAGAGAACAATCTGCGATATGCCCAGGCGGACTATGTGCAATTAGTGGCAGCACTGGAAGCGGCCGGCGTTCAGGTAGAACAGGACCTGAAAGAGGCTCAGAACAGATATCATCAGGAATTGAACGATCTGGAGAAGGCAAAGGTACAGGCAAAAGAGGAAGGGATTGAAACAGCCGAAAACGGCCTGGATGTAGCTGAAAAAGCGTTGGGTGATGCGGAATATAGCCGTGGGGAAGCTGTTTCGGCCGCCCAGAAATCATTGTCAGAGGCCGAAAGCGTATATTCATCAGCAAAAAGCACCTGTGAGCGTACAGCCGGGGAACTTGCTCAGGCGGGGCAGGCGTTTCAGGAGGCAGAAGAGGCTCTTGAATCCCTTGGGGAGAACGCGACTGATGAAGAACGCGCAGCAGCCCAGGAGCGGGTAGATACAGCGCGCTCTCAGAAGGAGATGGCTCAGGTTCAGGCCGATCAGGCGGCACGCAGTCTGTCGGATGCAGAAGACACGCTTGCGTGGGCTCGTGAGAACCTGGAGCGGATACAGGCACGGCAGGATCAGCTGGTTTCGGAAGCACAGGATGATGTCCGGGAAGCGGAGAATAAATTGAGTGATACGAAGAAACAGACAGATTTCAGCAATGAATCCATGGTTTCGTCTGCACTGGCCAGTGCGGATGCCGCACGGAGCGAACTGAATGCGGCTGTGCGTGATTGGGAGAACGCCGGCCTGTCCAGAGAGGAGCAGATCATGAGGGCTCAGCGGGCGATAGAAACTGCGGCTATAGAATTAGAGTCCGTAAAAGAACAGTTGGAAAGAGCGAAACAGTCAGATGCCGCCATGCGCAGGCAAAATGAAGTGGAGCGGCTGCAGTATGAAAACGAGTTGCGTCAAAAACAGAATACATTAGAGGAGATAAGGCTGATCAGCATGCAGGATGGGGTGGTTGCCGCTCCGGTAGACGGAACGGTAAAGTCAGTGACGGAAGCTTTCGTCACACAGGACAATGGGGCGGTACTCACCCTGTCACGGGCAGACCAGAGGTTTCAGTTTACTGCCAGTGTAGAACAAAAAACAGCGGAGAAATTGTCTGCGGGGGACATGGGCCAGCTTTTTTATACCATAGGAGGAATTACCCAGTCTGTCCAGTTACCGATTACTTCTATTGGTGTTCCCAATGCAGATGGCCAGGTCCGGCTCATCGCCTGGCTGGAAGAAGGCACTTTTTCCAGCGGAATTGCCGGGACATTGGAATTGGAAAAAAACAGCGGCAGATATCAGGCTGTTGTGCCTGTTTCTGCACTGAGAGCTGCCCACGGAAAGACAGTGGTCCTGGTTGTCCGTGAAAAACAATCCGTACTGGGAACAGAGCAGACGGTGGAAGAGGTGGATGTTGTGATAAAGGAGCAGAACATGGAAAGTGCAGCCGTGGAAGGCGTATTTTTCCCGGATGACCAGATCGTGATACAGACCTCAAAGCCGATTGGGAAAGGAGACAGGGTGCGTGTGGAAAATTAAATATTTCAGGCTTTGTATGTTGGGACTGTGTCTTCTCCTTATGTGGTATGGCTCTGCAGCCTGTCAGAAGAAAATGGAATGGTTTGATAACAGCGTTTCCGTGCGGTGGGAAAGCGGCATGGGCGTCTCTCCGGCGCAGATGAATCAGGTGCCCCCTTCCTTTGTATTGTGGATGTCCCATTATGAACAGATATTGTATGGGGACTTTTACCCGAATCCGGTAAACGGAGAAGTCTTCGAGTATTATGGAGACATTTCCCGTCTGCAGCTTTGCCGGTTCAGATATGGATACTGGCCGGGAGATGAAAAGGGCTGTGTGATCGACGAGGGAACTGCCCATGCTCTTTGGGGTTCTTCTGATGTGTTGGGGCAGATGATTCAATGGAATGAGAAAACATGGTATGTATGCGGCGTTGTGGAAGGAAAGGAGGGACTGGCGTTCTTTCCGGCAGAAGAAACGGAAGAGAGGATGTTTCAGGGATTGTGGTTAAATCTCTCCGAAGAACAGGGAGGCACTTACGCAGCGGAACAGATACTCCAAAAATATCAATTACCAGTGGGAGACATGACAGACCTTGGTCTGTATGTCTGGCTGTCTGGAATACTGGCAGCCCTCCCTGCATTCCTGCTCTGGGCATGGGTTCTTATGTGCATTGCACACCGTTTGTGGAAACTTCGTTATACATGGCTTTTATTCCTTATGTCTGTTCCGCTGATGTTTGCAGGAATGACGGCGATTTCCTGGACGGTTGGATTCCCGTGGAGTGTACCGGCCCGGTTTCTGCCCACCAGATGGTCGGATGGTTCCTTTTGGAGCAGCCTTTGTGCACAGGTCAGGGATGGTATTCTGGCAATCTTCCGTATGCCCCCTGCGGCATGGGAAAGGACATTTTGGATAACCTTTCTTCTTGGCGGCATACTGTCCGTTTTGACAGTTTTGTTTTTGTGGCTTGTTGTCAGGCGGCTGCCCGTGCCTGCGCCAAAAAACATCCTCCAGATCAGCCTGATCTGGTGGGGAGGCCTGCTTTGTCTCATATGGAAGAATAAGGATTCCCTGGCGGGGAACCCATCTATTACATTATGGATACTTCCAATGGTATGGTTGACCATAAGATGGCTGCTGGATCTTCATGACAAGATGTTGGGAACCGGAAACTATTTGGATCAGGGAGGGAATGAAATTGTATTTATTGAAGAAAAAGCGGAAAGTTAATCGGCAGACTGCCCCGGAACTGGATGGCGTCACTCCATGGATATTTTTACTGCCAAGCCTGCTGATGGTCAGCGTACTGGTATTGGTTCCCTTTTGTGATGTACTCCGGCGCTCTTTCTTTTCGGCTATGGGCGGGCAGTTTGTAGGGTTTAGAAATTATACGGATGTTTTTCAAAACGAAGCGTTCCAGCGGGCAGCCGGGAATACGGCAAAATTTACTTTGATCTGTATTCCTGTATTGCTGCTGTTTTCCCTGTTGCTGGCATTGCTTGTGGACGCACTGAAGGAGAAGAGGGGAATATATAAAACTTCTTTTCTTATTCCAATGTCAATTCCGGTAGCTTCGGTGGTGTTGCTTTGGAAGGTGATCTTCCATGAAAACGGTCTGCTGAACCATCTGCTCGGCAGTGTGGGCATGGAAACGGTTCATTGGCTGAACAGCGAATCGGCCATGACGGTACTGATGGTAACGTATATCTGGAAAAATGCAGGCTATGACATGGTGCTGTGGCTGTCGGGGATTACAGCCATCTCACCGTCGCTGTATGAGTCGGCGTCTTTGGATGGAGCCGGGGCCCTGCGGTGTTTCTTTCGCATTACGCTTCCTAATCTGATGCCTACCTTATTCACAGCCGCTGTGCTGTCGCTGCTGAACTCCTCTAAGGTATTCCGGGAAGCGTATCTCATTTCGGGCAGTTATCCCCATGAGAGCATCTATATGCTCCAGCATTTGTTCAATAACTGGTTTACACGGCTGGATATTGATAAAATGTGCGCCGGTGCTGTGCTGATGGCGCTAGTGGTAATGGCGCTGATTGGTTTCCTGCAGATGATATGGGGAAGGGGTGAAGGAAAATGAAAAAATGGATGATTGCAATGCTTTTGTCTGCGGCGGCGCTTTTTGTATGGGTGCCCCTGTGGATGTTACTGTCGGCTTCCTTTATGGGGAGCAGGGAAATGGTGCATAATTTGGCACCGGTTCTGTCTGAGAAAGCCGGGTATGCCCATTGGCCCATTCTGCCCCAGTATCCGACCTTAAAACCTTATGTGGAATTACTGCTGGACGCGCCTGAGTTTTTCACAATGTTCTGGAACTCCTGCAAACAGGTCTTTCCCATTGTGGTCGGACAGATTGTGATCGGCGCACCGGCAGCCTGGGCTTTTGCCAGATTCCGATTCCGGGGGAAAGGGGTATTGTATGCGTTATATATTATATTGATGCTGATGCCCTTTCAGGTGACTATGGTTTCCAGTTATTTTGTGCTGGATCGTCTGGGACTGATGAATACCGTCTGGGCGATCATCCTGCCCGGCGCTGTTTCTACTTTTCCCGTTTTCCTTATGATCCGTTTTTTTGCGGCCATACCATCGGCGCTGACGGAGGCTGCCTCCTTAGATGGCGCCGGGGCCTGGCAGATCTTTATCCACCTAGGGCTTCCCCTTGGTGTGCCGGGCATTCTTTCAGCGGTGGTTTTGGGATTTTTGGAATACTGGAATGCATTGGAGCAGCCTATGACATTTCTGAAAGATCAGACCTTATGGCCGTTGTCGCTTTATCTTCCCACGGTAACCGCGGAAAATGCAGGAGCTTCCCTTGCAGCTTCCGTGATCATGCTGATGCCGGCGTTGCTAATTTTTTTGTTTGGCCAGAAATATCTGGAAGCGGGGATTGCGGCTTCCGGAATGAAAGATTAAGGGCGTAGTGTGAGAAGTACTTCTAAAGCTCAGCAGCAGAGGCTGCTTCGTTAAGAAGTACCAAGTCTCACACAGGAGAATGCCCAAAATACGGGCATTCTCCGCATGGATTTGAGTCGCAGCAAAGCTGCACAAATATGAGGTGATTTATGGAAAATACATCATTGACATTAGAACAGGTAAATAAATGGTATTCAGGGGACGTGCATGCCGTAAAAGGGGTCAGTATGGACGTCCGCCCCGGAGAATTTATAGTATTTGTAGGGCCGTCCGGCTGCGGAAAATCCACGACCTTGCGCATGATCGCCGGTCTGGAGCGTGTGGACAGCGGAACGATCCATATGGGAGAGATGCTGATGAATTTGGTTCCGCCAAAAAACCGCGATATCGCTATGGTGTTCCAAAATTATGCGTTATATCCTACCATGAAAGTATTTGATAATATTGCATTTCCCCTGAAGATGCGCCATTGGAAGAAAGAGGATATCCGGCGCCGGGTTACAGAGATTGCAGACAGCCTGGATTTGTCGGAATATCTCTGGCGCAGGCCCATAGCGCTTTCCGGAGGTCAGAGACAGAGAGTAGCGCTTGCGAGGGCGATGGTCCGCGCCCCGAAACTATTTTTGATGGATGAGCCTCTATCCAATCTTGATGTAAAACTGAGAGTGCAGATGCGCCGGGAGATTACAGCTTTACAGAGAAAACTGGGCACAACGACCATCTATGTGACCCACGACCAGACGGAAGCTATGACCATGGGGGATCGCATTGCTATTTTTAAGGATGGCGTGGTTCAGCAGATGGATACGCCGCAGATGCTTTATCAGAAACCGGCCAATCTTTTTGTGGCCGGATTTATCGGATCACCGCCTATGAATATCTGGAAAGAGGGAGAGAAATTTTGCGGTATAAGGCCGGAGCATATCCATATCACCGAGAATCCCGATCATATCAGGGCACAGGTAGTATCGGTAGAGTGGACTGGACGGGAAACGGTTGTTTTTGCAGATACAGAAAATTTAGGTAATCTGGGGATTGTAACGGATGCGGTTTGTTCGTTAAAGGTTGGTGATAGGTGTTATTTGGCGTTGGATAAGCAGTTTATTCATTTTTTTGATGGGGAAACTGGAGGGCGGATCTAGAGGATGATTAAATAAATGAGTTTAGTACCCAAAAGATATTGCAATTCTTTCATGTAAACAAAAGTAGATTTTTTGAAAAAATCCCCTGTTCCTGCTTTTTCTGCTACGAAGGGGGCAAGTACCATTCGTCCTTTCAGCCCCACCCTCTTTACTGGGGTACAATGGATCAGCAGGAGATTGGAGAGGCATTAAGACAGGTGGAGGAAGATAACCGGGAAAACTCCAAAGACGAGTGGGAGGTTCTGAAAGAAATCGCACAGAAATTCCCGGATCTCGGAAACGGGAATATGATTCTGCTGGATGAAAATTATGTTCCTTTCGGGAAAAAGAATTATATGGACAGCAACTACCAAGCGCTCAATCAGCAGGGAGAGCCTTGTTAAATGTAAATATATATCTCCGGTTCTTGTCCAGCAAGTCGCACCGGACAGGGCGGCGCTGATGGGGAAGGGTGACATGAAAACGATACGGGAGGCGGATGAGAGGCGCTTGCGCCTCTTGTTCGGGGAGCCGTATGAGGCAAGGTTCCAGTCCGAGGGAATGGGCTCCGCCGTCCATGTGTATGACGGGAACGGAGACGAGATACTGACTTACACGGCGGGCGTGGGCTGGCATGAGAAGGAGTCGAAGGCGGAGACGCAGGTACACGGGGCTTTGAAGGCTGCCTACTATGATGCGTACCATGCGGCAAGGCAGGATGCTGTTGAAGTGCAGGACGGCTTTGATGCGAGGGCGTGAGGAGGCAAATGTGAAAAAGAAACTCATTATTGTTTTTGCAGTGATAACAGCGGTTCTGTTATTGATTCCGGTCAGAAAGGTTTATGAGGATGGTGGGACGCAGACCTATACATGGAATGGGTGGTGATGGAGTTAAAGCCAAAGGCCGTGCTTGCCATCAAGGGAGAGGGCGAGTACCATTCCGGCGACTGGTGCCGGTTCTGCAGGGCGAAGAACACCTGCAGGGCGAGGGCGGAGGAATATT
>CAJUTJ010000084.1 GCA_910589655.1 uncultured Acetatifactor sp. | reverse complement strand
TCCATCCACCGGACTTGCCTGGATCACTTTGTTCGTTACCGCATAACGAAAAGAGACATTCATGATTGTTTTTACCAGCTCTGCTATCGACCTCGAATAGTCTGCCTTGGTATTAAACAATTTTTGAACATCTCCACGGGTGACATCCATCATTTTTTTCTTACCCAGAATGGGAATGATGTGGTTCTTTACTATTCCGCAATAACCATAGTAGGTTTCGTAACTGTCAGTGCGCTTTTTAAGGTCCGTTTCAAGCCAGATTTTGAATCCGGACTTCTGCTGTGGTTTTTCGCTTCCGTCCGGATATCTCAGGAATACCCTGTAGCCGAAACCGGAGCGCACAGGCATTACCTGTGGCACTCTCCAATCGACATAATTTTTCAAACTCAGATCTAACATGTTGAAACACTCCCTTCTGGAATAAACGTATTGTTCATAAAAGTAATAATCTGCTCATTTTCATCCATGACTTCACAATAATATTCAAACGTTGTATTGACACTTGCATGCCCCAACAGGGCAGATATTTTTATCAAGGGAACCTTCTGCTCTACCAATATCGTCGCATACATATGCCTCAACCCATGAACCGTAATGTGTGGCAGGCCGTTTCTAGAACATAATTTTGATAACGCGCTGTTCATTGCTGCAGTTGAGTGGGGCAGGCCGTTTTCCTGGCTCGAAATATAATCACGGTCAAAATATTGTTCACCATACTGCTGCTTGTTGGCTTCTGCCAGGATTCTTTTTCTTTCAATTTCCTTAGCCACAGCCTCCGGTATACTCAACAGCCTATAACTGTTATCCGTTTTGGGTGGTTTCTCTATGACCTCATACGTTTTAATTTCGTACTTTGGAATAACAGGGTTGGATGTAATCTGCCTCTGAATATAGATTGTCCTGTTTTCAGCATCAAAATCTCCGAATTTCAACCCTGAAATCTCACCTTTTCTAAGGCCGCAGAACAGTCCTAACAGAATCTCCAGATACCATCCGCTGCCATAAGCTGCTTTCAGGAATTTTTTTACGTTGGCTTTGTTTAAAATAATGATAGTTGGCTTTTTTCTCGGATACGGCTTTGTTGCTGGTATCGGATTCATCCTGATATATTCCTGTATCACGGCTTCTTTCATTGCCATGTTCAAGAACTCTCTGGACTTGTTGCCCGCAGACTCACATGCCTTTGACACAATAGCCAGCAAGGAATCAAAATATTCCTCATTAGCATATCGTAATTTTATATCCTGTTGGATATTGGGAAGAATTAGATCATATAACACATAAGCACACACCATGCGGGTTGTATTCTCAATCCTCTCTGAAAATACATCCTCAAACCAATACAGCAAATAATCCTTCAGTCCAATATCCAGATTACCTTTTGCCGACATCTGATAGGCTCTAGATGCTTTCTTAAATTCTTCCTCATACTTATAATAACTTTCCTCCGTTTCTGCTTCACTCTGAAAGCCTCCACGCTTGCTATACTTTACAGAACCATCTGGCTGTAATAGCTTAGTTCTGTGAAACCAGGAGGTTTCTTCATAAAAGGCGACTCCTTTTTTCTTTGCTGAAGGTTTCATTAAATCACCTCTCTCACAGACCTCCATTCAGCCATTCATCAAACCCTCTCTTTGGCACTCTGAAAAGCTTACCGATTTTAAGAACTTTGAATGGTGGGTCCTTCTGCTTGTACACATCATCAAGGAAGGTATAGGACTTACTCTTACCTATTCCAAGCATGCGCTGAATATCGCCTGCCAAATATACCTGCTGATCAACTGCCACTTCATTATCTACACCTGCCGCCATTGTCTATCCTCTCTTTCTCTTTTCTTTGCATCTTTCCTTATCATAAAATGTTTTCTGCAGTTGAAGCGGTGTCTGAATGGTATTTGATATAAAGCCTCTATATATATCTTATACGCATTGAACATTCCGTTTTTCAACTGTAATTAACATATTTTTCTACTTGAATTAAGGAAGCATAATTTGTACGCACCCAATCAGGTCACTTCCTGCGCCAATACCTTTGCCGCGTATTTCAGGTATTGCTATGCAATTTTTAAACAGAGGGCGGGCTCACGTATGGTCATCGCACACTATCCGTCTGTACCTGTATAACTCCTGAACGGTGCTGTAAAATTGTCAAGGTGCAAAGGACCTTCCACATTTCGGATGTAACCCATATGCTATATAAACAAAGGAAGTCCTATCGTTTTTCTGCAAGTTCTCAAAATAATTTTCCATTTTTTACTCCCAAAAGCCTGGCACGAAATTGGCACAATTCCGCACAAAATTGGCACGGTTCTGCTCTTTCCCCATAAAAAGGGATATGTTACACTAAATATGCTTAAAACTGCACCCAAAAGCAATCCGGGCTGGCATGGCCCTTTCCAGAGAGGTGCTTTTTTTTGCGCCTCTTACCGTATAATCCGGCTTTTCCCCGCCTGCCAGCCCAAAGAAAGAAGACCGTGCCCGTCTCTGTGGCATGGTCTTTTCTTTCCACAACCAAATCTTAATTATAGTATGATTCCATATATTCCGGCAGCAGAAAAATACTGTCTACTGCTGTGCCGCTGGAACATAATGGAGTTTGGTCCCTTCGGCTTCTACCCACATATTTGTTGGCTCATCCTCATCGCACTGAATATTTCTATCCAAAAACAGTACCCTCCCGTCTGCCAGTGCTGCCATCGGACACAAACCTTCTGTGCTGAAAGGCAGTTTACCTGCGGGAACCTTCCATTTGATATTGGCGCTCCCCAGGTCATATCCAAGGATTCCCTCTACACCGAAAATTACAAGGTCACAGTCCCTCCCCGGGCATACATTTGAGTAGAAACTGCCATCACTGCGGAGCATAAAAGAAGTGACATCCCCTATATGGCCGTCTCGTCCGTCCAGTTCAACGATCACGGAAGTGCCATCATCTGCAGCACCATCGCGAAGCACGGCGTATACCTTTCCATCTCTGCCCCTCCCCATAGCGGTACGGAGACCATAAACCCTGTAATCATAACTGATTTTATTCAGGAAATTTCCTTCCGCATCAAAAGCCAGCACTGCTGTTCCATCGACCTGGGTGGACAGGTAGATATCCCCGTTTCCTGCCACTGCAATCATACGGGGTGAAAAAACTTCCTGTTTTACATATTCGGAAATGTTCAGTTTTGCCGCCACCTCACCGGACGGGCTGACCCTCCATACTTCACAGTGTTCTGTAGGGAAGACAAACGAATCATCCCTCATCACTGCCTCGATATCCTTATCCTCCGCCACCACATACAGGTTCCCCTGCTCATCCGTGGTCATGACGGAAAAAGTCATCCCATCCGGCGCCGTCACCTGCAGGGCCTCC
>CAJUTJ010000083.1 GCA_910589655.1 uncultured Acetatifactor sp. | reverse complement strand
CATGTGAATTCCTCCTATGCCTTATTATAACACACAATGGCATAAAATAACATACATAAACACAAAATATTTGACAAAAAAGAAGCCTTTTTTCAAGGCTTTCAAGCACTTTTTCTTATATTCAACTGTCAAACTCCCGACTCCCGTGAAAATCGCAAACAGCTTGACCGATAACAAGTAACCATTTATAATATAGAAGATATTACACTATATAATGTGGCAGGATTGATGGATTGGAGCAGATTTTCAATGAAGAATTTATTTGAACATACCAGCGCACCGTGGATTCGGTACAGCAGCTACGAATATAAGACGGACAGTAACGAGGACATCTATATAACGGTTTCCAAAGATGCCAAACCTGAAATGTATCATCCCATGCAGGAAGCGGAACAGCTTGTCATTGATGCGGTAAATGTCGGGCTTGTCGCCATGCACAAGGCACCGGAAGAAGAACTGAAAGAAGCCATACTTGATTTTACCCAAAAATACGGTTTCCTCGGCTTTATGACCGCCCTGCCGACAACAGCGGATTTTATAACCTATGAATCCGTGTATCTTCCCAAAAACCACTTTATAAAGGAAGAATCCCTCCTGACAGAGGACTACCTCTCCTATTTTTATCCTTTCGACAAGCCGGATTTTAAAATGAAAGGCATGGAATCGGGATGGTCTGTGACTGACCGTGAAGGCATTGCAATTACAATGGCTATGGGGAATGCTCCGCAGGCTGTGGCGATGGAATTACAGAAAGGATATGCGGAAAGGTATGACTGGATCGTGAAAGAATTTACCGACCTTGCATTTACCTTTATGACAAGTTTCCTTTATTACATGGATTATGATATGATTGATGAACAGACACGCAGCCTGTACCGTCAAGGCATTTCCGCTTTCGGCGGCATATCCCCGACTTACCGCATTGCGTTGGAAAAGGATGCGCCCGTTATCGTATGGGATTTCCATTCGCTGCTGATTATAGTGCAGATGTGCTTTTCATTCATGCTCACGGACAAGGACAGTGATATGCGTATGTGCAAGCATTGTAAAAAAGCCTTTGTTGCAAGCCGGAAGGGGAATGAATTTTGCAGCCAGAAGTGTAAGAACCAGTTTAATGTCTACAAATCAAGGGAAAAGAAAAAGGGGAACAAATCGGATAACCGCTAAAAAATGCTTGCGGCACTCTGAATATTGTGGTATATTGAACATAAAGAAGGACATCTGCGCTAACAGATGCCCAACAGGAGTTACCGATAGACGGTTAGCCCAACATATGCTAAACAAAAATAGCCGCTTAGTTTGTCAGACTGGGGCGGCTATTTCTGTGTCTTGTTACTATCCTTACCGATAGAGTATCCTATTCCGAAGCAGGTCAAGCCAAAACTCAACACTGCCATAAGTCCTAAAATATCCATTGGCTCAGCCCTCCTTTCTCCAGATTCCCTTGCGGGTTTCTATGTATCGAAGATACATTGTAATCGGAGGGTCACAGTCCCTCCGGAGAGAGCTAACCGCCTACCATCTTGGTATTCCCAGATAAATACTACCATAATTCGACAGAAAGTTCAATTTAATTTTTCACTGTTCACTGTACGATATTCTGACAATAAGAAAGAAACGGGCAAGCCGTAGCAGACTGTACAGTGAAAACCCATTTCTTATTGTCAATCATAAACTATTTCTTCCGTCTCGCCAATCCCCAATTTTGATTTTTCTAAAATACCTCCATTGGCATTTTTAATGCAATGGGAGAACAACACTAAAGGGAATAAATCAGGTCGTGCAGCACTACTTCCTCCGCACTGCTCCTGATGCTGTTCATCTTCTGAAGCCAACATAGCCAGTCATCGGATTTAAGCTGTTCTGTTACTCCCTCTTTTTTTGCCATCTGCCCCACAAGCCTGTCCATCATTTCATTGCATTCTTCATCAATCTCCGCAAGATGCTTCCATAAAGTTTCCGACAAAAGCATATACGAATAAATGCCCCTGTGGTTTTCTTCTAAAAAACGCTTCCTCATCCGTCCATACTTCCCAATCTGATACTCCGTTGTATCCGAAAGTTTGAGGTCGGGAATCAGATAGTCGCCTTCCCAATGGTATGTGATTTCCATATACAACCGCCTTTCTTTGTGCTAAACTGTTTACAGATACGAATAAAAGAATTATCACCTTCTTCCCTTACTACAACATCTGCAAATTTCCATTCACCACAAATGAGCCAGCCGCATATGTTGTATTTTAGCAGATGCGCATTTCCGCTAAAATACAGCATTTTACGGAAATGTTTACATCTACAGTTCACAACATATCACATCAATGTCTTCCTGACCGAAGATAAATTTGTATACCATCTCATCGGAATAGTTGGCAAGATCCTGCTTGATTCTGGTCAGCTCCGCAGACTCCTCGGTGGTCAGCGTAAGATATCTGGGAAGGTTATAATCACCGTCATTCTGCGCGCCCCAAGCGTCCCATGACTGATGACACTCTGCCTCGGAATACTGGGATGCCTCCATAGTCTCATCATACTTAATCTGGAAAGGCGCACACATATTTAATGCACGTACCGTATCGTAATCCAGACCATCGGGATTATTCGTCACGAAATCCGTGAACTCTCTCTGACCGTCGGCATTGATCTGATAGGTCTTATTTTCCCCTTCATTGGTTCCCCATGCCGTGAGCAGCAATGTCTCAGGGCTCATCAGATAATCGATGAACGCCACTGCTTCCTCGGGATGCTTACAGCTTGCGGATACCTGCCATGAGTTGCTGTTGATGGATCTGGTAGGTGCGGACAAATGAGTCTGGTCACTGGCATTCACCTTGGGCATCTCCAGACACAGAAGCTTAAAATCGGGATCCGTTGCCGGTCCTACCGCTACGGACTGCTTTACATTATAGGTATGGGCAAAGCACATTCCTGCCTGTCCCCCTTGGAACAGTCTCAAGGAATCATCAATGCTGCGGCTCACAAGATCTTCATCAATCAGCCCTTCCTCGGCCCAGCCGCGAAGGAATTTCAAGAATTCTTTATATCCGTCCTGTGTCCTGCAGTAGTGTACGTTTCCTTCCGCGTCCAAATCGAATTCCTTAACGGATACGCCAAAAGCGGATGCAATAGGATTGTTGGAGCTGAACTGCGACTGATTAAAGAACTCGCACAGAGCCAGAGGATACTCCACCCCGTTCTCTTTGAACGTGCGGAGAACTTCGGTATATTCTTCCAGCGTCACAGGAGCTTCCAGATTATATTTCTCCAGCCAGTCCTGTCTGACCACAAGCCCGTTGAATACCTTATTATTATCCGTGGGCGGCAGGAAAGTACTGCCGAACTTTATGATCATTCCTTGGTCTCCGCGTATCTTTTTCTGGATGTCGGGATCCTGCTCCTCATCACAGAGTGCCCAGAAATTCGGTGCATTCTGCTCCACCAGCTCCGTCACGTCATAGAGTACTCCGTCATTGACAGCGCCTTCCACACCGCCCGGATAATGGGTCTGGAACCGGCTCGAGAAGATCAGATCCGGCAGATCGTTGCCTGCCAGCATATTCTGGAAGAAAGTTCCGTCGTCTCCCGCAGGTGCATGAATAAATTCCAGAGTCAGTCCCGTGTCTTTCTCAATCCACTGAACTACCGGATTATCTCCCAAATCGGTGTAATAAGATCTTGCCGCATTCTGGAAATCACAAAAAATTGTCAAAGTTACTTTTCCGTTGCCGATGGGATGGGCTGCTGCCGTTTGTCCGTCTGCTCCCTGAGCGCCGTTTCCGGAGTCCCCACAGCCTGCCAGCAGCGTAGAAGCCGCCAGCATTGCCGCTAACACAGCACTTGTTTTTCTACCTTTTTTCATTTTGTTTCTCCCTTCTTTTGGTATTTCTTTTAGGCGTTTGCGAAACGCCAGAATCCGCATAAATACGGGATTCTCTTTGTTACAAAATAAAACAACTCCTCACTGGTCTGTGGTATAATTGAAATGTCCAATAACAATTATCCATATCCACCAGTAAAGGAGTCGTATCTATATGATAACACATAAACAACTCTCTTTGGCAGATATTTTTACCGATTGCCAAAATAAATTTGATAACGATAAATATGAGTTTCTTTCCATACTTGATGAAACCATCAACCTTGATGAAATTGTTCCGGTGTCTTTTGTTTCTCACTTTCATGCT
>CAJUTJ010000082.1 GCA_910589655.1 uncultured Acetatifactor sp. | reverse complement strand
TCGCCGTCCTGCAAGAAACAGGATGTAAAATTTTTCTCATGGTAAATTTGGGCCTGCATAGCAATATCTTCTATGGTTTCCTCAATAGGCCGCATGGAGAATTGCATGGATTTATAGAGACCGCAAAAATAACACTTATTCCAATGGCATCCCCGTGTGACACGGATCAACAGACTACTGTTCTCAGAAGGTGGACGAATCGGCCCAATTTCTACATTCTTCATATGAGGCATCCTTTCTTTGTAATCACAATAAAGATACCATCCTATAAAAATGAGAGCAAGATTGCACTTTTTCGGTAGGTACTTCCCAAAAAGTAAGTCCTTTTCCAGATCACTACGCTATGTAACATGGATGTCTGTTCAACCTCCATGTTGTAGCACAGGAGCATAATTAACGGGCAAAGCTGCCACCTGCAGGCTATGCCCGTTTGTAATTCCTTGGATATTTCTTGGATTATCACCAGTATAGGAGCAGGACATATCCTGATTATCACCGGGTACAATACAAAATGAAGCGGCCAGTCGCTTGGCCGCTTCATTTTGTATTATTCAGCTTTTTCATGATACCGAGGATGTATTCCAGCGATTCGGAGTCCAGCTTTTTTGCCTCCGTAATAAATGCCTGGAGTGCTTCCGGGTGGGCGTTCCCCTCATCAAAAAATTCCTGGGGCGTCACATCCAGATACTCGCAGATGTAGAAGAAAGCCTGCATGGAGGGCAGGGACTTCTTGTTTTCGATGTTGTTGATATAGTTGTTCGCCTGTCCCAGCGACAGGGACATATCGCGGGCAGATACGCCCTTTTGTGTCCTCAGTCTTGCCAGCCGCTCCGGGAGAAAATCTTCATACATCGCCCTCACCTCCGCCTTGTATTAGATTGTACCTTATGCAATTGATATATTCACAAATTGAAAAAGGGTATTATCATTGACTTGCTAAATTATATCTACTATTATTGGCATATGTGAAAGGTTATATCTATTTCAAGGCGCTATCCTGCGACATCCTTGACCGTTGGAGCGGTGGCCGGGTATGTTGGTACAGAACCACACTATACAGCAGGCAGTAGCCGAACAATCAATATCAAACGGAGGAAAGACAGATGCAGAAAAAGACTTGTTGTGTTACAGGACACAGGGATTTGCCCCAAAAGGAGATCAACCGTGTTAAGGCGGCTCTGCGGAAGGAAGTCGAGAAAGCGGTCACTGACGGTTTTACTTGCTTTATGAGCGGCTTTGCCGAGGGTGTGGATCAGTATTTTGCTGAGACCGTACTGGAAATGAAGAAGTCAAACCCGGCGCTGGAGCTTATAGCCGTGATCCCCTACCAGAAGCGGCTCGATAGTCTGCGGCAGAAGAAGCGGACCTATGAGATGCTGGAATCTTGTGCGGACATCGTTGTCATCCGAGAGGAGTACCAGCCCAGCGTTTACTCCCACCGAAACCGCTACATGGTGGAACACTCCGACCGGGTGATCGCCGTCTACGATGGCAGGGAAAAGGGCGGCACTGCCGGAACTATCCGATTTACTCATGTGCTGAAAAAGGAACTGAGGGAAATCCCGGTGGGGGAGATCGTTGTGCC
>CAJUTJ010000081.1 GCA_910589655.1 uncultured Acetatifactor sp. | reverse complement strand
TCTGGCCACAAAGCAAAATCCGCGTCCTAACTCCAGCAAAAATTCCTGCAGCTTATCAAGAAGGGCCTGTTCCAAATCGGACTCGCGCAAAGCCGGATAATTTTTTAGGTCAAGAAATTCCAGCACATAGGGGTCTCTGATGAAGTTCTCCGCCGCCAATGGCGCTGTGAGTTCATCAGCCTCCGCTTTTACGGGCGATTGATCACGGCTTGCAAGAAGGCGCTCATAATATAGGGTGGAAATCTGCCTCTCCAGTTGGCGGCTCGACCATGCGGAAGCGATGGCCTCGTCCATATACCATTGCCTTGCCTGCTCATTTTCCACCGACAGCAAAAGGCGGTAGTGCGTCCAGGTCAATTGCGAACGCAGTGCGTTCGTATTTGGGAATGTGACATAAAATTTCTTCATCTGCTGCAACGTCCGCACAGAAAAGCCCTTGCCAAAGTCCTTGGTCAAACGACTGGATAACTCCTGCAAGACAGATTTTCCATAACCAGCCCGCGCATTGCCATTCTGTTCATGTTCAACGATAATGCGCCCAATTTGCCAATAAGCCTGCACCATAGCGAAATTGACCGCGCTGTATGCCTGATTGCGCGACAGCAGGAGAGTTTCTTTTATTTCAGAATAGATGTCCTCATAAGGGATTAGGTTATTGTTGGCCATTTTATCAGCCCTCCTTGGTGGGGAAACAACTCTTATAGGCGTTTTGTTGCTTCGCGGCGATATATTCCCTCGCCAATGCATTAAGCTGTGGAATTTCGGCTTGGCTATACTTGCTAACTTCGGTTAATGCTGTAATGATGTTGTTTTGTTGAGATTCTACATTGATGATCTCACTTTCATATCCCTTTAGTTCAGCTTCTTCATATTTCGGCGGCTGCCCCCGTGATTGCAGTTGCTGATTTAGTTCTTGGCAGTTCATGACTAAAGCTCGCTTTATTGCATTTTTGTCGCAGAGTGCTATATAAGAGTCTATCATTTCCAATAGAGTGAAAATCCGATTGCTAATCTTTTCATATGTTTTTTGAAATTCCGGCAAGACCGTTGGAATCCTGCATGGATTTTTACAAGTGGAACATCCGGACGGCACTACGTAAATATCTGTGAAGAACATTGCTTTCAGTTTTAGAGTATTGATTTTTTGCATTTCCTCTGCCAACTGCTGCCGAATAGCGGCCACTTCAACAGAATTGTATCCTGTGCTTGTAATACGCAAAGAGTTGAACCGCTGATAAAGGATACTGGGTGCAAACAGGTTCAATTTGCAAATCACATTTCCCAGTCCATCCCTTTCTTTTTCAATGGTCTCCATCGTTTTTTCATATCGATGAATACCTCGTTCATGTTTTAATGTAACCATTACGCCAGCAAGAGTCATTGTACCGCCCAAGTAACTGCCACAAAAGATAAACCATGTGGAGGCATCAACATTTGGCACATTGATATTGATGCCAAAATAATTCCCCAGAGCAATTCCTATATGCAGACAGAGCATCAGAAAGAAGGGAATAGCAAGTACAACCAAGAACCACCATTTCGACAATTTATTCTTCATACGTTTCGCTTTTCATCCCTTCCATGCTTTCATCATTTTCTGTATCAATGTTTTCCTCCGCAAATTCGTATTCGGGGATTTGAATGCCACGGACATCAATTTTGCCGGTAACCGTATCCGAGATAAGACGGGCTTTTAGTTCCTGCAAGCTGGATATCTCCTGTGTTAGCGTATCCTCATATTTTTTTGCTTTATCGCGGAACTCAACTATATACTCCATAATTTCCGCTTGCTCGTCAAGTGGAGGAACAGGCAGAACAATAGTATTAAAATCATCAGTGTAAAGTCGCCAGAATCCTTCAATAATGCCGCGCACTCTGATGCGCAACTCACCTCGGCAACAGTCGCTTTTTAGTACAGTTTCAGCAAACGACGGAAGAAGTCTTTCTGTGTTTGGCCTCAGCACCGTATAGTCAGGACTAATTACTCCAGACTGCGGAGCCAGTGCAAAAACACCTAAATGTGCTTTAAGTCGATTCAAAACAAGATCATCTTTATCGCACAGCTTACCGCCCACATACGACTCCGAAAGCATTCTGCGTTCGTCAAGCTGACTGTCCGGCACAAGCCCATGTTTTTGGCTCATAGACAAATGTTGCTCTGAACCATCTTGTGAGCGCTCATCTCTTTCTGAAAAGAGATACTTGCATCTCATGGTGTGCCAATGTTCCGGAATATCGCCAAGCCACTCCGCTCCAGAAGCCTTTGCAGCTACACCATTACGCAGACCATGTGTAACAATGTGCGAAATATGAACACTCTGCCGTTCATGAAGCAAAGCTATCTGTTTTCTTTTTACCGAGATTAGCTTATTGATACTCGAAACCTTCCAATCCAGAAACCGCACAATCTGATCCTGTTCAGAGCGGGGAGGGACGGGAAGAAGGATGGATTTCATTTCACTATAACGTGTTGTCCACAAATCAGCTACAATCCCTCTCCCGTTGCGATAATATTCCTCTGAAAAGGGCTGGCTTCTCAACAGGTAATGTACATATCTGCTATTCCACCGATTTCTGGGTGTAAGCACGATATTGATAAGGGAAACTGATCCATCAAGTTCTGACACACCACAAGAGCCCTTTCTGTCCGACCGGCTATTGATGACAAAATCCCCAATGCGTACCAGCTTGCGATTGTCCCCTGCATCTGTTTTCACTGCGGTGTCCAATTGAGGCACAACGCCAATCTTTGCGACAGAAAGCGGAGGATACTCCTTGTCAGAAACTTTAACTTTCCGCTCAGTAAATAGAGAGCCAATTTTCTTGCAGTCCCAATGTGAGGGAATTTCCCCGAGCCAAGCAGGATTATTGAGGATATAATTTGCACTCATTGTATCCCCTCCATAATCTCCGCCATCATGCCATCCG